>NZ_JAMYKY010000013.1:0-161850 GCF_040317695.1 Mesorhizobium sp. M1403 | reverse complement strand
TCACTGCCATCGCGATTCCCTCAGACCGTCCACCTCAGAGAATCACAATCAGCGAATTACGCAACAGGCCCACAAGGGGAGAAGGGAAGAGGGCGGATTCCACTTTTGCTGATCGCGCTTGAGTGCTAAACGCCCGCCTTCATGCATAGCCGAGCCACGTTCGGCCGGAAGCCTTTCAGGAAAGAAAAATGTCCGCCTTCAAATCCGATTTCCTGCGCACGATGAGCGAGCGCGGTTTCATCCACCAGACCTCGGACGATGCCGCCCTCGACCAGCTTTTCGCCACGGAAACGGTGAGCGCCTATATCGGCTTCGACGCGACCGCCAGGAGCCTGCATGCCGGGTCGCTGATCCAGATCATGATGCTTTACTGGTTGCAGCAGACCGGCCACCGGCCGATCGCGCTGATGGGCGGCGGCACCTCGATGATCGGCGATCCGTCGTTCAAGGACGAGGCGCGCAAGCTTTTGACGCCGCAGGACATCGAGAACAATCTGGCCGGCATCCGCCGCAACTTCATTCCCTACCTCAAATTCGGCAGCGGCCCCAACGACGCCGTCATGATCAACAATGCCGACTGGCTGATGGATATCAACTACGTCAATTTCCTGCGCGATGTCGGCAGGCATTTTTCGGTCAACCGCATGCTGGCCTTCGATTCGGTCAAGCTCCGGCTGGACCGCGAGCAGTCGCTGTCGTTCCTCGAATTCAACTACATGATCTTGCAGGCCTACGACTTCGTGGAGCTCTACAAGCGCCTCGGCTGCCGGCTGCAGATGGGCGGCTCCGACCAGTGGGGCAACATCGTCAACGGCATCGATCTCGGCCACCGCATGGAAGGCGCGCAGCTTTATGCGCTGACGACGCCGCTGCTCACCACTTCGTCCGGCGCCAAGATGGGCAAGTCGGCCTCGGGCGCGGTCTGGCTCGATGCGGAGATGTTGAGCCCGTACGAGTTCTGGCAATATTGGCGCAATACCGAGGATGCCGATGTCGGCCGTTTCCTGAAGCTCTACACGACCTTGCCGCTCGCCGAGGTCGCGCGCCTCGAACGGCTCGGCGGCTCGGAGATCAACGAGGCCAAGAAGATCCTCGCCACCGAAATCACCGCCATGCTGCATGGCCGCGAGGCGGCGGAGGAGGCCAGCGAAACGGCGCGCAAGACGTTCGAAGAAGGCGCGCTCGCCGAAACACTGCCGACTGTCGAGGTGAGCAGGGCGGATCTTGAAGTCGGCGTCGGCATATTGTCGCTGTTCGTGACCGCCGGGCTGGCTGCGTCCAACGGCGAGGCAAGGCGGCATATCCAGGGCGGCGCCGTGCGCCTCAACGACCAGCTCGTAGCCGACGATCGCAGGATGGTGACGCTGCAGGATCTTGGCCCGGAAAACGTGGCAAAGCTGTCCCTCGGCAAGAAGAAACACGTTCTGGTGCGGCCGGTCTGACGCTACGCTGCCGTTGACGCCGGCAGGACAGAGGGGGGCACGAAGGATCGCTACAGAGCGTGGTTGTTCACCCGCCTACCCTGGCCGCCTCAACGATACTCGAAGATCGACCGGAATATCCCGGGCGCGATCACCGATAGCGGATTGACCTCCAGGTTGGGCTTGTTGGCGTTGCCCTTGAGCCTGTAGGTGACGCCGATCAGGCCGCGGTCGCGGCCGTTGCCGAGCAGCGCGCCGATCAGCGGCAGTTCGCCGAAGATGCGGTTTACGCCGTAGGCCGGCATGAACGTGCCGGTGATGTCCATATTGTTGTTCTGGTCGTAGAGCGTGCCCTGGAAGGTGGTGCCGATGCGCGAGCCGCGCAGCACGCCGTTGCGCAGCTTCAGATAGCCGCTGCCCTTCTCGATTTCGCTGAAACCGCGCTCGAACTTCACCCTCGACGTGTCGAGATTGCCTTTGACCGCCTCGTTGAGGCTACGGCTGTCGCCAGCCGGCGTCGTCGACACGATCGAGGCGAGCTTCGGCTCGTTGACGATAAAGAAGTTCTTGGCGTCGACCTGGCCTTTCATCGGCCCGTCGCCGGCCCCGGTGAGTGCCAGCGTGATCGAGCCGCCTTCCATGTGCTCGTAGATGTTAAGGAAGCGCAGTATGGCACCGGCATCGGCCGACTTCATGTTGAGCGCGCGCAGGCCGCCGCCGGTCGTATTGCTGATGGTGATCGCGGCTCCCGAATCTGCCGTGGCGCTCACCTTGAGCCCGTTCACCCTGGAGCCGGCGGCGCTGTAGTCGAGCTTCAGATTCGATAGCACCTCGTCATGGAAGCCGGTCAGGGAACTGACGTCGGCGCTGACCGAGATCGTATCGACGCCGGTGGTCTTGGTGGCGGTGTCGACGTCGGACGTGAATTGCTTGATCAGCGAGCGTGCGTCCAGCGCGCTGCCGCTAACCTCGACCGCATAGGCCTTGCCCGACCGCTTCACCGAGACGGCGACGTCGTCGCCCCTGTTCAACGTGACCTTGCTGAACCGGGCCGAGGACAAGGCGCCGTTGACCAGCACCGCGCTGCCGTCGATGGAGAAGGTCTTGCCGTCGAGTTCGAAATTGGACAGCGTCGTGGTGTCGCCGGTCTTCGCCATGGCGAAGGTGACCTTGGCGGGGATGCCGGGGCCCTTGCTCCAGCCGGCCCAGGGAATGTCCAGCCTGGCATTGGTCAGGTCGGCCGACACGTTCTGGTTGCCGGTGCCGCTCTTGTCCATCGCCACCTTGATGGTTCCGGAAAGCAGCGTCGACAGGCCAGGCATGGCGGTGGCGCGGGTCTTGTCGTCGAGCACCAGCGCTACTTTACGACTGCGCGGCGGGCCGCCATCCCTGAGCGGCTCGATCAGGTCGAGCTCGGCCGGAATGCCGTTGAGCAGCGCCTTGGCCGAGATCACCGCCCGGTCGGGTGCGACGGTGATCGAGCCGTCGGCATGGCTGACCGTCTGGCCCTCGAACGGCTTGGCCAGCGACAGGTCCTTGTAGTCGAGCGCCACCAGCCAATCGAGTTTGGAGGAGTCGACGCCGGACTGCAGCGGAATATCGGCCTTGACGTGGCCGGTCACCGTGCCGGACAGGTCGTCCGGCAGCAGGCCGACATGGCGCATGGCGTTGATCGGGTCATAGGATGCCAGTTCGGCGATCGCCGGCGCCTCGCCGGCGACATCGATGTCGAGCGCGCCGATCACCGGCGGATGGTTCGCCGCCTTGACGGTGAGCGTGCCGTTGCTTGCCGCCACGGTACGGCCGCTCGGCATATAGACGCTGCCCGAGGACAGCGCGACGTCGACGTCGTTGCCGTGGAAGCCGACGACGCCGACGGCATCGCGGATCGGCGGAATACGGCCGGCCGTGTCGAAGCGCGATCCTTCGACCTGAAAACGGCCGAATACTTCATCGGCGGAAAGCGGCACGCCGTTGCCAAGCCTCCCGGGTACGACCTGAAATTGCAGGCTGCCATCGACGACGCGGCCGCCGAACAGGTTCTTAAGCACCCACAGCCTGGCATTGCGCGCCGAAAACCACGGCCATAATTGCTTGACGTGCGAAACCGGCATGTCGTGGACATTGAGCGCCACCGAAATGCCCGGCGCCTGGTTGGCGACGAATGAAACCGAAGCCGTGCCCAGCACTTCGCTGCCCGGTCCAGACCGGACGCCGATCTGCTCGGCGACCAGCTTTTGGCTCGTCGGCTGGTAGACGCCGGCAATACGGGCAATGAAGCTGAGCGCCGGTTCCGGCGAATCAGACGGCGCCAAGGTCGAACCGTCGCTGGTCAGGTCGTAGCGATAGGATGGCTCCTCGCCCGCTCTGCCGGTCGCCGGCTTGGGCCCGATCGAACCGGCAAAATCGAAGGTCGAGCGGCCGGTCTTCACCAGCAATCCGTCGACCTGGATCTTGTTCGAGGCGGCGACGAGCGTTGCATCGAGATCGACGTCGGCCGGAAGCAGGCCGCGCGAACCGAGGTCGAGCACCGATCCGGTCAGCGACAGGGCGGCGGTCAGCCGCGAACCGTTGTCGCCGGCCGCTTCCGACCCCGCCAGCTTCAAGGCGATCGCGCCCAATTTGCCACCTGCCGCCGCAGTGTCGGCGTCCGCCGCCTGGATGCTGGCGTCCAGCGTGGCGATGCGTCGCGTCGCCGGATCGCGGGTGGCGGAAGCGGCGATGGTGAGCGCCCTGCCGTCGACATCCGCGTCGGATGAAAACTCCATGCTTCCCGGTCCCGACTGCGACACGGAGGCGTCGGCGATGGTGACCGACTTGACCGATCCGGTCTCGGGCAGTGCCAGCTCGACATTGCGCAGATCGATCTGGCGCACCGAATCCTCGCGCACCGCATCGAGCGCGCGGTTGACGTTGGCGAAGACGGCGGCGGAAAGTTTTTCCGGATCGATGAGGCCATCCTGGTTGCGCAGCCCGGCCGTCCAGTCGCCGCCGGACGGCATCGCCGCCATGACGATGTGCGCGTCGGAAATCCGGGCGCTGGTCAGCCGCACCTCGCCCGAAAGCAGCGGGATCAGCCGGATGCCGAAGCGGACCCGGCCGGCATCGGCCATCGGTTTGCCGTCGGCGGTCTTGAGGCTGACGTCGCTGACCTGCAGCGCAATGAAGCTCGACCCGTCAAGCGTCAGCCGGGCCGGCCCGACGGCAACGTCGACATCGAAGCCGGCCAATTTCTCGATTGCCGTCTCGGCTTCCGCGCGAAGCCGCTCCGAGCCGAAACCGGACACGCCGATCGCATAGACACCGGCCGCAGCCAGCAGCACAAGGGCGACGAGGCCGGCAAACAGCCGCGCCATCAAACGAACGCCGCGACCGATCGACGCCTGGCCGAGCGGCGGGACGCGGCACGCGGACGGAAAGGTTCCCAGGTCGGTGATCTCGTCACGCCTGAACCTGATCTTCTCGTGCTGCGGTAGCTCCTGATCCACGCAATCTTCCGTTGAAACGAATTCGATCGTGGACGAATCCCCGCTCGACATTATATCGATGCAGCCTGGCGCGTAACCTCAAACAAGGGCATCGGTATGGCTGACCTCGACGTGGGCGATGTTGCGCCGCAATTCGATCTTCCGCGCGACGGCGGCGGTTCACTCAGCCTCGCCGCATTGCTGGGAAAACCCATCGTACTCTATTTCTACCCACAGGACGACACCACAAGCTGCACCAGCGAGGCGATCGGCTTTTCGCAGTTGAAGCCGGAATTCGAAAAGGCCGGCGCTGTCGTCATCGGGCTGTCGCCGGACAGCGTCAAGAAGCACGACAAGTTCAAGGCGAAATACGATCTGAGCATCGACCTGGTCGCCGACGAAGAGCGCAAGGTGATCGAGGCCTACCATTTGTGGGTCGAAAAGAAGCTCTACGGCCGCATTTATATGGGCGTCGAGCGGGCGACGTTCCTGGTCGGCCGGGACGGACGCATCGCCAGGATCTGGCGTAACGTCCGCGTCAAAGGCCACGCCGAAGCGGTGCTGGAGGCGGTTCGCGCCCTTTGAGAGCTGCGGCACGCCGCTACAATTCGATGCCCGTTTTGCGCGAATACCTTTGCCCGTCGTTCGGTCCGGCAAAACTTTGTTAACCCTAATAATGTGTAATCAGGCTCGTCGTTGGTGTCGTAACGAAAGCTTGGTCCCGTGAACGTAGCCAGTCAGTCAGCGGTCTTCGGCAGACGCAAAGAGCCCCACACCGTCATCATCGCCCGGGGTGACCAGATAAGGCATTTCACCATACGCCCGTGGCTGGCCGCATTTTGCGGCTCGGCGCTGGCAGCGATCGTCATTGGCTACCTGCTGGCGACCTCTTATCTGGTGCTGCGCGACGGCCTGATCGGCGCCACGACGGCGCGGCAGGCGCGCATGCAGCAGGCCTATGAAGACCGCATCTCGGCATTGCGCGGCCAGGTCGACCGCATCACCAGCCGCCAGCTTCTTGATCAGCAGCTGATGGAAACCAAGGTCAGCGAGTTGCTGGAACGGCAGAGCCAGCTCAGCCTGCGTCACGGCCGCCTCGGCCCGATCCTCGAACGAGCCGAAAATGAGGTCGGAACGCCGCCCGTGCCGACGGCAAAGCCGGACGAACACGCCGACGCGACCGGCAGCATCGCCCAGCCGATGGCCTACTCCGTCGCCAGCATTGCTGCCCCCCTTGCCAGCGACGACACGAGGCCGTTCTCGCTGTGGTCGACCCGCGCCAATCCGCTGCCGAGCGAAAGCGCGGCCGACCGGGCAGACAAGCTCTTCGTTTCGATCAACAACTCGCTGAAGACCATCGAGAGCCAGCAACTCACCCGCATCGCGACGCTTGCCGACAGTGCCTACAAGAGCGCGGACGCGATCTCGCAGGCGCTCGAGGCCGCCGGCCTGCCGGTCGATAGCGAATTCGAAAAGAGCGACGTCGGCGGCCCGCTGATACCGCTCGACAGTTCGTTGGTCTTCGACAGCAAGGTCAAGGAGTTGGACGAGGCGCTTGACGCGCTGGATCATCTGAAAAAGGAGGCGCGCCGGCTGCCGCTCGCCAACCCCGCCCCCGGCCATAGCGTCACCAGCCCGTTCGGCGTGCGCACCGACCCCATCCTCGGCACGGCCGCCTTGCATTCCGGCATGGATTTCAGGGCGCCGGTCGGCATGCCGGCCAAGGTCACGGCAGCCGGCGTCGTCGTCAAGGCCGGCTGGAACGGCGGCTACGGCCGCATGGTCGAGGTCGACCACGGCAACGGTTTTGTGACGCGTTACGGACATCTCAGCAAAATCGACGTCGCCGTCGGCCAGAAGCTCGATGCCGGGGACATCATCGGCAAGACCGGCAACAGCGGTCGCTCGACCGGCCCGCATCTGCACTACGAGGTTCGCCACAATGGCGAGGCAATCGACCCGCTACGGTTTCTGACCGTTGGCAAGAAGGTCGAGCGGTACCTCTAGGAGCCGGGCTGCTCCTCAGACGACCCAGCAATTGAGCGGCATCGGGCCGGCGCAGCCAGGCCAAGGCGGCCTCACCTCGGGCGATCGCCCTTCGCTCTATTCTCCCCAGCGAACATTCGGCTCCAGCCCTTGAGGCCTCTGCCTCACAGCGTTGACTCGGGCGCAGTTGTAGGATGATATATATAAGCCTATGCCTTAGCCCAACAGGCTTGTAATGACCGTTTATGGTATCCCGCCTGAAATTCTGAATGCTCTGGAGAGCGCTGTCGGACAAAGCGGCGTGGCTGCCGACGCTGCCAGTATGGCGAAATACCTTTTGGACTGGTCCGGGGATCATCGCGGCGGAGCCCTTGCGGTGCTGAAGCCTGCTTCCGTCAGCGAAGTCCAGGCTGTGGCGCGGCTCTGCGGCACGCTCGGGCTCGGAATCATCCCACAGGGCGGGAACACGGGGCTGGTGGCGGGTGCAATCGACATCGACACCCGTGGCGCGGTGGTCGTCAGTCTGGAGCGGTTGAACGGCATCCGTCTCGTCGACGCCGACAATTTCGTCCTGCAGGCCGATGCCGGCTGCATCCTGCAGCACATCAAGGATGCGGCAGAAGCAGAGGATTGCCTGTTTCCGCTGGCGCTCGGCGCGCAGGGAAGCTGCCAGATCGGCGGCAATGCGGCCAGCAATGCCGGCGGCACCAACGTGCTGCGCTATGGCATGGCGCGCGATATCATCCTCGGCCTCGAAGTCGTCCTGCCCGATGGCGAGTTGTGGAGCGGCTTTTCCGGCCTGCGCAAGGACAATCGAGGCTACGACCTGAAGCAGCTCTTCATCGGCAGCGAAGGAACGCTCGGCATCATCACCGGCGTCGAGCTCAAGCTGTTTCCGAAACCGGCCCGGGTCGAGACCGCTTATCTCGGTCTCGTTTCGTTCGAAGCGGCCATCACCCTGTTCCGGCAGGCTCGCCGGGCCTCATCCGATCTGATTTCGGCCTTCGAGATCATTGGATCGGAGTGCATCGCGCTCGCGCGCTTGATCGATGCCAACATCGTTTCGCCGGTCGAAGCTCCCGTCCACGTGCTGATCGAACTCTCCGCAAGTGCTACGGTCGATCTGCGCTCAATGCTGGTCGATTTCCTGGCCGGAGCCATTGAGAGCGGTCTGGTTGCCGAGGCCGTCCTTGCTGAAAGCGTCGCACAGGCCAGGGCCTTCTGGGCGATCCGCGAAGGGCTGGTCGAGGGCCAGGTAAGACGCGGCTACCATGTGCGCACCGACCTTGCGGTCAGGATATCGGACATCCCTGCCCTCATCGATCAGGCCCGCCAATTCGTGGCGCTGGAACATCCAGGCTGGCTGCCGCAGGCCTATGGCCATGCCGGCGACGGCAACGTCCATTTCAACGTCCTGCCACCGCTTGGGCTCGCCGAGGGGGAAGCTCGTGCCCAGGGCGCGGAGATCACTGCCGGACTCTACCAGATCGTCGGCGCGCTTGGCGGGTCGATCAGCGCCGAGCACGGCATCGGCCGCACCCGTCATCGCACTTTCTGGGCCGGCCTGGCGCCTGCCCATCGCCGGCTCGTCACGGCGCTCAAAACAACGATCGACCCTCAGGGATTGATGAATCCCGGCTGCCTTCTGCCATCGACGGAGACCTTTCCATGAAGCAAAGACTGGCCGCTATCGGCACGGTCGAGGCGCTGCCGCATCGCGTCGCCGCGTTCCTCAGCCGCGAGATCGAATCCGGCGAGCTCAATCCGGGCACGCGGCTGCCGACCGAGCAGCAGCTCTCGGAAAAATTCGGCGTCAGTCGCAATGTGGTGCGCGAGGCGATCGCTCAACTCAGGGCTGATGGCATGATCGAAGCCCGGCAAGGCGTCGGCGCCTTCGTGCTGGCGCCGGAGCAGCGCGCCTCGATCCGGATCGATGGCGAGGCGCTGAAAGCGACCGGGAATATGGAGCGGCTGTTCGAGCTGCGTTGCATACTGGAAGCCGAGTCAGCTGCGCTCGCCGCCGAACGGCGCGGGCAGGAGCACCTCGACGCAATCAAGGCGGCGCTAGACCGGATGAGCGGCGAGGAGCGCTGGGAAGAAGGCAGCATCGACGCCGACCTTTTGTTCCATCGCGAGATCGCACGGGCGACCGGCAACAATTACATCCACACCTTTATCTCCTTCGTTTGCGAGCAGATCCGCCGCTCGATCCACTACGCGCGCCTCACCAATCCGCTGCACGACCTGGTCGAAGTCAATGTCGGGGAGCATGTGCGCATCTACGAGGCGCTGGTCGCGGGCGATCCCACGGCCGCCGAGGCGGCGATGCGCGCCCACATCGTCGGCGCCGCCGACCGCGTCGGCGTCAAACTGCCAGCATCGCGCGCCGCGCACAGCACAGGGAGGTAGCCATGCCGGTCGGAGGCGCATATGCGATTTCGGACGTCTGCCTGCTCGTCGAAAATATCGAGCGGACGGTTGAATTTTATGTCGAGAAACTCGGCTTTCGCCTGCGGCGTCGCGCCGAGGGCTTTGCCGACTTCCATGGCAAAGGCGTCACACTGGCGGCGTGGGAGATCGACCACATCAACCGGCACACCGGCGTCTCCAAATTGAGGTCGCCGCGCCAGGCGCACAAGGTCTGCGTGGCGGTCAGGCTAGACGCGCCCGGCGAGATCGACCGGCTCCATGGCGAACTGGCAGCCAAGGGCGTGCCCTTCTACGGCCCGCCGGAGGATTATGTCTGGAACGCGCGCTGCGCATATTTCACCGATCCCGACGACACGCTTTGGGAACTATACGCCTGGCTCGACGGCGGCCCCGGCGACTATCACGACGAACAGCCGTAGACGACGCCGCGCCACGGGAACGGCGCGCAATGAAGAGACGAGAACGTCTTGCAACAGGAGCGAAAAATGAGTGGGAACAGAGACTACGACATGAACCGCCGCAGCTTCGTGAAAGCCGGCTTCGCCGCCGTCGCGGCAGCTTCGGCCGGAATGCAGCTCGTGCTGACGCCGGGCGCCAAGGCTGCCGGAAAGGTCGTCATCCAGTATGATTGGCTGATGTCCAACGGACAGATCGGCGACATCGCCGCGGTCGCCAACGGCTATTTCAAGGACGCGGGCCTCGAGGTGGAATTCAGCCCGGGCGGTCCCAATGCGGCAACGGTGCCGCCGGTGATTTCGGGGGCAGCACAACTCGGCCAGTTTTCCGAGACGCCGCAGCTCTATGCGGCGCGCGCCAGCGGCGTGCCGGTGAAGATCATCGCCTGTGGCTTCCGCACCGGTCCCTATGCCTTCACCTCGAAGCCTGCCAAGCCGATCCGCGGCGTGGCGGACCTCAAGGGCAAAAAGATCGGCATCCAGCCGACGGCGCGCTTCGTCATCGATGAGATCCTGGCCAAGAACGGCATTGATCCGTCCGAGGTCACCGTCGTCAATGTCGGCTTCGACAAGGCGCCGCTGGTGCGCGGCGACGTCGACGCGATTGGCGGATGGATCACCAACACCCAGGCGCTGAGCGTCGTCGGCGACGACAGGATCGATCTTCTGGTGCGCGACCTCGGGCTGAACTCCTATGCCGACGTCTATTTCGCTACCGACACCGCGATCGAACAGGATGCGGAAACGCTGGCGAAATTCATCGGCGCCGTCGCCAAGGGCTGGGGCTGGGTGCACGCCAATCCGCAGGAAGCAGTCAAGAAGATGGTCGAAGCCTATCCGGAAATGGACCTTGGCTGGGAGCAGAAGACGATCAATCTGGTGCTGAAACTCTCCTTTGACGGTGCAACCGCCAAGGACGGATGGGGAACCTTCGATCCCGCCTCGATCGAGGAGCAGCTGGCGCTGCTGGACAAGGTCGGCCAATACCCGAACGGCCGGCCCGCGGCAGCCGATGTCTACACCACCAAGATACTCGAATTGTCGGCCGCCGACCGACCCAAGCTCGACGCGCCCGCCGCTTGATGGCGAAGGCGATCGAGGCCCGCAGGCTGGATGTCGGCTATAGCGGCCGGCAGCCGGTGGTGAAAGTGCTCTCCGGTCTCGACCTGTCGGTCGAGGCCGGCTCCTTCCTGTCGATCCTTGGACCTTCGGGATGCGGCAAGTCGACCCTGCTCCGCGTAGTCGCGGACCTGCTCGATCCGCTCGGCGGCTCGATCACCGTGCTTGGCGACACACCGCATGCTGTCCGTTCGCGGCGCGATGTCGGTTTCGTCTTCCAGGACTCGACCCTGCTGCCCTGGCGCACCGTGCGCGACAACGTCCGCCTGCCGCTCGATGTCGGACAAGGCCGGCTTACCCGGACAATAGACGATCGAACCGACGAGCTGCTGGATCTGATGGGGCTTGCCGGGTTCGGTGAGCGTCTGCCGCACCAATTGTCCGGCGGCCAGCGCCAGCGCGTGGCGATCGCCCGGTCACTGCTCGGGCAACCCAGGCTGCTTTTGATGGACGAGCCCTTCGGTGCGCTGGACGAGATCACCCGCGACCGCCTCAACGACGAGCTTTTGTCGTTGTGGCGGCGCACCGGCGCGACCATCCTTTTCGTTACTCATTCGATCGCCGAAGCCGCCTATCTCGGAGAACGGGTCATCGTTCTCGCCGCCAATCCGGGCCGCCTGGCCAGAGACCTCGACATGCGGCCGTTCAAGCAGGCAGGCAACCGCTGTTCGCGCGAGGATCCGGCGATCGTTGCCGCGATGGCCGAACTGCGCGGCGCGCTGGAACAGGCCTCATGAGGCAGGCGCCCTTGCCATCGGCGCTGGCCGTCGCCCTGCCCGTTTTTGGCGCGGCCTCGATCCTGCTCGCCTGGCAGTTCCTGCTGCCATGGCTCGGCGTGCCGGCCTATATCGTACCGACGCCGACGGCCATATCAGGCGTGTTCCGGAAGAGTCTTGCTTTGCTACTCAGCAATCTCTGGCCGACGCTGATCGAGGCGCTGGCGGGATTTGTCATCGGCAATTTTGCCGGTGTGCTGCTGGCGGTGCTGTTCGTGCACAGCCGCATCCTGCAGGCCGCCTATTTTCCGATCGTGCTGTTCTTCAACACCATCCCCATCCTGGCGCTGTCGCCGATCATCATCCTGATCTTCGGGCTCGGCATGACGCCGAAGATCGTGATCGCGGCGGTGATCTGCTTCTTCCCGACGCTGGTCAACATGATTCGTGGGCTGGACTCGGCCAGCGACAACGAGCACGAACTGTTCCGGGTGCTATCGGCTACGCGCTGGGAGATCTTCTGGAGCCTGCGCCTGCCAAGAGCATTGCCGATGCTGTTCTCCTCGCTGAGAATCGCTTCGGCCACGGCCGTGATCGGCGCCATTGTCGGCGAGTGGATCGGGTCGGATAAGGGCCTCGGCGCGCTCATCATCCAGGCGACCTTCAACTATCAGTCGGACCGGCTCTATGCGGCGATCGTGCTGTCGTCGTCCTTGTCGATCGCGATGTTCGCAATCGTGGTTCTGCTGGAGCGCCGTGCCATCCGCTATTGACCATTCCGTCGAGCGGCCATCCGCCAGGCGCGGGCTGTAAATTTATTTTTGAATTCCATTTGACTGAATAAATCTTCAGTGCCAGTCTGGCCTCTCTCGAGGGCGCAAGGCATGGCACTGCGGGGAACCAATCAGGAGTTCGGGCGGCCGTATAATCGGCGCATCGTGCTCGAATCCATCCGCCTTCACGGGCCGATCGCCCGCGGCGACATTGCCAGGCGGGTCGGGCTCACCGTGCAGACGGTGTCGACCATCGTTCGCGAGCTGGAAGAGCACGGTTACGTGCTGTCGCTGCGCGAAGAGCCCAAGGGGCGCGGCCTGCCCCCGGCAACGCTGCGGATCAATCCGGAAGGCGGCTATGCCGTCGGCATTCACGTCACCCCGCTGGGCATCAATGCCGCGCTGATCAACCTCAGCGGCGATGTCATCGAGAGCAGCTACCGCGAGGCCCCAAATGCAACGCCCGACCACGCCTTCGAGCTGATCGGCGCCATGGTACTCGAATTGACAGCACTGCGGCCCGGTGGCCGCGTCCTCGGCATCGGCATGGCGTTGCCCGGGCCGTTTGGCGTGGAGTCCATGAGCTTTGTCGGTCCGACCACCATGACCGGCTGGAAGGATGTGGCGCTGCGCGAGCGGCTGGCCGCCTCGACCGGGCTGCCGGCCTTTTTCGAAACCGACATGGCGGCGGCTGCCATCGGCGAGCGCCTCTATGGCCTCGGCACGGCCTATTCCGAATATTACTATCTCTATTTCGGTGTCGGCCTCGGCGGCGTCATGGTGCATGACGGAGCCGCATTGCGCGGCGCCTGGGGCAATGCCGGCGAAATCGGCCACATTCCCGTAGTGCCGGGCGGCGAGCCCTGCCCGTGTGGCAATCGCGGCTGCCTCGAACGGTATCTTTCGCTCGAGGCGCTGCGGCGCCGCAACGTCGCCGACGCCGACTGGGTGAGCGAGATCGCGCCGATCTTCCGCAACGCCATCACCATCATCGAAAACCTGTTCGACCCCGAAACCATCATCCTTGGCGGGCTGGCCTCCACCGACCTGCTCGAAAGACTGGCCGGCACAGCTGCGCACCTGCCCAACTCGGTGTCGGCGCGAAGCGACCGCACGACGCCTCGCGTCAGCGTCGCGCGCGGCGGCCAGCATGCGGTGTTGCGCGGCGCCGCAGCGCTTGCCGTCTCAGGGGTGCTTTCGCCACGCTTCGGCCAGATCTTCACCGCCGAACGCGAACGCGGGCGGGATCTCTTGCATAACAAGGGGATCGCGGCATGAGCGAACCGCTGCTGGTGCTCGATAACGTTGCCAAGAATTACGGTGCCATCGAAGCACTGAAAGGCATCAGCTTTTCGATCGGCAAGGGCGAAGTGGTGGCGCTGCTCGGCGACAACGGCGCCGGCAAATCGACGCTGGTCAAGATCATTGCCGGCGGGCTCGAGCCGACCTCCGGCCGCATGCTGTTCGAAGGCAAGGAATTCCTCGCCAAATCTCCTGCCGAGGCCAAGGCCGCGGGGATCGAGACCGTCTACCAGGACCTGTCGCTTTGCACCAATGTCGACGTGGTCGCCAATTTCTTCATGGGCCGCGAGATCACCAGGAAGGTTCTCGGCATTCCGGTGCTCGACGAGCGCGCCATGGAGCAGGTGGTGCAAAAGGCGTTGGCCAGCGCCGGCACCCGCATTCCCTCGCTTCGCACCAATGTCGAGCACCTCTCCGGCGGTCAGCGGCAGGCCATCGAGCTCAACCGATTCGTGCATTTTGGCGGCAAGCTGGTGCTTCTCGACGAGCCGTTCGCAGCGCTCGGTGTCGAGCAGACGCGGCGCGGCCTCGACATGATCCGCCAGGTGGCGAGCCAGGGTATCGGCGTCGTCATCATCACCCATATCATGCAACAGGCCTTCCAGGTCGCCGACCGGATCGTGGTGATCCGGCAAGGCGTCGTGGCTGGCGATGTCGCACGCAACAAAACAAGTCCCGACGCGGTGATCAACATGATCACCGGAGAGACGCTTGCCGGTGCCGGACCGGCGAGCTGAGGGACAAAATGAGGGGTCCGGCGCAAGAGGAGCGAACGACATGAAGAAAATACTTCTTTCCGTCTTCGGTATCCTGGCACTGGCCTTTGCCACGCTCACGCCGGCATTCGCTCAGTCCAAGGGCACCGTCTACTACATGGTGCCGACACTGCTCGATGAGTTCCAGACCGGCTCGGTGAGCGCGCTGGAATTGTTCCTGAAGCAGGTCGGCTACGAGATGAAGACGCTGAACGCCGACAACAAGACCGACGCTCAGCAATCGCAGATGAACGACGTCATCGCGCTCAAGCCGTCGGCGATCATCCTTGCCGCCGTCGATTTCAATGCGCTGAAACCGTCGATCGAGGCCGCCCGTGCCGCCGGCATCCCGGTCGTCGAGTTCGACCGCCAGATCACCTCGACGCCTTCCGACTTCACCTCGGTGGCCGGAACCGTCGAAATCGGCTACGTCGCCGCCGATCAGGCGCAAAAACTCCTGACCGCGAAAAACGGCTCGGTGAAAGGCAAGATCCTGCAGGTGCTCGGCGATCCGGGCGACCCCTATACGCTCGATATCCAGAAGGGTTTCGAGGAGAAGATGAAGGCGTTCCCGGACGTCAAGATCATCTCGCTGCCGGCCATGCAATGGGCGGCGGATGCAGCCGGGACCATCGTCAACGACCAGCTGCTCGCCAACCCCGACATCGACCTGATCTTCAGCCATGCCGCGCATCTTTCGGTCGCTGCCGTCGCCTCGCTCGAGGCCGCCGGCAAGAAGCCGGGTGACGTCATGCTGATGAGTTCGAACGGTGCTCCGGTCGGCCTCGACCTGATCCGTAAGGGCTGGCTCAATGTCGAAGTCGAGCAGCCGCTCTACGCCCAGGCCGCGGCGGTCGCCATGTTCATGGACAAGGTGGTCAACAAGCAGGAGATCAAGCCCGGCGAATATGATGTGCTTGGCCTGAAATCGACCCTGACCAAGGAAGCGTGGGGGCCGAACATCAAGATCCCCGGCGCTGCGATCACCAAGGAAAATGTAGATAACCCAGCCTTCTGGGGCAACATGAAGCCGCCGGCCGAAACCATAAAGCCGGTCGAATAGCGAACTCGCCAGAAGCTCCGGGCCACGCAGGCCCGGAGCCCAGCCCTGCAGCCCGGTGCGTTCAAACGGACGCGCACGGGAATGCTGCAGCAATTTTCAACCGCGCCTGATCTTTCCGACGACCGAGTGGTTCTTCGGGTCATGCGCCAACCGGATCCGCAGATGAACCCTCGCACGCGCCAAACCCTCGAGTTCATCCTCGACAATCTTGTCTGGTTCATGCTGGTCTTCGTGCTGGTGGTCTTTTCCATCCTCATCCCGAACTATTTTCAGCTCGGCATCTTCGCCAACATCATCGAGGCCTCGAGCGTGCTCGGCGTCATGTCGATCGGCTTGGCGCTGGTCATCATCGCCGGCCATATGGACCTGTCGGTCGAATCGGTGGCGGCGCTCAGCGCCATGGCGGTCGGCATCCTGTTCTGCTCGTCGGGCATCGGCCTTGGCATCCAGTTGCAGCCGCAATGGCTGATGGTTCCGGTTTCGCTGCTCATCGCGCTTGCCGTCGGCGGCCTCATCGGCGCTTTCAACGGCTATCTGGTGGTCAGGGTGAAGATGAGCGCCTTCATCATCACGCTGGCCTCCTACATCTGGGTACGCGGCCTGGTGCTGGTCATCTCCGGTGGCCGCTCGGCACAAGACCTTGCGCCGGCAATCCGCTGGTTCGGCATCCAGCGCCTGGGCGGCCTGCCGTTGACGGCCTGGATCGCCATTGCGTGCTTCGTGGTGTTCTCGCTGATCATGGCCAAGACGCCCTTTGGCAGGCACCTGGTCATGATCGGCGGCAACGAGACGGCGACGTTCCGCGCCGGCATCCGCGTCAATCGCAACCTGGTCATAGCCTTTGTTCTCGCCGGTGCCATCGCCGGCCTTGCCGGCTGGCTGCTGGCAATCCGTACCTCCGGCGCCACCGCCAATCTGGGCGTCGGCCTGTTGTTCAACGCCTTCGCCGCGGTCGTCATCGGTGGCGTCAGCCTGAAGGGCGGCGTCGGCACCTTGCCCGGTGTCTATGCCGGCGTGCTGCTGCTCTCCGCCATCAATACGGCGATTAATTTGATGGGCCTGCCGGCCAACTTCACCCAGGTGATCCACGGCCTGCTCGTCCTCGCCGCCGTGCTGCTCGACGCCTTCAAGCAAACCATCCGCCAGAGGCTCGCATGACCGGCCGTCTGGAAGGTAAGGTCGCGATGATCGTCGGAAGTGCGCGCGGGATCGGCAAAGGCATCGCACAACGCTTTGCCGAAGAGGGCGCGACGCTTGTCCTGGCCGATACCGAGGTTGAGGCCGGGCAAGCGACTGCCGACGAGCTCGGCGCCGCCTTCATACGCACCGACATCTCGCAGATGGCCGATGCGCAAGCCGCCGTGGCGCTGGCGCTCGAGCGTCACGGCCGGCTCGACATCATGGTCCAGAATGCCGGCATCTATCCCTGGCAATTGCTGGAAAACACCAGTCCCGACGATTGGGACCGGGTCATGGCGGTGAATTTGCGCGGCAGCTTTGTCGCCGCACGCGCGGCGCTGGTGCCGATGAAGGCACAGCACTTTGGCCGCATGCTGTTCACCTCCTCGATCACCGGCCCGCATGTCACCAGTCCCGGCCACGGCCATTATTCGGCGACCAAGGCCGGCATCAACGGGCTGATCCGTTCGGCTGCGCTCGAATTCTCCGGCTACGGCATCACCGTCAACGGCGTCGAGCCCGGCAACATCCTCACCGAAGGCATAGAGCAGCATCGCGGTGCGGCCTTCATCAAGAACATGGAAGACGCCATCCCGCTCGGCCGCCTCGGCAGCCCGCGCGACGTGGCCAACGCCTTCCTGTTCCTGGCCTCGGATGACGCCAGCTACATCACCGGCACGACCATCATCGTCGACGGCGGGCAGCTTTTGCCCGAGGGCAAGGATTTCCGGCTGCTGCCGCCATGATCGTCGATTTCGGCGGCGGTTTCTTCCTGCGCCGGGCGACCGCCGCCGATCGTGCAGCGCTTGCCGCAATCTGTCTCAAGACCGGCGACGCCGGCAAGGACGCCAGCGGCCGCGAGGACGACCCGGAACTGCTCGGTCTCCTCTACACCGTTCCTTACCAGGTGCTCGAACCCGAACTGGCCTTCATAGTCGACAGCCCCTCAGGCGCCGCCGGCTATCTGCTTGGCGCAGCCGACACAGCTGCTTTCAATGCCAGCCTGGCATCGAACTGGTATCCCGACCTGCAGCGGCGCGTGACCGACCCCGGACCCGACAGCTCACGCTGGCGCGGCAGCGACTGGGCGCGGCACCGGATCCACCATCCCGATTTCGCTGTCCCGCCTGCACTGGCGGCCTATCCGTCGCACGGCCATATCGACCTGTTGCCGCAAGCGCGCGGGAAAGGCATCGGCAGGCGCGCGATGGAATTTCTCGACCAGCGCCTTGCCGCGAGCGGCTCAACCGGCATCCACCTCGAGGTCACGCCGCAGAATGATGATGCGCTAAGGTTCTACAAGGCGATCGGGTTTGAGGTGGTGCAGGTGCCGACGTGTTGTGTTTATGTGGCGAAACGGCTTGCTCAGGCTCCGGCGATTGCAGGCTGAGCTGCGGCAAGCAATCGCTCAAGTTGCATAGAACCGGGAGCTTTCAATACAGTGCGGGCTAGTTCCAGTCTTGGCGGAGCGTCTGCTAGTTCGGTGTGGGCGGCAGAGGAACATGCGCAACCGTTTCCCCCGCCACAATCGAGAACACATAAAGCAGATAGATAGCTAATACCAATAGCGCGAGGAATGAGCCATTGGCGAAAATTCCTGCAACCGTGGTGCTGCGATAAGGCTCAACTTTTTCTTTCTTAAAGATGTCTTCGCTACGCGTTGTCTTCACAACCCGTTCGCCTGGAAGCCGGTTTTTTTCAGCCTCCTTCGATACCTTATTCGCGAGATCTCCTGCGATCACGGCATCATCCGGAAGATGACTCGTAAGCCATCCAGGAATATTTTCGCTCCCGCCCATGCCCATGTGCAAGTAAGATTCAGCTTTCTGTTATGCTCCCCTTAAATTACTGCATGTTTTATCTTTCGGCAATCGTTTGCCTTATCGGGAAGCGCCAGATCAGACTTAAGTCCCTACGGAAAGGCGCTTTGATCGGACCAAAGTCCTAGTGGCGTAGTGGTCACATGTGTCTCGCCTGGGCCGCGGAGCATTTGCAGGCGGAAAATACGGCACAACAGCGAAGCCATTGGTTGCGATCAGAGGTTGCGCCGGGCGGGTCAGCTTGGGCGGTGTAGCCCCTGATTGAGCACATTGAGGAAAATGGTGGGCGATGACGGGCTCGAACCGCCGACATCTTCGGTGTAAACGAAGCGCTCTACCAACTGAGCTAATCGCCCGCTCCGGGCCGGACCTTTAAGCAGTTAGGACCGGCTTCGCAAGGCCAAATGAGCGGCCAGCGGCTTGGCCGAGAGCAGCTTTCGGCGACAAGGTTCTGCTTGTCAAAAAACCTTCTGCTGTTTGCTGTTATGCTGTCCGGGTCCGCTTGACACCCGGTGGCTTACCCCTTATCCACCGCCCCAACGACGAACACGGCTGACACGTGCTCGTCCATGCGCGGGTGTAGCTCAGTTGGTTAGAGTGCCGGCCTGTCACGCCGGAGGTCGCGGGTTCGAGCCCCGTCACTCGCGCCATTTCTCCTTCGGGCCACGGCCCTTGGTGTCGGAGAAATGTCGACGTTGATTTGTCAAAAACCGTCTTCTTCGTCAGGTAATCCCGATTCATTGGTTTTGAATCTGAGATCGATCTCTACATCGACCCACCAGCCCTGCTTGCTAGCGCGCCGAGCCACAAGACAAGAGCTTCCTGCCCACAGTCTGGTCCCTCAGCTACGGACTCACCCCTTGGCGAGCAGCGCCTCGACCTCCTGCAACGCCGGCATGGACGGCGCGGTGCCTGGACGCGTCACCGAGATGCCGGCGACGGCGCAGGCGAAGCGCACCGCCTGCAGGGGTTCGATCCCCCTCGACAGCGCCGCCGCCAAGCCGCCATTGAAGGCGTCGCCCGCGCCGGTGGTCTCGATGACCGGGCCGGCAGCGACCGCTGCGACATGTTCGGATCGATCGGCCGTGTGCAGCAGCGCACCCTTTTCGCCGAGCGTCACGATGACCGTGCCAACGCCCTTCTCGAGCAGGCTGTCGGCGGCACGGCGGGCATCGTCGATCGAGGACACCTTGATGCCGGTCAGTTCCTCGGCCTCGGTTTCGTTCGGCGTGACATAGTCGCAAAGCGTATAGATGCGGGCTGGAAGCTTTGCCGCCGGCGCCGGGTTGAGGATGGTGGTCACCCCTGCCCCACGCGCGATCTCCAGCGCCCGCATCGCCGCCTCGATCGGCTGTTCGAGCTGGGTGACGAAGACCCCGGCCGCGCGGATCAGTTCGGCATTTGCCTCGATATCGGCGGGCGAAATCAGCATGGCCGCACCGGGACTGACGATAATGGCGTTGTTGCCGCTCGTCTCCTCGATGAAGATATAGGCGGCACCGGTGTAGCTTTCCGGTGTGTCGATGACAGCGCTCTTCACGCCGGCCGCGTTCCAGGTCTGTCTCGCCATCTCGGCAAAGGGATCGACGCCGAGGCGGGTCAGAAAGGTGACGTCGGCGCCGAGCCGGCCGGCCGCCACCGCCTGGTTCGAGCCCTTGCCGCCGGGGCCGAGCGTGAAGGACGTGCCCAGGATCGTCTCGCCGATGCGCGGCTGGCGGGCGGCGCGGTAGGCCGTGTCGGCGACGAAGACGCCCAATATGACAACAGGCTTCATAACGATCGGTCTGCCCGGCATGTCGCTACTCCGCATCCGGCGGCACGACGCCCTTGCGGAATGCGAAGCAGCCATAGAAGCGGCGCTCGCCGGTCTGGATGACGCAATAGGCCTTCTTGGCGCGTTCGTAGAAGGCATAGCGCTCGACCGAGATCATCGGCCAGGCCTTGCCCTCGGCGGCATCGATCTCTTTTTGCACTTCCTGCTGCACGGCGGGAATCTCGTCCGGCTTGCCGACGATCTCCATGCGCGCGGCGGCATCGTCGACGAAGGTGTCCAGCGGATAAAGCGACAGCACCGCCTTGACGACCTCCGCTGCCGATGCGTCGATGCGCAGCAGCTTGCCAAGCACAGTCTGCCGCGCCACCGAATCGGACGGGAAATTGGTGTCGGCGATGATCAGATCGTCACCGTGACCCATCGCCCGCAGCGCCTGCAGCACATCGGCATTGAGCAGCGGATTGATTCCTTTGAGCATGGTATCCCTCGCGAGGTTTGCTGGGGCGAAATCAGAGCCGCTTGCCGGTCTCTGCGTCGAAGAGATGCACCTGGTCGAGCCGCGGTTTCAGGTGCAGTGTGTCGCCCGGCTTGAACTCGTGGCGTTCACGGAACAGCGCCACCATCTCGCCCTCGCCGAAGCGCAGGAACACGAGAGTCTCGGAACCGGTCGGCTCGACCACCGAAATCTTCGCTGGGACACCATCTGGATGGATTTCGAGATGCTCGGGCCGCACGCCGTAGACGACATTGCGGCCATCTTCCACGGTATTGCTCGATGCGATCGGGAACGGCGTCCCGGCGATCTCGACGACGGGCTTGTCGCCCTTGCGCACGACGCCCTTGAGCAGGTTCATCGAGGGCGAGCCGATGAAGCCGGCGACAAACAGATTGGCCGGCCGGTCGAACAATTCCAGCGGCGCGCCGACCTGTTCGATGCGACCGTCGCGCATCACCACGATCTTGTCGGCCATGGTCATGGCCTCGATCTGGTCGTGGGTGACGTAGATGGTGGTGGTCTTCAGTCGTTGGTGCAGTTCCTTGATCTCGGTGCGCATCTGGACACGCAGCTTGGCATCGAGATTGGAGAGCGGCTCGTCGAACAGGAACACCTGCGGGTTGCGCACGATGGCGCGACCCATGGCGACGCGCTGGCGCTGGCCGCCCGAGAGCTGGCGCGGATAGCGCTTGAGGTAGGGGTTGAGGTCGAGGATGTCGGCGGCGCGCTTGACCCGCTCAGTGACCACCGCCGGATCAGTTTTGCGCAGCTTGAGAGCAAAGGCCATGTTCTGCTCGACCGTCTTGTGCGGATAGAGCGCGTAGTTCTGGAACACCATGGCGATGTCGCGCTTGGCCGGCGGCAAATGGTTGACGACGCGCTCGCCGATGGCGATGGTGCCGCCGGAAACCGTTTCCAGCCCGGCCACCATCCTCAGCAGCGTGGACTTGCCGCAGCCGGAAGGCCCGACCAGCACCACGAACTGTCCGTCGGCGATGTCGACGCTGACATCGTGCAGAACCTTGACGGTTCCGAACGCCTTGGCCACATTGCGGATCGCGACTTGAGCCATCATTCCCCCTTCAGTTGCCGTGAAGCTAAACAACGCAAACGGCGAGGGCAAGTCGGTCTCTTATAGATAAAAAACCCATTCACGTTGACACCGCACTTCGTTGTGCGAATAGTGACAGCGCCCGGCTTATGACCCTGTTCCGGGCGCACCGGTACGCTTGTCCGGCACTGAATGCCAAGCGTCGCGGGAGGGAGAATTCGGGCCGCTATTTACGGGAGTCGCTGTCGTTGGGGAACATAATCGGCGCTCCACCATCTGAACCAATTCACGATTGATCTTCTGGGAGGAACGAGATGAAAGTCAGCCTTTATAACCAACTTGTCCGCGCCGGGGCCACCCGCCGCGACGTGCTGAAGGGAGCGGCCAGCATGGCCGCCCTCGCCGCGGCCTCAAGCGCCGGACTTGGTGCCCTGACGCGCCCGGCTGCGGCCGCCGATGACCTGCGCGCGCAGATCCTGCAGATCCCGGGCGTCGGCAAGGGTCAGCCGACCGATGCCGATTTCCAGCAGGTCGGCGAGCTTTGCCTGGGCGCCACCAAGGCCAATGTCAAGGAAGGCGAATTCGCCGGTGTCGAACTCACCTTCATGGGCCTCAACAATCAGAACCTGCACAATGTGCTGTTTCGCGGCTTCCTGAAGCCGTGGGAGACCTATACCGGCGCCAAGATCAACTGGATCGATCTGGCGCAGGCCGACTACAATCCGCGCCTGCAGCAGGCGATCGCCACGAACACAATTGACTTTGATATCGTCGAGATGGGCGCGCCATTCGAAGGTGACGTCTGCGGCAAGGGCCTCACTTCGGAAATGCCGGATTGGGTCAAGAAGCAGATCGACATGGACGACCTGGTGGCCTATCTGAAGCCTCCGGTCGGCACCTGGAACGGCAAGCAGTACCGCGTCACCGTCGACGGTGATACGCACAACTTCAACTACCGCACCGACGTATTCTCCGATGCTGGACTGGCAGAGGCCTGGAAAGCCGACAGCGGCGACAAGGCGGGCTTGACGGAATGGGGCGTGCCGAAGACCTGGCAGCAGGTGCAGGTGGTGACCAAGTTCCTCAAGGGCAAGCAGGTGAACGGCCAGGACGTCTTTGGTTATCTCGACGCGCCCAAGCCCTGGGGCGGTTTCGGCTTCTACTTCCTCGGCAGCCGCGCCTCCGCCTATGCCAAGCATCCCGACGACAAGGCGTGGCTGTTCGATCCGGATACGATGAAACCGCGCGTCAACAACCCGGCCTGGGTGCGGGCGATCCAGGACGTGATCGACGCGCTGCCTTTCGAACCGCAAGATCAAATCAACGCCGACCCGAACCAGACCTGTTTCTCACAATTCCTGGGTGGCACTGGTTCGATGCTGGCTTGGTGGGGAGACGCTGGCTCGAATGCGAAGACCAACGACTCCTCGGTCGTCGGGGACGTCACCGGATTCTCGATCCTGCCAGGCTCGGACGACGTCTACAATTCCAAGACCGGACAGTGGGAGAAGCTCGCCAGCGGCCCGAATTATGCGCCGAACTGCGCCTATCTCGGCTGGGGTGTCTACGTCATGGCCCGCGTCGATACGGATGAGAAGAAGAAGAAGGCGGCCTGGTCTGCCGCGGCTCATCTCGGCGGCAAGGACCTGTCGCTCTGGTGCGCGGCGTATCCGTCCGGCTTCCAGCCTTACCGCAACTCCCATTTCAACATTCCGGAATGGGTGGCGGCGGGTTACGACGAGGCGTTCACCACCTCGTATCTGAAGTCGGAAGCCGACAGCTACAACCATCCGAATGCGGCGATCGAGCCACGTATCCCCGGCATCTTCCAGTATTACAGCGCCGCCGAGGACATTCTGGCCAACACATTTGCCGGCAAGATGAAGGCGCAGGAAGGTGCCGACGCCATCGCAGCCGCCTGGGAGAAGCTGACCGACCAGATCGGCCGCGACAACCAGATCAAGCTCTACAAGGCCTCGCTTGGTATGTAGGCTGATAGTGAAACTTGGTCCGGCAGCGCATAGCCGCCGGACCTCCCCTTGACCGACTTGGCCTCGACCGGCTCGGCCGGTCATCGAGCCTCCTGTGAACGGGCAAGACGCGTGGCTGACCGGACCCTGGCTGACCAGACTTTGTCGACAAGTGAATGGCCGGCAGGCGCCGTGCCATCCGACCTGATACCGCGGAGCCGCAAACGGCTTGGCTGGGCGCTGATGGCTGCTGCAACGCTAGGCCTTCTGGCGGTGATTGCGCTGCAGATCCTTTACAAGAGCGATGTCGACGCTATCGGCTTCGAGACCTGGCGGCCTGTCGTTTACGCCTATGTGCTGTGGGGTGTCGCGCTTGGCATCGGCCAGGTGCTGACGCGCGGCGAGGACGGCCAGCGCGCGCTGTTCCTGCTGCCGGCGCTGCTGTTTACCATTGCCATGGTGATCTTCCCGACGCTGTTCGGCTTCTACATCGCGCTGACCGATTGGAACCTCAGTTCTTTCAGCGGCCGGACGTTCAACGGGCTCGACAATTTCTGGCAGATGCTGAACGACGCCTATTATCGCAACGCGCTGTTCAACATGGTGCTCTACGTGCTGGCGGTGTTGGTCGAATATGTGATCGCCTTCGGCCTGGCGCTGCTGCTCAACGCGCAGATCCGGGCGCGAAAATTCTTCCGCATCGTCTTCCTGCTGCCGTTGATGCTGTCGCCAGTCGCGGTGTCGTGGATGATCGGAAAGTCGCTGATGGAATACCGCTTCGGGCCGGCCGCAACGCTGGCGCGGCAACTCGGCTGGGAAAACCCGGCCTTCTTCTCCAACCCGATCACCGCCCGCATCTCGATCATGGTGCTCGACGCGTGGACTTTCATCCCGTTCATGATGATCATGCTGCTCGCCGGCCTGCAGGCGATGTCGCGCGAGGTGCTCGAGGCGGCGCGTGTCGATGGCGCCACCGCCTGGCAGACCTTCTGGCAAGTCACCTTCCCGCTGATGCTGCCGGTGTCGGTGACGGCGGTCATCCTGCGCATCATCTTCAAGCTGAAGCTGGCCGACATCATCATTACCGTCACCTCCGGCGGGCCGGGCGGCGCGACTGATTCGGTGTCCAGTTTCATCTACCGCGAATATCGCGACCGCTCGAATGTCGGCTACGGCACCATGCTGGCGATGGCCTATTTGGTCATCATCATCGTGTTCGTGACCTGGCTGCTGAAATTCGCCAGCCGCTTCGTACGCAACGTCAACTGATCGGGCCGGCAAGATGAGCGTTCAAACCACCGACTTTGCCGCCTCCGAAATCCGCTCGCCGGCGAGCTTCTTCGCCAACCGCGTCTTCATCTACGGCGCCCTCATCTTCTGGGCTTTCATCTGCCTGTTCCCGATTTATTGGACGATAACCACCTCGTTCAAGACCGCGGTCGACGTCACCCAGGGCCATCTGATCCCGTTCGTCGATTTCAAACCCGACTGGAAGGGCTGGCGTTCGCTTGGCCTGTCGCCGGACTCGATCTTTCGGACGTCGACGGTGCGCGACGAATTCATCAAGCGCTTCATGAATTCGGTCATCACTTCGGTCGGCGCGTCGACCCTCGCCATCGTCATCGGCAGCCTCGCCGCCTATGGGCTGACCCGCTATCGTTACAAGTTCGCCTGGTTCAGGAACGAGGACATTTCCTTCTTCTTCCTGTCGCAGTTGATCCTGCCGCCGGTGGTATTGGCCCTGCCCTTCCTCGTGCTCTACCGGGAAGTCGGCCTGCTCGACACGCGCGTCGGGCTGATCCTGCTCTACACGCTGATGGTACTGCCGATCGTCATCTGGATCATGCGCGACCAGTTCAATTCGATCCCTGTCGAGCTGGAGGAGGCAGCACTCGTCGATGGCCTGTCGATCTGGGGTGCCTTCTTGCGCATCGTCATGCCGATCGCGCTGCCGGGCATGGTCGCGGCCTTCATCCTGGCGATGGTGCTGTGCTGGAACGAGTATTTCTTCGCCGCGCTTTTGACCTCGACCGATGCCAAGACCATTCCTGTCATGGTGGCGAGCCAGACCGGCTCACAAGGCATCAACTGGTGGTCGATGGCAGCGCTTGCCACCGCGGCCATCACACCGCTCGCCGTCATCGGCATTGCGCTCGAGCGTTACCTGATCATGGGCATGACGGCGGGCGCGGTGAAATAGGCGATGGCCAACAAATACTGGTTCGCACGCAACAGGCGCGGCAGCGGCTACGCCAAAGGCGTGATGCCGATCCGTTGGGAAGGCCGGGCCGTAGTCGCCGGTTTTGTGATGGCGATGATTGCCGGCGGCTTGATCATGCTGCGTCTCGGCCTCTACGCGAACCTGATGGCACTCGGCATCGTGATTTACGTCCTGCTGGCTATCTGCGGCGCCGGCACGTTCATCTGGGCTGCGGCGACCAAGGTCGATCCCGAAAAGACCATGGCCGACTATCAGGCGGAAAGGCTAAGAGCCCGGTCGTCCGGGATCTAGACAGCACCTAACCCAAAAGTGTTGCCCGCAAATGATCGAGGATCATGGCAACCCCTTTTTGCCCCAGTTCCGCCGAGGCTTCGGGCGCACTTGCCGTGTACCAGCCGGTGTTGTCGGCGAAGCGGCCCGCATCCACCGCTTCCGGGCACAGCGCCAGCATCAGTGACGTCTCGCCGGTGCCGGCATGGTCGAACGGGTACTGGCTGTGCATTGAAGCCGGCATCAGCGGATGCACCTGTACCCAGTTGAAGAAATTGCTGCCCTCGGCGTGCTCGGCATAATAGTCAGCCATCGCCGCAGAGCCCCACCAGCCTTCGCCGCGTTCTTTCTCCAGGAAGCGGAAGATCGCTTGTCGGCCGGCGGCCTTGAAGGCGAGATCGGTTGGCATGCCGGCAGCAAAATTCTCGGTTTGGTGGTGAATGATGGCGTGGATGTTGCGGAAGCCAATGCGCAGCAAGCTGTAGAACAATTCTTCCGCAAATGGCGCCAGCACATTGCCGCCGACCTGCACCGAGCCGCTGCCTTCCGGCGCCGCAACGGCATAGCTTGCCGCGCCGTAATAGAAGGGCGGCAGAATGACGATTTCGGCCTCCGTTTCGAACAGTTCCAGGCTCTTGACCACGGCCAGCGTGTCCATGCCGACGGCCATGTGCTCGCCGTGATATTCGAGCACACCGAGCGGCAACACGACCGGCCGGTTCTCGGCGATCGCCTTGCGGATCTGGTGCGGCAGCATCAGTTCGTAGCGCATGACACCTACTCCATATTGGTGTGGCGGGCGCGCATCGCTTCCGGCGAGACGCCGGTCAGATCCCTGAGCTTCAGCACCATCACTTCGAAGAGGACGAACAGCGCGCCTTCGAACACCGAGCCCATCGGCAGGACGGATGTCTTTTCCGGACCCTGGTCGTCGGCCATGGTCTGAGCCGGGATAAGCAGCGTGAAGTCGGCCAGCTTCGCGGCAGTGCTGTCGGCTTGCGCAGTGAGCAGCAGGACGACGGCACCGGCCTCGCGCGCGACCCGCATCAAGGTCAGCACCGTCGATGTCTCGCCCGGGCCGGAGCTGGCGAGGAAGACATCGCCCGCGCCCAGCGGCGGCGTGGTCATGTCGCCGACGACCGACACCGGCAGACCGAGATGGTAGAGCCGCATGGCAAAACCCTGGACCTGCAGCGCCTCGCGGCCGCAGCCATAGGTGACGATCTTTTTCGCGCCGGCCAAGATGGCGCAAGCCGCGTCAATGCGGCTTTCGTTGATACGCTCCAGCACGGTGCCAAGCTCGCTCAGCGCAATCCCAAACAGGTTTTCGCCGTCGTCCGTCATGACATTTGCACCAGCTTGCAGGTACCGGAGAACCACATGAACATCTCAGTCACATTTGCCCCGAACAGCTTGTTTTCATTCATGCTATCACCGCGAAAATTGGTGTCCAACGACACGCAGTGCTTTTGATGCGCTACAGCCGTGATAGTGTCACGGCAAATCGTAAATGAGGAAACGACAGCATATGAAGACACGGCATTTCGACCGCATCGGCAATGGCGGCATCAACTTCACCGAGCTCGGCTTCGGCACCGCGCCGCTCGGCAATCTCTATCGCGCCGTGTCCGATGAGGATGCCAATGCCACGCTGGAGGCGGCATGGCGGGTCGGCTGCCGCTACTACGACACAGCACCGCTCTATGGGCTCGGCCTCGCAGAAACGCGGCTTAATCCGTTCCTGCGTTCGAAGAGGCGCGACGACTACGTGCTGTCGAGCAAGGTCGGGCGCATCATGCGCGCCTGCCCGCCGGAACAGCGCACCGGCATCGGCAAGTTCTTCGACACACCGTCGCGCCGCGAGGTCTACGACTACAGCTATGACGGCGTCATGCGCTCGTTCGAAGCCTCGCTGGAACGGCTCGGCGTCGACCGCATCGACATCCTCTTCGTGCACGATGTCGATATCTTCACTCATGGCAGCAAGGAAGCCTCGGACCAGCGCATCCAGGAATTCATGAGCTCCGGCTACTATGGATTGCTGGCACTGCGCGACCAGGGCGTAATCAAGGCGTTCGGCGGCGGCATCAATGAGTGGCCGGTTGCCCAGACGCTGGCCGAGCGCGGCGATTTCGACCTGTTTCTGCTTGCCGGGCGCTATACGCTGCTGGAGCAGGAGGCGCTGCAGTCTTTCCTGCCTCTATGCCAGCAACGCGGCATCGGCATCGTTCTCGGCGGGCCGTACAATTCCGGCATTCTGGCAACCGGGCCGAAGCCCGGCGCCTACTACAATTATTCGGAAGCGCCGCAGGATATCATGGACCGCGTCACCCGCATCGAGGCCGTCTGCAAGCGCCAGGGCGTGCGCCTGATCGAGGCGGCGCTGCAGTTCCCGCTGTTGCATCCTTCGGTCGTGTCGGTAATCCCGGGTGGCCAGCGGCCGGGCGAAGTCGAAAGCAATCGCTCGCTGCTCGACGCGAAGCTGCCATCAGCGCTGTGGGCCGATCTCAAGACAGAAGCCTTGATGCGCACGGATGCGCCGACCGCATAGCGCCGCGTTTCCAACGACCTGCGGGCACAGAAAAGAAAAACCGGATATGCCGGCTTTTCTTTTCTCTGAAAGACTTAAGGAGGCGCTTAGTTGACCGCGTCCTTGAGGCCCTTGCCGGCCGAGAACTTCGGCACGGTGCGCGCCGGGATCTTCACTTCCGCACCGGTCTGCGGATTGCGGCCGGTCGACGCGGCGCGTTTTGACACGGTGAAATTTCCGAAGCCGACAAGCCGGACATCGCCGCCCTTTTTCAGTTCGCCGGTGATGACGGAAAACACCGCATCAACCGCCGACTGCGCGTCACCCTTCGAAATACTCGCGGCATCGGCGACAGCGGACACCAGTTCGTTCTTGTTCATAAAAATTCCCTTCCATGAGAAAACCGGAACACTCGACTCATCCGGCAGGAAACGGACTTTAGAAAGAAGCGCTCCGGCAACCAAGTCGAAAAGCGCCAAGAAAGTCGAAAAAAGCCCGGAAATCCGGGGTTCTTCACATGAAAAAGCCGGGCTCAAGGCCCGGCTCTCTCTTTGTGCATTGCAACTTTAGCAAGAACTAATGCGCCAGCGATTTACCAGCCTCGTCTCCGACATCGACCACGGCCGGCGCATTGACGGGTTCGACCCACTGGATCGGTTCCGGCATGCGCACCAGCGCATGGCGCAACACTTCACCAACGCGTGAGACCGGAATGATTTCCATGCCGCTCTTCACGTTCTCCGGAATCTCCGCCAGATCCTTAGCGTTCTCTTCCGGGATCAGCACCTTCTTGATGCCGCCGCGCAGTGCGGCAAGAAGCTTTTCCTTAAGGCCGCCGATCGGCAGCACCCTGCCGCGCAGCGTGATCTCGCCGGTCATCGCCACATCGGCCTTGACCGGGATACCGGTCAACACCGAGACGATCGCCGTCGCCATCGCCACGCCAGCCGACGGTCCGTCCTTAGGCGTTGCGCCTTCTGGCACGTGGACGTGGATATCGCGCTTGTCGAACAGCGGCGGCTCGACGCCGAAATCGATGGCCCGCGAGCGAACGTAGGACGCCGCCGCCGAGATTGATTCCTTCATCACGTCGCGCAGATTGCCGGTCACCGTCATGCGGCCCTTGCCGGGCATCATGACGCCTTCCACCGTCAACAGCTCGCCACCGACTTCCGTCCAGGCGAGCCCGGTGACCACGCCGACCTGATCGTCGCTCTCGACCTGGCCGAAGCGGAAGCGCGGAACACCAAGGTAATCGGCAAGATTGTCCGCCGTGATGTTGATCGTCTTCTTCTTCGTCTTCAGGATCTCGGTCACCGCCTTGCGCCCGAGCTTCATCAGCTCGCGCTCCAGGCTCCTGACGCCCGCTTCACGGGTGTAGGTCTGGATGATGCCGCGGATCGCGTCCTCGCCGACGGAGAACTCCTTCGGCTGCAACGCGTGGTCGCGGATCACCTTGGGCATCAGGTGACGCTTGGCGATTTCGATCTTCTCGTCCTCGGTGTAACCGGCGATGCGGATGATCTCCATGCGGTCCATCAAGGGCGCAGGGATGTTCAGCGTGTTCGCCGTCGTCACGAACATCACGCTCGACAGGTCGTATTCGACCTCGAGGTAATGGTCCATGAACGTCGAGTTCTGCTCGGGATCGAGCACCTCGAGCAAAGCCGATGACGGATCGCCGCGGAAATCCTGGCCCATCTTGTCGATCTCGTCGAGCAGGAAGAGCGGGTTGGATTTCTTCGCCTTCTTCATCGACTGGATGACCTTGCCGGGCATCGAGCCGATATAGGTGCGGCGGTGACCACGGATCTCGGCCTCGTCGCGCACGCCGCCCAGCGCCATGCGGATGAACTCACGACCGGTCGCCTTGGCGATCGACTTGCCGAGCGAGGTCTTGCCGACGCCGGGAGGTCCGACGAGGCACAGGATCGGCCCCTTCAGCTTTTTCTGGCGGCTCTGCACGGCGAGGTATTCGACGATGCGGTCCTTGACCTTGTCGAGGCCGAAATGATCCGTATCGAGCACGTTCTGGGCAAAGGCCAGATCCTGCTTGACCTTGGAGTTCCTGCCCCACGGGATCGACAGCAGCCAGTCGAGATAGTTGCGCACGACGGTCGATTCAGCCGACATCGGCGACATCGTCCGCAGCTTCTTCAGTTCGGCTTCCGCCTTTTCGCGGGCCTCCTTGGAGAGCTTGGTCTTCTTGATGCGCGCCTCGATCTCGGCGGCCTCGTCGCGGCCGTCCTCGCCTTCGCCGAGCTCCTTCTGGATCGCCTTCATCTGCTCGTTGAGGTAGTATTCGCGCTGCGTCTTCTCCATCTGGCGCTTGACGCGCGAGCGGATGCGCTTCTCGACCTGGAGCACCGAGATTTCGGCTTCCATGAAGCCCATCGCCTTCTCCAGCCGTTCCTTGACGGAAAGCGTGGCGAGCATCTCCTGCTTCTCGGGGATCTTGATGGCAAGATGCGAGGCGACCGTGTCGGCGAGCTTGGAATAGTCGTCGATCTGGCTGGCGGCACCCACCACTTCGGGCGAGATCTTCTTGTTCAGCTTGACGTAGTTCTCGAAGTCGGTGACGACGGAACGAGCCAGCGCCTCGACCTCGACCTCTTCCTCTTCCGGTTCGACCAGCGCCGCAGCACGGGCCTCATGGAAGTCGGGACGGTCGGTGAACGCGACGATTTTCGCGCGCGAGGCGCCTTCGACCAGCACCTTCACGGTGCCGTCCGGCAGTTTCAGCAATTGCAGCACATTGGCGAGCGTGCCGATGTCAAAGATGGCATCGGGCTCCGGATCGTCGTCGGCGGCATTCATCTGGGTCGCAAGCAGGATCTGCTTTTCCTGACCCATCACTTCTTCCAGCGCCTTGATCGACTTTTCACGCCCGACGAAGAGCGGAACGATCATGTGCGGGAACACCACGATGTCGCGCAGTGGGAGGACTGCGAAGACGCCGTCGCTGGGAGCCTTGGATAATTTGGCCATTGTCCAACCTTTCATGTCGCGGCCGCCAATCGGCCAACCGCGAATCTCATATTAACGACCGGGGATCGTTCCGCCTACCACCGTTTGTGACGGGAGTTTTACAGCACAGAATTCGGCACCACGGCCTTCTGCCATTAGTTGGAGGCACAGGGGGTAAAGATCAAGGGTCAACACGGTCCGTCCCTCCAATCCGCGGCCATTACGCGGCGCCGTACGCAGTGTGCGACAGCAAAACGGCGCCCTGCGGCGCCGTTTCAGAAAAATCCATTGCCGGCTCACGTCAGGCGCTGACGTTGCCCTTCTTTTCCTTCTGCTCGGAATAGATGTAGAGCGGCCTGGCGTTGCCTGACACCACCTCTTCCGAAATAACCACTTCGCGCACGCCTTCCAGCGCCGGCAGCTCGAACATGGTGTCGAGCAGGATCGCTTCCATGATCGAACGCAGGCCGCGCGCGCCGGTCTTGCGCTCGATGGCGCGCTTGGCGATCGCCGACAGCGCGTTCTCGTGGAAGGTCAGGTCAACATTCTCCATCTCGAACAGCCGCTGATACTGCTTGACCAGCGCGTTCTTCGGCTCGGTCAGGATCTGGATCAGTGCCGGCTCGTCGAGGTCCTCCAGCGTCGCCAGGACAGGCAGACGGCCGACGAACTCGGGAATGAGGCCGAACTTCAACAGATCCTCAGGCTCGACCAGGCGGAAAACATCGCCGGTGCGGCGATCCTCGGGCGAAGCGACGATGGCGCCGAAACCGATCGAGGTCTTCCTGCCGCGATCCGAGATGATCTTGTCCAGGCCGGCGAAAGCGCCGCCGCAGATGAACAGGATGTTGGCGGTGTCGACCTGCAGGAATTCCTGCTGCGGATGCTTCCGGCCGCCCTGCGGCGGCACGGAGGCGACAGTGCCTTCCATGATCTTCAAAAGTGCCTGCTGCACGCCCTCGCCCGACACATCGCGGGTGATCGAGGGATTGTCCGACTTGCGCGAGATCTTGTCGATCTCGTCGATATAGACAATGCCGCGCTGGGCTCGCTCGACATTGTAGTCGGCCGACTGCAACAGCTTCAGGATGATGTTCTCGACGTCCTCGCCGACATAGCCGGCCTCGGTCAGCGTCGTCGCGTCAGCCATGGTGAAGGGAACGTCGATGATGCGGGCCAGCGTCTGCGCCAGCAGCGTCTTGCCGCAACCGGTAGGGCCGATCAGCAGGATGTTCGACTTCGCCAGCTCGACGTCGTTGTTCTTGCCGGCATGGGCGAGGCGCTTGTAGTGGTTGTGGACGGCCACCGATAGCACACGCTTGGCGTAGGGCTGGCCGATGACGTAGTCGTCGAGAACCTTGAGGATTTCCTGCGGGGTCGGCACGCCCTCGCGCGACTTCACCATCGAGGTCTTGTTCTCCTCGCGGATGATGTCCATGCACAGCTCGACGCATTCGTCGCAGATGAACACCGTCGGCCCGGCGATCAGCTTGCGCACTTCATGCTGGCTTTTGCCGCAAAACGAGCAATAAAGCGTGTTCTTGGAATCACCGCTGTTGTTGCCGACCTTGCTCATTTTCATGTCCTTTCATGGCCGCCCGCCGATGGTCTGGTTGAAAGGGCGCATATTCAATCTATCGCGGGAATCCGCCGCCGCCAGTGCCCCGGCTCCCGCAACGCATTCCGTACGAAACACAAATCGGAAAACGGGGCAATGATTCGAACAACCCCACGCAAAGCTAAGCCGTCGAAAATCAACATAGCCTTAACGTAGGCAATTGCACCCGTCGAGGGAACAGCCAATTGTGGCTGAAATGCCGCAAGCTGCGCCAAAAGCGCGTGATCCCGCCACTCACTGCCACCGCGGGGCCACCGCGTGCCTATAAGGCAATACCTTCGACCGGCTCACGTGACGAAATGACCTTGTCGATAAGGCCGAAATCCCTGGCCTCGTCGGCAGTCATGAAATGGTCACGGTCGAGCGTTTTTTCAATCTCATCGTAGCTCTTGCCGGTGTGCTTGACGTAAACCTCGTTGAGGCGGCGCTTCAGCTTGATGATGTCCTGGGCATGGCGCTCGATATCGGAGGCCTGGCCCTGGAAGCCGCCGGACGGCTGGTGGACCATGATGCGGGCGTTCGGCGTCGCAAAGCGCATGTCCTTGTGGCCCGCCGTCAAGAGCAGCGATCCCATCGATGCGGCCTGGCCGATGCACAGCGTCGACACGGCAGGCTTGATGAACTGCATGGTGTCGTAGATCGCCATGCCGGAGGTGACGACGCCGCCGGGCGAGTTGATATAAAGGTTGATTTCCTTCTTCGGATTCTCCGCCTCGAGGAACAGCAGCTGCGCGCAGACCAGCGTCGCCATGCCGTCCTCGACCGGGCCGGTGATGAAAATGATGCGCTCCTTGAGGAGCCGCGAGAAAATGTCATAGGCCCGCTCGCCGCGATTGGTCTGTTCGACCACCATCGGAACGAGGTTCATGTAGGTTTCGACGGGGTTCTTCATGGACTATCCCTTTTTGAGGATGGGATTCCGGCGCCGGAGATTTGCAATCGGGCAGAATCGGTTCTGGATCGTTATTGTGTAAATAGGATGCCGGCTCACCCTAGCGCAAGGCCGCCTCTCCTAGCCATCCGGTTAAGTCGAATCAAGGTTTCCAAACCAAGTTTCGCCCGTCGCCGTGCCGGCAGCCCTCTCCCGCCGCCGGAAGGGACGCTCATGCTTGGCCGTTGTTTAGCAGTTTCTTAACCGCATCGCTTAACGAAAAGCGGTGAAACCGCTTTTTCCAGCCGCGGCTTGCCCTACAATCCAACGTTGAACCCGCTTCACGCAGTTCAAACAGGGGGAGTGCGATGATCAGGAAAACTGCTTCCTTGGCCCTTACCGGCATCGCCGTACTCGGCATGGCATCCGAAACGGCTGCCAGCGGACGCGCGGTTGAATGCTACGAGAAGGTCAACCGGCCGGCCGTCTACGACACGGTCTATGAGAACGTGCTCGTCAGTCCGGCCGGCCAGCAGGTGGAATACGAGGCGCCAATCTACGGGACGCGCGAGCGCGTGGTGCAGATCGCGCCGGCGCGCGTCAGCTACGAGATCGTGCCCGCCATCACCCGCACCATCTACCGGTCCGTGAGGGTCGACGACGGCGGCTATTCCTGGGAATGGCGCATCATCAATGGCCGCAAGGTCCTGTGCAAGGTCAGGCACAAGGCGCGCTATGAACGTGTGGCCGAGGTCGTCGTGGTTGAGCCGGAACGCCGGCGGCGCGTTGTCCTCCCCGCCGAATACGAGAGCGTCGCCGAAGAGGTGCTCGTGCGGCCGGAGCAACGGCGCATCATCGACATTCCGGCGTCTTATCAGACAGTGGCGCGCCGCGTGGTGGTCAGGGAGGGCTCATCCAGCTGGCGGCGCGTGCATATTCCGAGGCATTGCCGATACTAGGCGCTCAGGCCGCCTCGGCCCTGAGCCATTTCTTCAGGCCGTCGACATCGCCATTGCCGACGCAGGCCGCAACCCTTCTGCCAACTGCCGCGCCGAACTTGTAGCCGTGGCCGGAGCAGGCCGAGACGACCAGGCATCTGCCTTTCTGGTGGGCCAGAAATTTCTCGTCGGCGGTGAAGGTGTAGGCGCAGGTGACCACTTCGGTGACCTTGTACTCCTCGATACGGGCAATCGGCGGCGAAAACAGATTGCGGATCGCCTCACCCTCGCCCGGTACCGGTTGACGGTTCCAGTCGGCATCGCTGGTCGGTACTCGGTGCAGGCCTGAGCCGAACTTCATGCCGGCGCCGCCGGAGGGCGGGATCACGTAGCCGTCGACGGAGCCACCGACGTCGAGCACAACCGGTGCTGCCTGCCAGGCTGCCTTCAGGTCCACTGGCGGTTCGACATAGGCGAGCGCGGTGCGCCAGGTTTTCAGCTCGCCATCCAGCTCCGGGAACAGTTTTAGCACCCAGGCGCCGGCGGCGACGACGATGCGGTCGGCCTGCATCGTTTCGCCGCTCGCAAGCACGACATGTCCGGCGTCGGCATCGATCTCGACCACCTTGCTGTTTTCGTAGACATTGGCGCCGTTCGCGCGCAGCCATCTGGCGAGGCCCGAGGCGATCTTGCGGCAGTGCAAGGCGCCACCGTCTGGTGAAAAATATGCATAGCGGAATGAACTGGGTTCTAGGAACGGCCAGCGGTCGACCGCGGCGTCCGGTTCGAACAATTCGAACGGGTAGTTCCCGGCTTCCATGCCTTCGCGGTATTCCTCGGCCTCATCTCCCGGCTCGCGCGAAATACAGATGAAGCCGCGCGGATCGAGATGGCTTTCGCCGAGATCGGCCCACATCTCATCCCATGCTTGATAGGCCTCGGTGATCAGCCGGCCGTAGCCCGTCCTGGCCCGATAGGCGCGGCGAATGATGCGATGGTGGTCGCCGGAGGCGGCGAGCGGATTGGGGATCGGTCCCTGCTCGACGATCGAGACAAGGTGCCCAGCCTTGACCAGAGACCACGCCGTGGAAAGCCCGGCAACGCCTGCACCGACCACGATCACATTCATGAAAACCGTCCTTCCACAACCGCTTTGGCGGCTCACCTCACGGGAGGGCCAACATACGGTCTGGCACCAGACTGGCAAGCCTTGGAGCGCCGCGCGTCCTTCGACGCGCAAAGGACGCTCCAACACTTTGAATCTGCGCATGATCCTTTCCGAAAACCGATTCCGGTTTTCGGGGTCATGCGCTAATGGTCTGGCATGACCGAATTGAAGCCGCCCTACCTTGCCTTTGATCCAGCCACCCGCCGACTGCGGCTCGATCCGCACGAGCCGGCTTTTTTCCAGGACCCTTACGAAGCCTACGCTTACCTGCACGGTGCATCGAACGCCATCTTCTGGGAAGAATTTGGTTTCTGGTGCTTTGGCGGCTTCGACGACGTCAACCGTCTGCTGCGCGATCGCCGCTTCGGCCGGCAGAACCCGGCCGGCATTCCAGACAGCCGGGGCATCGGCCAGGATCGCACGCATCTCAGCGCCTTCGACGGCATCGAGGCCAATTCGATGCTGGAGCTGGAACCGCCCGTCCACACACGGCTCAGAACGCTGGTCAACCGCGCCTTCGTCTCGCGCCAGGTCGAGCGGCTCAGGCCGCGCGTCGAGGCGCTGGCCAACGAACTGATCGACCGTTTCGAACCAGGGGAAGTCGACCTGCTGCCGGCGTTCGCAGCTCCCTTGCCGATCACCATCATTGCCGAGATGCTCGGCGTACCGGTCGACATGGGGCCGCAGTTGCTCGACTGGTCGCATCGGATGGTCGCCATGTACATGCATGGCCGCACCCGCGAGACGGAGGACACGGCCAATCGCGCCGCGCGCGACTTTTCGGATTTTTTGCGCGGCTATGTGGCCGAGCGGCGAAAGAGGCCGGGCGAGGATCTTCTGTCGCTGCTGATTGCGGCACAGGAGGATGGCCAGAAACTGTCGGAGGACGAGCTGGTATCGTCGGCGATCCTGTTGCTCAATGCCGGCCATGAAGCAACCGTCCACCAGACCGGCAATGCGGTGCGCTCGATCCTTGCGCAAGGCGGCGACCCGCGCCGCTTCTCCGCCTCACCGGAAGCAACAGCCGCGACGGTCGAAGAGTGCCTGCGCTTCGACGCGCCGCTGCACATGTTCACGCGTTATGCCTATCAGGAGGTCGAGGCTGGGCCTGGGATCATCGTAGGCCCTGGCGAGACGATCGGTCTGCTGCTCGGCATGGCCAATCGCGATCCCGTCGCCTTTACCGAGCCCCTCGCCTTCAGGCCGGACCGCGCCGACCAGAAAAACCTGTCGTTCGGCGCCGGCATTCATTTCTGCATCGGCGCGCCGCTCGCCCGGCTCGAATTGCAGGTGTCGCTGAAAACCTTGTTCGAACGCCTGCCGCAGCTGCATCTTGCCGAACAACCACGCTTTCGCGACAGCTATCATTTCCATGGGCTGGAAACGCTCGCCGTGGGCTTTTGAGGATTCGATCCGATAGGCTCAGCCGACAGGCGATCAAAGCTTGATCACATACTCCTTGCGAGTCGTTTCAAGCACTTCCCAGCTCCCCTTGAAGCCCGGCCTCAGCGCGAAACTATCGCCGGCTTTGACGGTGCGCGCCTTGCCGCCGTCTTCGGCGATCACCGAGACCCCTGACAGGATGTGGCAGAACTCCCACTCGTCATACTCGATGCGCCATTTGCCGGGCGTTGCTTCCCAAATGCCGGCATAGAGGCCGCCGTCCTGTTCCTCGACATTCCAGGTGCGGAATTTCGGATCGCCCGAAATCAGGCGATCCGGCGCCGGTGCGCCAAGTTCCGGTTCGACGGTGTCGACGCCGACGAAAAGAAATTTCGGTGCGGTCATGGCAATCAAACCTTGCCGAGCGCCTGTTCCAGATCGGCGACGATGTCGTTGACGTCCTCGATACCGACCGAAAGCCTGACCGTGTCCGGCCCTGCCCCGGCATTGATCTTCTGCTCGTCGGAAAGCTGGCGATGCGTGGTCGATGCCGGGTGGATGACCAGCGACTTGGTGTCGCCGACATTGGCCAGGTGCGAGAACAGCTCGAGCGCCTCGACGAACTTGATGCCCGCCGCGTAGCCGCCCTTCAGCCCGAAAGTGAAGACCGCGCCGGCGCCCAGCGGCGAGTACTTCTTCTGCAACGCATTGTTCTTGTCGCTGGGCAGGCCGGGATAGGACACCCAGGCGACCTTGGGATGGTTGGAAAGCCATCCGGCGACCGCCGCCGCATTGTCGCAGTGGCGCTGCATCCTGAGCGGCAAGGTTTCCAGACCGGTCAGGATAAGGAATGCATTGAACGGCGAAATCGCCGCGCCGATGTCGCGCAGGCCGAGCACGCGCGCGGCGATGGCGAAGGCGAAATTGCCGAAGGTCTCATGCAGGACGAGGCCGCCATATTCGGGGCGCGGCTCCGACAGCATCGGATATTTGCCCGACTTCGACCAGTCGAACGTGCCGCCGTCGACAATGGCGCCGCCGATCGAATTGCCATGGCCGCCGATGAACTTCGTCAGCGAATGCACGACGATGTCGGCGCCATGCTCGATTGGCCGCAGCAGGTAGGGCGAGGCCAGCGTGTTGTCGACAATCAGCGGCAGGCCGTGCTTGCGGGCAATGTCGCCGATCTTCTCGATATCGACGAAGACGCCGCCCGGATTGGCCAGGCTTTCGATGAAGATCGCCTTGGTCCTGTCGTCGATCTGGCTCTCGAAGGTCGAGATGTCATTGGTGTCGGCCCAGCGCACCTGCCAACCGAAATTCTTGAAGGCGTGGCCGAACTGGTTGATCGAGCCGCCGTAAAGCTTTGTCGCTGAAACGAAATTGTCGCCGGGCTGCATCAGATTGTGGAAGACCAGCACCTGCGCGGCATGGCCGGAGGCGACCGCAAGGCCTGCCGTGCCGCCTTCGAGTGCCGCGATGCGCTCTTCCAGCACCGCCTGTGTCGGGTTCATGATGCGGGTGTAGATGTTGCCGAACGCCTTCAGCCCGAACAGCGAGGCGGCGTGGTCGGCATCGTCGAAGACAAAGGAGGTCGTCTGATAGATCGGCGTCGCTCGCGCCCCAGTCGCCGGATCCGGCTTGGCGCCGGCATGGACGGCGAGCGTGTTGAAACCGGGCGTGCGGGCCATCGAAAACCTCCCTCAATGGTGAATGGTGAATGGTGAATGGTGAATGGTGAAGTCGGCCAGCGCCGCCCTGATTGCAAGCGGCTCATATGCCGCCTTGCCGCCTTCCAGAAAAATCCTTCTATTCACCATTCACTATTCACGACCTACTTCTGGCGAACGCCGAAACTCTGGAAACCCGGCCGCATCAGCGGCTTCTTCGACGACAGCACGCCGGAATTGACGCCGGTCCAGCCGATCTCGCCCGACAGCTTGCCATATTCGATCTTGGGGCAACGGTTCATCACCACCTTGATGCCGGCGGCTTCGGCGCGTGTGGCCGCCTCGTCATGGCGTATGCCAAGCTGCATCCAGATGACCTTCGGCAGCGGATCGAGCCGCAGCACCTCGTCGACAATGCCCGGCACGGCAGCGGACGCGCGAAACACGTCGACCATGTCGACAGGTCCCGGAACGTCGGCGAGCCTGGCAAAGGTCATCTGGCCTAGGATCTCCTTGCCGGCCTGGCCGGGATTGATCGGGAACACCGAAAAGCCCTTGCCGAGCAGATATTTCAGCACGAAATAGCTCGGCCGCACGTCATTAGCCGACGCGCCGACCATGGCGATGGTCTTCACCGAATTGAGGATGCCGGCGATATAGGCGTTGTCGTAAGCGTCGTGGTTCATGCCTCGTCCTCATACAGCGCTTCGGCGAGAAAACCATCTGGATCGTTGCAAAAATTGCGCATCATGCGGAAATGATCGGTGTCGTGAAAATCGGTCGGGTCGAGCCCGGACCGGCTGATGCGGAACAGCCGCGCGCCGGGACAGGCCATCAGCAGCGGCGAATGCGTCGCCATGATCACTTGCGCCGTGCCGGACTGGTCCATCCGCCGCAGCATCTTGAGAAGTTCGATCTGGCGCGTCGGCGACAAGGCGCTTTCGGGCTCGTCGAGGATGTAAATGCCTTGCCGGCGGCAGCGCTCCTCGAAGAATCTGATGAAACCCTCGCCATGCGACCAGGACAGGAAGTCGGGCGGCGCCTCATGTGCGTCGATGGCAGCCTGATCTAGATAGCGGGCAACCGAATAGAAGGATTCGGCGCGAAAGAACCAGCCGGCGGTGACCTTCGGCAGCCAGTGGCCGCGCAACGTCGCCGCCAGCGCTGCGCCGCTCTTGTCGACGGCGCGGGAGTGATCGACCGGCATGTAGCCCTTGCCGCCGCCGGCTTCATCGTAGCCTGCCAGCGCGCCGATCGCTTCGAGCAGCGTCGATTTACCGGTGCCGTTCTCGCCGACGATGATGGTGATCGGCGTGGTGAATTCGAGCTCGAATTCATGGCGGTGAAAGTTCGGCAGGTTCCAGGGATATTTTTCCCAATCGACGACCCGGCTGGGCTCGATCAGGATACGCTTCAGATAGGGCGCCTTCAGCCGCGTCAGTTGCTTGCGATGAGCCAGAGGGGAACCTCGTCAGGCCGGCAGCGAAATCGATCCGTCTTCCGCGATCGGAAAAGCCGGATTGTGCGCCACTTCCCAGACATGCCCGTCCGCATCGGCGAAATAGCCGTACCAGCCACCCCAGAAGGCCCGTTGCGCCGGCTTGACGATACGGCCGCCGGCCTTCTTGGCCAGCGCCAACACTGCATCGACCTCGGCGTCGGAGCGGGTGTTGTAGGCGAGGTAGACGGCCGACGGCGCGTTGCCGAAGGTCACGCCTGAATCCTCCTCGGCGCTTGGGCGCGGAAACAGGGCAAGGATGGCGCCACCCATCTGGAAGAAAGCAACGCCCTCGGTGATCCCGGCATGGCGGGTCAGGCCCATCGCCTCATAAAAGCGCGTGGCGCGGTCGAGATCGTCGGTGGCGATGGTGATGATGGAGATGCGCGGTTCCATATCCGCCTCCTATTCCTCCGGCCATTCCGGCTTGCGTTTGCCAATGAAGGCGCCAATGCCCTCTTCCGCATCGCGCGCCAGCATGTTCTCGACCATGACGCGCCCGGTGTAATCATAGGCCTCGGCCAGCCCCATTTCCGCTTGCTCATAAAAGGCTTCCTTGCCGATCTTGACGACCAGGGAGGATTTGGACGCAATGGTTTGCGCGTATTTGGTGACAATCTGATTCAGATATTCGCGCGGCACGACGCGGTTGACCAAGCCGAATTCCTTGGCGGTTGCCGCTTCGATCGTTTCGCCGGTCAAAAGCATCTCCATGGCGTGCTTGCGCGAGACATTGCGCGACAGCGCCACCATCGGCGTCGAGCAGAACAGTCCAATATTGACGCCCGGCGTGCAGAAGGTCGCCTCGTGCGAAGCGATGGCGAGATCGCAGCTGGCGACCAGCTGCAATCCGGCCGCCGTCGCCAGGCCGTCGACTTCGGCGATCACCGGCTTGGGATGGCGAACGATCGCCTGCATCAGTGAAGCGCAGGCGGAAAACGTCTTTTCGAAGAAGGCCCTGCCGTGATCGGCATCGGCGCGGTGCGTGCTTAACTCCTTGAGGTCGTGCCCGGCGCAGAACACTTTGCCGGCCGCCCCAAGGACGATGACGCGGACGGACTTGTCGGCCTTGGCGCGGTCGAGTTCCGCCATCAGCGCCGCCATCACTGAAAGCGAAAGAGCATTGGCCGGCGGATTGGCGAGCGTCAGGCGCAGCACGCCCTTATCCAGCCGGGCGGCGACCGGCCCTTCAGCAACGGCAGGCTTGATGGCGACGATTTCGGCCATGGGTCATTCCTCCGCGATTCCGGATCGGTGATGGACTAATCTAGTATGCGGGTCTCGCTTCGTCCAACACCCCGCCTCTGCCATAATGAATGGCTGTTGCCAGAAACGGCACGCTGCGCTCAAACAGGCAGGCACAACGAGAGACCGCCATGCCTGCTCAAAGCAATCTCAAGCCGGTGCTGACGGCTGCTGACGTCAACGCGCTTGTGGCGACTGTTTTCCCGCAGCTCAACGACCAGTTCACCTTCTACGAGGCGTTGGAGGTGTTTCCAGGCGGCTGTGTTGTGCGGCTCAATGCTGACGAGCGCCATTTGCGTCCCGGCGGCACCGTATCGGGTTCGGCGCTGTTCACGCTGGCCGACATAGGCGGTTATGTCTGCGTGCTCTCGCATGCCGGACCGGATGCACTTTCGGTCACCACCAGTCTCAACATCAATTTTGTCCGCAAGGCCGAGGCCGGGCCGATCGACGGCCATTGCCGCATCCTCAAGCTCGGCAAGAGCCTGATGGTGTTCGATATCGACATCGTCGCCGGCCCGGAGGGACACACGGTAGCGCACGCAACGGGCACCTATTCGATCCCGCCAAAGCGGTTTGGAGATGTGGTAAAATAATACCTTGTGCTCAAATCATTGTTTTTGCTTGATTTTACCCCAGAGATGGCTTTTCACGCGCCTTGACGTAGTCGCCGCTCTCTCCTATAAGCCCTCACGGAACAGCGGCCCGCAAAGGCCGCCGTTTTGTTATTGGCGGGGGGGCAAGTGCCTTTCGCCAATCCAAGCAACAAGAAACGCCTTCTTTTGAAGGTCCGAACCGAAAGCAACAATCCATGGCAACCTTTTCGCAGAAGCCTGCGGATGTGGTGAAGAAGTGGGTGCTGATCGACGCCGAGGGTCTCGTCGTCGGCCGTCTCGCCACTGTCATCGCCAATCATCTTCGCGGCAAGCACAAGCCCACTTTCACCCCGCATGTTGACGACGGCGACAATGTCATCGTCATCAATGCCGACAAGGTGGTGTTCACCGGCAAGAAGTTCACCGACAAGGTCTATTACTGGCACACCGGTCACCCCGGCGGCGTCAAGGAACGCACCGCGCGGCAGCTGCTCGAGGGCCGCTTTCCCGAGCGTGTCGTTGAGAAGGCCGTCGAACGCATGATCCCGCGCGGCCCGCTCGGCCGTCGCCAGATGAAGAATCTCCGCGTCTATGCAGGCACGGAACATCCGCATGTCGCCCAGCAGCCCGTCGTCCTCGACGTGGCCAAGCTGAACGCCAAGAACAAGAAGGTTTCGTAAGATGGCTGAGCTTTCCTCGCTCGCAGAACTCGGAACTGCCACCGGCAACACCAACACCCAGCCGGCAGCACCCGTCCATGTCCAGAAGCTCGACAAATCGGGCCGCGCCTATGCCACCGGCAAGCGCAAGAACGCCATCGCGCGCGTCTGGGTGAAGCCCGGCTCCGGCAAGATCGTCGTCAACGACAAGGTGTTCGCCGAATATTTCGCGCGTCCGGTCCTGCAGATGATCCTCAACCAGCCGATCATCGCCGCCAATCGCGCCGGCCAGTACGACATCGTTGCCACCGTCATCGGCGGCGGCCTCTCCGGCCAGGCCGGTGCCGTGCGCCACGGCATCTCCAAGGCGCTGACCTACTACGAGCCGGCGCTGCGCGCCGTGCTCAAGAAGGGTGGCTTCCTGACCCGTGACAGCCGCGTCGTCGAGCGCAAGAAGTACGGCAAGGCGAAGGCTCGCCGGAGCTTCCAGTTCTCCAAGCGCTAAGCGCTGCGCAATTGCACGCTATCGAAAGGCCGCCTCCGGGCGGCCTTTTCTGTTCGTGCAGAGCCTTCTCCCACCAGCGCCTGCGGCGGGGTTCATGCCTGGCGCAGACATCAGGTCCGGCTGTCCCTGATAAAGTCAATGAACGCCCGTAGCGGCGCCGGCACGAGGCGCCGGCCGGGATAATAAAGGAACGGCCCGGAGAAGCTCTGCCACCACGGTTCAAGCACCGGTTCGAGCGCCCCGCTCTCGAAGTGAGGGCGCAGCCAATCCTCGAACAGGCTGACGATGCCTGTGCCGGCGATGGCTGCATCGACCTTGAGGTCGGTCGCCCCGCCCAGTGTCACGAGAAGCGGCCCACTTGGGTCGACCCGCACCACCTCGTCGTCGCGCTCGAACTCCCATGGCGTTATCGCACCGCTGGGAAAGCGGCCGCGCAGGCAGGCGTGGCCGAGCAGGTCGCGCGGGTGTTGCGGCCGGCCATGACGATCCAGGTAGGCCGGGCTGGCGGCGGTGGCGAAGCGCTGCACGCGCGGCCCGATCGGCACGGCGATCATGTCCTGTTCCAGCCGCTCGTCGTAACGGATGCCGGCATCGCAGCCGGCCGCCAGCACGTCGACAAAGCTCTCCTCGGCGATCACCTCCAGCCGGATACCGGGATAGGCGGCAAGGAACCGCGGCACGATGCTGGGCAGGACCAGTCGCGCCGCGCTGACCGGCACATTGAGGCGCAGCGAGCCGGCCGGCCTGTCGCGAAAGCCGTTCACCACGTCCAGCGCCGACTCCACCTCGGTCAAGGCTGGACCGAGCCGCGCCAGCAAGCCTTGGCCGGCCTCCGTCAGGACGACGCTGCGCGTCGTCCGGTTGAGCAGCCTGACACCGAGCTGCGTCTCCAGGCGGCGCACCGCCTCGCTCAAGCCGGACGCACTGCCGCCGCTGGCGCGTGCCGCATCCCGAAAACCTTTGGCGCGCGCCACGGCCACGAAGGCGTTCAGATCCCCGAGATCAATCTGCATTGTTCGTCATTCCGCACAGCCCGTGCGAATTGTACCCAATTATCACGAGATCGGACACCGTCTATCTGTGCACCATTCCCTGAAGGAGAAAGACCATGTCCAGCGTCGACCAGTCCGGCACATTCATCCTCGGCGACCGCAAAGTCAGACGGCTCGGCTACGGCGCCATGCAACTCACAGGGTCCGGCGTCTTCGGCCCACCAAAGGACCACGATGCGGCATTGGCCGTGCTGCGCGAAGCCGTTGCGCAGGGCGTCAATCACATCGACACCAGCGATTTCTACGGCCCGCACGTCACCAACTTGTTGATCCGCGAAGCGCTCGCACCCTATCGCGACGACCTCGTTATCGTCACCAAGATCGGCGCCCGGCGCGGCCGGGACGGAGCATGGCTGCCGGCCTTCTCGGCCGAAGAGCTGACCAAGGCGGTGCACGACAATCTGCGCAATCTCGGGCTCGACGTGCTGGAGGTGGTCAACCTTCGGGTCATGTTCGACGCGCATGGCCCCGCCGAAGGGTCGATCGAGGCGCCGCTTGCAACGCTCACCGAGCTTCAGCGACAGGGCCTCGTGCGTCACATCGGGCTGAGCAACGTCACCGCTGCACAAATCGCCGAAGGCCGCAGGATTTGCAAGATCGTCTGCGTGCAGAACCAGTACAATCTGGCGCATCGGGGCGACGATGCGTTGATCGACGATCTGGCCCGCGACAGCATCGCCTATGTGCCGTTCTTCCCGCTTGGCGGCTTCAACCCGCTGCAGTCGTCGGCCTTGTCCAAGGTCGCCTCACGCCTCGGCGCCACGCCCATGCAGGTCGCGCTCGCCTGGCTGCTTCGCCGCGCGCCCAACATTCTTCTGATCCCCGGCACGTCTTCAGTTGCGCATCTCAGGGAGAACCTCGCCGCAGGCGATCTCGCGCTGCCGGAAGATGCGCTCGAGGCGCTCGAGGCGCTGGAGGGCGTGGCGATGGCCGCTTGACCTGCGCACGAGGCGCGAGGTGCCGCCAGCCGGTGTCGGAGACTAGCGAAGGCGGTGATGAGCCAATCTCCCCCTCGTGGGGGAGATTGGCAGCGCGACAGCCGCTCCTAGTTAATGCTGGCCGTATTCGCCGGCTCGGCCGAGCCGGCATAGGGCACGCGAAAACCGTTCGCCGCTAGCCAACCAATGGCGGCCTTCGGTTCGTCGGTCTGGATGATGGTGGCGCCGCGCTCGACCCAGAAGCCATAAGTCTCGCGCGGCAGGCTGGCCGCGACCGCCAGCTCGTCGCCGCGGCCACCGGCGAGGAAGCCACCCGGCTTGTTGACGATGGCATAGGTGTCGGCCCAGATGTGCCAGTCACCCCTCACCGCCAGCGCGCGCATGCGCGGGCTGAACAGCGGGCCGCCGGTCTCGGTCAGTGTCTCGGCGCCAGCCCGCCAATTGATCAGTTCGATCGCCCGCACCGGGAACGCCCGGCTGACTTTTTCGGCAAACATGGCGTCGTGAACCGCATCGTCGGCTATGATCGGCATGAACTGGAAGCCGCCGTCGATCGCGTCCATGGCGGCCGCAACCGTGGCGATCCTCTCCGCATCCCACAGGTTCTCCTTGACGATCACCTGTTCGGCCATGCCGAGGTCGCGCGCGACCGCGACCATGCCGGCGAGGCTTTCGGTATCGAGCTTATTGTCGAGATTGATGAGGATCCTGTCCCTGGTCGCCATCAACATTTCGCGCAACGTCGAGACTGTCTCGCCCGTAAAGGCGCCGGTGCCTTCGATCACCAACCGGCACGTCTTGAGTTCGGCCAGCGTGCGCTTGACCACCTCGCCCTTGCAGTTCGTGGTGCGGTCGAGCCAGCTGTCATGCATGACGACGAACTGTCCGTCCTTCGAGCGCCTGATATCGACCTCGACGATTTCGGCGCCCATTGCAATCGACGCCTCGACGGCGGCGATCGAATTTTCGGGATAGAGCGTCTTGCCGGCCTGCATGCCGCCGGCGCGGTGCGCGGCCACCATCACATGGTCGCGCCATTGGTTGGCGTGCTCGAACCGGTCGAGAATCTGCCTGGCGCGCGTTTCGCATGCCGATGCATGGCCAAGGGAGGCCGCCAGCGCCGCGGAAAGCAGAAGGCTCAGCCAAGTCGTTCGCATGAGACAGGTCGTTCGCATGAGAATCGCTCCGTACCGGATCGACACCCGGTTAAGCGACGCTCGTGACAGCCTAGTGAACGAAGCCGGCTTCGCAAACGCTGGAAAATCAGGTTAATGCCGGCCGAAACGGCCGTAGCGGCTACTTTCGGTTGCTAACTAGGCAATCTCCGGGCCAGCCATGCGGGGCTCTCCGGCAAGCAAGGATTTGTGACCGGGCCGAATAGCCATGTTCTTCCGAAGGGGTCGCAATTCTGAGAATTATGGCCAATAAGGTTGCGCGTCGACGCACAGGAGATCGCTTCATGCCGCCAAGGACCATCGATCACGCCTTCACCACCCGCTCCAGGACGGGCGCGTCGTTCGAGCCGACCTATGCCGGCGCGCTGTCGTTCATGCGGCGCAAATATTCGAAGGACGTGAAGGGCGCCGATGCGGTGGTGTGGGGCATTCCCTTCGACGCGGCGGTCACCAATCGGCCGGGCGCGCGTTTCGGACCGCAGGCGATTCGCCGCGCGTCGGCCATCCTCGACAACGATCCGCAATATCCGTTTTCGCGCGACCTGTTCGAACAGCTTGCCGTGGTCGATTTTGGCGATTGCCTGCTCGACAGCGGCAATCACCAGAAGACCCCTGCCACGATCGAACGCGAAGCGGCGAGGATCCTGAAATCCGGCGCCTTTCTGCTATCGCTCGGCGGTGACCATTTCGTCACCTGGCCGCTGCTCAAGGCGCATGCCGCCATCTACGGCCCGCTGGCCCTGGTGCAGTTCGACGCTCATCAGGACACCTGGCCCGACGACGGCAAGCGCATCGATCACGGCTCCTTCGTCGGCCGTGCGGTCAAGGAGGGCATCATCGACCCCGACCGGTCGATCCAGATCGGCATCCGCACCCACGCGCCCGATACGTTCGGCATCAAGATCCTGTATGGCCATGAAGTGGAGGAAATGCGGGCGTCCGACATCGCCTATGCCATCGTCGACCGTACGGGCGGCAAGAAGACCTACGTCACTTTCGACATCGATTGCCTGGATCCGGCTTTTGCGCCCGGCACCGGAACGCCGGTAGCGGGAGGCCCGTCTTCGGCAAAGATCCTGTCGGTGCTGCGCCAGATCAACCAGGTCGATATCGTCGGCGCCGACGTCGTCGAGGTTGCGCCAGCCTATGATCACGCCGATATAACGGCAATTGCCGGCTCGATGGTGGCCATGCACTATCTCGGGCTGCTGGCGGAACGAAAGGCCCGGCTCGAGGAAATGAACCAGGGCAATCACAGCGTTGCCGGATTGAATCAGGCAAGCGGCATATAGCTAACAGGAATTTTGGCAGGCAATGAAACCGAAAATCTTCATCGACGGCGAGCACGGCACCACCGGTCTGCAGATCAGGGCGCTGCTTGCCGAGCGCGGCGACCTGGAAATCATCTCCATCCCGACTGAGCGCCGCAAGGAAACGGCAGCGCGCGCCGAGTTCCTCAATGCCGCCGATGTCGCGATCCTCTGCCTACCGGACGCGGCAGCCAAGGAAAGCGTTTCGCTGATCGCCAATGACACCACCAAGGTGATCGACGCCTCGACGGCACATCGCGTCGCCGAGGGCTGGGAATATGGTTTCGCCGAAATGGACAAGGACCAGGCGAAGAAGATCGCTTCGGCGAAGCGCGTCGCCAATCCGGGCTGCTGGCCGCAAGGACCGATCGCGACGCTGCGGCCGCTGGTTGCGGCGGGGCTGTTGCCAGCCGATTTTCCGGTCACCGTCAACGGCATTTCTGGCTATTCCGGCGGCGGCCGGCCGATGATCGAGGATTATGTCGCCAAGGGCGAGGATGCGTCGGAATTCCTGCCCTACGGGCTGACGCTGCAGCACAAGCACGTGCCGGAGCTCAGGACCTATGCCAGGCTTTCGCACGATCCGATCATGCAGCCGGCAGTCGGCAATTTCGCGCAAGGCATGATCACGGTAGTGCCGCTGCAACTCGGCGGTCTCGACCATGTACCGACCGGCGCTGAGCTTCACGCGGCGATCGCCGACCATTTTGCTTCCATTGATCGTGGCGTGGTCGAGGTGGCGCCGTATCTGCATCAGGAACGCATGCCTGACATCGATCCGGAGATCTACAACGGCACCAACCGGATGAAGCTCTATGTCTTTGCCAATGACGACAGGGCGCAGGCGCTGCTGCTTGCCGTCTACGACAATCTCGGCAAGGGTGCCTCGGGTGCAGCCGTGCAGAACATGGATCTGATGCTCGGCCTCTGAATGGATGCGCCGGCATTTCCGAAGCGCTGGAAGGTCGGCGCGCCCGAACTCATCGCCGAAACCTTCAGCAGCCGCATCTGGAAGGTTGCTCGCGAGGACGACTCACCGGCAATCGTCAAGGATCTAAAGCCTTTCGACGATGTCGAGGACGAGTTGCGTGGCGAGCATTTCCTCGCCTGGCGACGCGGCGAAGGCGCGGTGCGGCTGCTCGGCCGCGACGGCCACCGCATGCTGCTCGAATACGCCGGCGACAGGATGCTGTCACACCATCTTGCCGAACAAGGCGACAATGCCGCCACCGCGATCGCGGCCGAGGTAATGGCAAGACTGGTCTCGCCGTCGAAGCACCCTGCCCCGCCGGATCTCCAGCCGTTGCGGACCCGGTTCTCCAGCCTGTTCAAAAAGGCCAAGGCCGATCGCGCCGCCGGCGAAAAGAGCCTGTATGTCGAAGCAGCCGAAATCGCGGAACGGCTGCTGTCCAATCCGCATGACGTGCGGCCGCTGCATGGCGACCTGCACCACGACAACGTCATGCACGGTCCGCGCGGCTGGCTGGCGATCGACCCGAAGGGCGTTCTCGGCGACCCCGGCTTCGACGCGGCCAACATGTTCTACAACCCACTTGACCGAGACGATCTTTGCCTCGATCCGCGGCGGATCCGCCATATGGCGCAAGTCTTTGCCGCAACGCTCGGCCAGTCGCCGCCCGCGATACTGGACCACGCCATCGCCTATGGCTGCCTGTCGGCTGCATGGCACCATGAAGATCGCAATGCGGTCGACGAGGACCGCGAGGTGGCGATCGCCATGGCGATCCGGACGGAGCGGCTCAGCCTCTGAGAGCAATCTCGTGGGGCAGCGGATAAGCGCCCTTGGTGCCGCGCCAGTGCGCGGCGGCAAAACCCAGCAGGAACAGCGCGAATGCCTGATGCGTCAGGGCCATGTGCAGCGGCACATGCATCAATAGGGTGCCGATGCCGATCGACGCCTGCACCACGACAATCAGGAACAGCAGCGTCGCGCGTCGGGCATGCGTCGTGTCCGGCAGACGCCGGCGTGTCGCAATCATGTGCCAGAGCGCGACTGCGAAGATCGTGTAGGCGCCGACCCGGTGGATGAACTGCACCGTCTTCGGGTTTTCGAAGAAATTGCGCCATGCCGGCTCGAGCAGCAGCAGGTCGCCGGGGACCAGTTTGCCGTCCATCAGCGGCCAGGTGTTGTAGCTCAAGCCGGCGTCGAGCCCTGCGACCAGCCCGCCGAGATAGATCTGGACCAGCGCCAGCAGCACCAGAAAGCCGGCCAGACGTTGCGTCGATCGGTCGGCGGCCGGTTCTGAGTGTGGGGCCAATCCGCGTGCGACCACCATGGTCGCCGTGAAGATCAGCGCCGCCAGCGTCAGATGCGTCGCCAGCCGGTATTGGCTGACCGAAACCCGGTCGGCCAACCCGGACGCCACCATCCACCAGCCTATCGCGCCCTGCAGGGCGCCGAGAAGGAGGATGCCCGACAATTTCGTGCCGAGGCCGCGCTCGATGCGGCGCGTCGCCCAGAAGAACAGCAACGGCAGGGCGAAGACCACGCCGACACTACGCGCCAGGACGCGGTGCACCCACTCCCACCAGAAGATCGACTTGAACGCCTCGATGCTCATGCCCTTGTTGAGTTCGGCATATTGCGGGATCTGCTGGTAGCGCAGGAACTCCTCCTGCCACTCGGCATCATTGAGCGGCGGGATGACGCCGTGAATCGGCTGCCATTCGGTGATCGACAGGCCGGAATCGGTGAGCCTCGTAGCGCCGCCGACCACCACCAGCGCAAACAGCACGAGGAGCACGACATAGAGCCAACCACGTACCAGCGCGCGGTTGCGAAGGTCGCGATCGCGGGCTGCGAAAGGCGCGGCATCGGATATGGCAGCAGCCATGGCTTTGTCCCGGCAGTTGAAGTCGCGGATTGGTGAACCATCGCAACCCGGCTTGCAAGACCGGACAGCGCGGCACGCCGTCGCGCCGTTTCTGGCGGCTTGCGCGCATCGGCTGTTCGGCCTAAGCGATAGCGATCAACGAGATCGCGCCGTGCCCATTCGCCTGAAAAAGCTGATCGGAAGCTTCCTGCTGGTAGTGCTGGTCGTCGTCTATGCGCTGGTCGCCTCGATCGTGGCGGTCGCCCAATTGTCACAGTCCGGGCCACTGGCGCATTTCATCTTCTTCCTGCTGAGCGGGCTTTTGTGGGTGCTGCCGGCGATGGGCATCATCAAATGGCTGATCCTGGAGCCGCGGCCGAAGAGCCGAGGCAACAGTTAGATCGTCACCACCGTCTTGCCGGCATTGGCCAGCGGCGTCGTCACGCCCGACAACATTGTTCGGATGTGGGCGACGCTCTGATAGCGGCCATTGACCGAAATACGAGGCAGGGCATGCAGGAACCCGGCATGCTCGGCGCGGAGTATGCCGTGGCGGGTCGTCACCGCCGAGGCATAGCCGGCATCGCGGACAAGGCCCACTTCGCGACGGCCGACGGCGCTGACATAACCGTAGGGATAGGCGAAATGGCGCGGCTCCTCGCCGAGTTTGGCCTGCAATATGCGCTTGACGTCGCCGATCTCATGCCGCGCGTCGCTCTCGGAAAGCCGCTTCAGATTGCAATGATTGACGCTATGCGCTCCGATCGTCACCAGCGGGTGCGCGGCCATGGTGCGGAGCTCGTCCCAGTTCATCAGCGTGTTCGGGCGCGAACCGCCCAACTCGATGCCGTTCGAACGCGCCAGATCGCGCAACACCGCATGCTGGTCCTGCTCGCGCACCTTCAGCGTCAGATGAGCGTGCAGGCGCGCATTGGCCTGGACCTTTTTTCCCGGGTTCGAGCAATCGATCGTCACCGGGCCGTCCGGCGTCGTCAGCGTCAGGCGATCGCGCGCATTGACGATGTCCTCGACCACGTCCCACCACAAATCGGCAGCGCCGTCGATCAGTCCCGGCGCGACGTAGATGGTGATCGGCGCGCCGTGCTTCTCCAGCACCGGCAGCGCCTCGGTCATGTTGTCTCGATAGGCGTCGTCGGCGGTGATCGTCGCGAACTGGCCGTCCTTGTCGCCAGCCTTGATGCGCTCGATCGCCTCGTCCAGAGTAACGAACCTGTAGCCGTTCGCCGTCATGTCGGCGATCACGATGTCGAGGAACCCAGGCGCGATGTTCAAGTGACGGTTGACGCCGTTCGGCTTTTCCGGCGTCGCGGTGACCCGATGCAGCATCAGGATGGCGCCAAGGCCGCCGATGAACGGCTTGGCCAGCGGCGCAAGACCGGAATAGCGGGCGAGATTGAGCGCCAGTTTGCGGATTGCCTCGCCCCCGTCGATCATTCATTCACCTTTTGCGCCTAAGCTCATCAAGCATGGAATGCGCCTGCGCGGACCCCCAATCGCGACGAATACGCCCTAAGGATTGAGGTATGGTTGACGCCACCGCGTCATTTGACGGCAATCGGCTGGCAAGCAGCGAGGCGTCGCCGTGTGCCTTGCCGGCCGGCAACGCCGGCCTGTCGACCTCGGTTGCCGATAGTGCGGCGCTGGCGGCGTACGCCGAATTCTGCCGTTCGGCGCTTTTTGCCCCGGCGCAGAGCGCAGGCTGGATCCTGAACTGGGCCGCACATACCGGCGCCGACGTTGTCGTTGCGACGCTGCGCGCGGACGACAGGCCGGTTTTCTCGTTGGCGCTGGAGGTCACCCACAGCGGGGCATTCCGCATCGCCCGCTTTATGGGCGGCCGCCATGCCAACGGCAATTTTGCCGCCTCCGACCCGCAATGGCTGGCGAATGCCGATATCGCGGCGATCCGCTCTATGCTGGCCGCGATTGCCAAGGCGCGGCGCGACATCGATCTTGTCGCGCTAGAGCGGCTGCTGCCTGATCTCGACGGCGTTGCCAACCCGCTCTCCGCCTTGCCGCATTTTTCGAGCCCCAATCTGTCGCTGGCCGCCGGTCTTGTCGGAGGGTTTGATGCACTGCTCACCCGGGTGAGCGGCAAGCGCAGGCGCAAGAAGCATCGCTCGCAGGCGCGCAAGTTCGAGGCCGTCGGCAGCTATCGTCGCATCGAGGCGAGGACTGCGGACGAGGTGAACAGGCTGCTCGACGCCTTTTTCGAGATGAAGGAATTCCGCTTCCGCAAGATGGGCATCGTCAATGTTTTCGGTGAAGCGGAGGTACGCGCTTTTTTCCGCTCGCTGTTTGCCGAAGCGCTTCAAGAGGAAAACCCGTGCTTCGTGCTGCATGGGCTGGAAGTCGCCGGCAAGCTTCGTGCGGTCACCGGGTCGAGCCGCTCGGGCAAGCGGCTGATCTGCGAATTCGGGGCGATCGCCGAGGACGACCTCGCACACACCAGCCCGGGCGACTTCCTGTTCTTCGAGAACATCCAGGAAGCCTGCGAAACGGGTTTTGAAATCTATGATTTCTCAGTCGGCGACGAACCCTACAAGCGATTGTGGTGCGATGTCGAAACGCAGCATTTCGAAGTGCTGGTTCCGCTGACGCTGAAGGGCCGCGCGCTGGCGCTTGCGCTCAGGCACGGCGCAAGCCTGAAAGCATTCATCAAGCACAGCCCAATGGTCTGGAAGCTGACCAAGCTGCTGCGCCGCAAGGCTGTGGGACAGACAGCACCGGCCGCAGGCGAAGACGACAGCTGATTTCGATTTGAGAAAACTGCCTCAGGCGGCCGAGCGCCGCCCCGGCATTGGCCCCGGCGCCACATGGCCGATTGGCGTGACCAGCGTCAGGTCGGGATAGCCGCTCTCGATGAGCGCGACTGCGGCTTGCGTCACCTCGTCGTCCGGCTCCAGCATGGAGAGCAGCACCTCGGTGCCCTCGCCCACTAGGCGGCTGATGCCTTGCGCGTCCGCTGGTCCGCATTCGACAACGACCAGGTCATAGGCGGTGGTCAGCGACTGCATGATGATCGGCAGCCGGTCGGCGGCGCGCATGGCACGGACCGGATCGGCTGTGCCGACGGGAATCACGTGGCAGTCCGAATAGAGATCGGGGTGGATCACATCGCTGAACTGCGCTTGCGAGGCGAGCAGATCGGTGATGCCCGGAAACAGCCCGCTGTCCAGCATCGGCCGCGAGGCAGCACCCGAAGCGGTGAGATCAAGCAGCAGCACGCGTAGCCCGGCGTCAGAGACTGCGCGCGCCACCAGCACCGCCGAGGCAGCCGCCTCGTCGCCTTCCGGCGACACGAATATGGCGCGGGCGGCACCGGTGGCGATCAGTTTTTCCGCGGCCTTGTCGATGTCGACCTCACCGAGGGTGGAACGTGCCGGTTCAATGTCTGCAGCAGCCATCTCAGAGTACTCCGGTTCGATTTTCTCGGCAGCCGCTTCCGCCACCGCGACGGGTTCCGGCTCCAGTTTGGTTTCAGTGACACTGTTGTCGGACTCACCGAGCTGGTCGATCTCGGCGACTGCCGGTTCGGGCCGGGCAACCGGCGGGCCGGGCTCGGCCACTACGCGTTCGGCTTGGACAGCCGGCATCGCAACCTGCTCGATGCGTTCGAAATGGGCACCGGCGGCCGGACGCATGGCGCGGCCGGAAAACAGTTCCTGCAGCAACGTGACGATCGCCATGAGGAGCAACGAGCCGACAAAGGCCGCACCGACAATCGGACCAATCTTGGGGAAATAGGGTTCGGTCGGCGCCCGGGCCTCCGAAAATAGGCGAGCGTCGACAGGCAGGTAGTTACGATCCTTGCGTGCGGCCGCCTGGAGATAGCTGGACGAGTAGAGATCGAGTTGCTGGCGCTTGGTCGCGGCATCGCGCTGCAGGGCATCGAGTTCCACCTGCTCTTCGCCGGCGCGGGCGGACGCCGCCTTCAGGGTGTTGACGTCGGCCACGAGTTGAGCCTCTCGTGCCTTCGCCGTCTCGGCCTGCGCCATCAGACCCTTCATGATCTTTTCCGCTTCGTTGCGGATCTGGCGGTCGAGATCGGCGAGCTGCGACTTCAGCGCACGGATGCGCGGATGATTGTCGAGCAAGGTGGTGGAAAGGTCGGCGATGTTGTTCTTGAGTTCGACTTGCCGCTCGCGCAGGCGCTGGATCAGGTCGGAAGACAACACCTCTGGAACGGCATCCAGCGAGCCGCCATTGCGCAACGCCCTGCGCACGCTGTCAGCGGTCGCTTCCGCCGAAGCGCGGTTGGCGCGCACCCGTGATAGTTCGCTCGACAATTCGGACAGCTGCTGGGTGGCAAGCACCGAATTGTTGCCGCCCATCAAAAGATCGGACTGGGCACGGAATGCGGCAACCTTGGCTTCCGCCTCCTTCACTCGATTCTGCAGATCCGCGATTTCCGGCGCCAGAAAGTCGGTGGCGGCGGAATTCGATTCGAGCCTGGCGTTGCCCTTGGAGGCGATATAGGCGTTTGCAATGGCGTTCGGGATCGCGGCGGCAAGCTGTGGATCCTCTGACGAGAACTCGATAGCGATCGCGCGGGTTTTTTCAACGCCATAGACGTTGAGCTTGTCATGCATTGCGTCCAGCACGCGCTCTTCCAGCGGAATCTCGAAGGGATCGCTTTTCAAGCCAACGAGGACAAGGGTGCGGCTCAGCGCCGACATCTTCAGCGCCTCGTCGAATTCGGGCAATTTCGCGAGGTTGAGCTTCGCCGCCACCTGTTTGAGGATGTCAGGGGACGAAATGATCTGGACCTCGGTGGCCACAGCCTCTTCGTCGGGAATCGACCGCTCGTTGCCGTTGCCACCGGCTGGCCGCGTGAACTCCGATTCTCGAGGCCCGATCTCCAGCTTGGCCGCCGCCTTGTATTCGGGCGTTGCAAGCCAGGCGAGCGCAAAGGCCAGGCCGGTTACAATCAGCGCGACGACAAGGATGCGCAGCCAGTTTCGCGCCAGGCTGGCGAAAAGCTGCCTGAGATCGACGTCGACATCTGCGGCCGCGGATTGAACGGACATGCATCCCTGCTCCGGTACTGAGTCAGCATGCACCGTAAACAACTATGGTAACTCAGCCGTTAATAACGCGGTAAGCACCTGTTAGGCTCTACTAACAAGCCGCAAACAAGAGGCTGAAAACCATCTGCATTTGTCGATCGGGCCCGCATCGGCCGCGCGCCTTTACCGGCCATTAACCCTAACAGGATGATAACCGAGCTCGATCGTTAAGGTTTGCCGCAGAGTCGCCGGCTATTCAAAGGTACGTGTCCGCTCATGAAAAGCACTGCTCCCCTTTTCCGCGCGCTGCTTGCCGTATCGATGCTTTCGGGCTGCTCAAGCTACCGGCCGACGCCGGCCGCCTTCCATGAAGTGCTCGACCAGCCCTATCGCCTCGGTGCCGGCGACCGCGTCCGCGTCACCGTGTTCGAGCAGGAAGGATTGACCAACACCTACAGCGTCGACCAATCCGGCTATCTCTCGCTGCCGCTCGTCGGCAACGTGCCGGCGCGCGGCCACACCGCCCAGCAACTCGAGGGCGAGATCGCCGAGAAACTGCGCCAGGGCTATTTGCGCGATCCTGACGTTTCGGTCGAAATCGATCGCTACCGGCCGATCTTCGTCATGGGTGAAGTGGGCGCGGCGGGCCAATATTCCTACGTTCCGGGCCTGACCGTGCAGAAAGCCATCGCCATCGCCGGCGGCTTCACGCCACGCGCCAACCAGGAAAGCGTCGACATTACCCGCGACATCAACGGCAAGGTTATAACCGGACGCGTGGTGACCTCCGACCCACTGTTGCCCGGCGATACAGTCTATGTTCGCGAACGCCTGTTTTGATGTGCTGACCAAGTGGCGGACACACTCAGGATCGTCCACTGCTTTCGCTCACCCGTCGGAGGCATCTTCCGGCATGTGCGCGACCTGACCGAGGCTCAGGTCGCCGCCGGCCATGCCGTCGGCATCGTCTGCGATTCGACGACTGGCGGCGATTTCGAGGAACGGCTGTTCGAACAGATGAAAGGCAGCCTGGCGCTCGGCATTCATCGCACACCGATGCAGCGGCATGTCGGGCCAGGCGATCTCGCTTCGGCCCGACGCACCTATAGGATCATAAAAGAATTGCGGCCGGACGTGCTGCACGGGCATGGCGCCAAAGGTGGCGCCTATGCCCGTCTGTTCGGCTCATTGTTGCGGGTATCCAGGTCTCGCGTAGCCCGCCTTTATTCGCCGCATGGCGGCTCACTGCACTATGACGAAACCACGGCGATGGGGAAGCTGTTCTTCGCGCTCGAACGCTTCATGGCTCGCTTCACCGATTGCCTGCTGTTTGTTTCCGATTATGAGCGGCGGACTTATCGCAGGAAGGTCGGCGAGCCGCCCATTCCGAACGCTCTCGTCCACAACGGCCTGCGCGCCGCCGAGTTCGAGCCGGTGCAGACCGAGCACAATGCCGTTGACCTCCTCTATATCGGCATGATGCGCGACCTCAAGGGCCCGGACATCTTCATCGATGCACTGGGGCGAGCCGCAACACGGCTCGGTCGCCCATTGAAAGCGCTGATGGTCGGCGACGGCGACGACCTGCCGCGCTATCGCGCCCAGGTAGATCAGCTCGGCCTCGAGGTCAGCTTCCTGCCGCCGATGCCAGCCAGGCTCGCCTTCACGCTGGCCAAGCTGGTCGTCGTTCCCTCGCGCGCGGAAGCCATGCCTTATATCGTTCTGGAAACGCTTGCCGCCGGGAAGCCGCTAATCGCGACGTCGGTCGGGGGCATACCGGAAATCTTCGACACCGGCTCCCCTGCCCTGATCCGGCCCGACCCGCGCGAACTTGGCGACAAGATAAGTGCCGCTCTGGCCGATCTCGACGCCTACAAAGGCCTGATGCCCGGTGCCGCCGACCTCAAGGCACGCTTCGGCGCCGATGTAATGGCCGCCGAAATCGAAAAGGCCTATTTCGCCGCGCTCAAACAGTAGAGCAACTGATATCCACTCGGCTGCAAAAGGCCCCCGGTGAAAGCGTCTCCAAAGCCATCTGTTGTTTCAAGGGTTTCTTAGCTCTCTTTTGCTATTCACCTGAGGGAAACCTACGGACGCCCCATGAACGAAATCGACCCCGCGCGCCGTTTTTCGCTAGACGCGGTGCGCAAATTCGACGCCCCTGCCGAGAACAACACGGCCGGCGGCATGAACGACGTTGCCCGCCAGGTCGCCTCGCAATACCGGCGCGATACGATGTCGCCGATAATGGTCAGCGGCGTCCTGCGCATGGTGGAATTCGCGCTGCTGTTGGTGTCGGGTCTTGCCGTCTATTTCTACTATGTCGGCTTTTTCAACTATCTTGCCTGGCAATACTCGCTGACGATCGCCGCCACCTCGTTCCTCGCGGTCGTTCTGCTCGACGTCACGGACTGCTACCAGATTGTCGCGCTGATGCGGCCGATCGCCAATTTCGGCCGCCTCCTGCTGGTCTGGGCCGGAACCTTCGCCTTGATGGCGCTCACCGCCTTCACCATGAAAATGTCGGAAGACTATTCGCGCCTGCTCCTCGGCACGTGGTTCGTTATTGGCTTCGTGCTGATCCTGGGTCTCCGGCTGGTGATGTCGAAGCTGATCCGGCGCTGGGCGCGCGACGGGCGGATGGAGCGCCGCGCCGTCATCGTCGGCGGCGGCAAGGCGGCGGAGGTACTGATCCGCTCGGTCGAAAAGCAGCCCTACAACGACATCCGCATCTGCGGCATCTTCGACGATCGTGGTGACAAGCGTTCGCCGCCGGTTGTCGCCGGCTATCCCAAGCTCGGCACGATTTCCGAGCTCATCGAATTTGCCCGCATCGCGCGCATCGACATGCTGATCGTTTCGCTGCCGCTGACCGCCGAATCGCGCGTGCTGCAATTGTTGAAGAAGCTGTGGGTGCTGCCGGTCGACATCCGGCTGTCGGCGCATTCGAACGCGTTGCAGTTCAGGCCGCGCGCGTATTCATACATCGGCTCGGTGCCGATGCTCGATATCTTCGACAAGCCTATCAACGACTGGGATTCGGTCGCGAAACGCGCCTTCGACATCGTCTTTTCGATCATCGGCATCATCGTGTTCTCGCCGGTGATGCTGGCGACCGCGATCGCGATCAAACTCGACAGCAAGGGGCCGGTGCTGTTCCACCAGAAGCGGCACGGCTTCAACAACGAGATCATCGACGTCTACAAGTTCCGGTCGATGTACACCGACAAGGCGGACCCGACCGCGACGCAGACCGTGACCAAGAACGATCCGCGCGTCACCCGCGTCGGCCGGTTCATCCGCAAGACCTCGATCGACGAATTGCCGCAGTTCTTCAATTCGCTGTTCGGTTCGCTGTCGCTGGTCGGGCCGCGCCCGCACGCCATTGCCGCGCAGTCTCACAACCTCCTCTACAATGAGGTGGTCGACGGCTATTTCGCCCGCCACAAGGTCAAACCCGGCGTGACCGGCTGGGCTCAGATCAATGGCTGGCGCGGCGAGATGGACACCAACGAGAAGATCCGCATGCGCACGGAATACGACCTCTATTACATCGAGAACTGGTCGCTGTTGTTCGACCTGAGAATCCTGTTCCTGACGCCGATCCGCCTGCTCAACACGGAAAATGCGTATTGAGCGCGACGGCCTACGAATTGCCGGCGGCGGTGGTCAACGCCAAGCTCATTGCGCTGATTGCGTCAGGGGCGGTTTTCCTCGGCGTCTTCCTGTCCGGTTTCGTCATTGCCGAACCGGCGCCGTACGACCTCTATATGATCGGGCTGATCGTGGTGTGGCCCTTGTTCGGCATGCGCATACAGCGCGCGGCGGTGCCACTTCTGGTGCTGCTGATGATCATGAACATCGGCGGAATGATCTCGATGACGCAGATGTCGGACCTCGCCGCCACGCCGCTCTATCTCGCCGTCTCGCTGTTCCTGACCCTCACCGCGGTTTTCTTCGCTTCCGTAACGGCCGTCCAGCCCAGTCTCTACCGCGTGATCTTCGTCGCTTATGTCGTGTCGGCAGTGCTGACTTCGCTGGTCGGCATAGCCGGCTATTTCCATGCCTTTCCAGGAGCGGAGATCTTCACCAAATACGACCGTGCCGCCGGCGCCTTCCAGGACCCGAACGTGTTCGGGCCGTTCCTGGTGCTGCCGGGCATCTACCTGCTCTATCTGCTGCTTACCGGCTCGATCGCGCGCATGCCTCTATTGGCGGTGCCGCTGCTGATCATCACCGCCGGCATCTTCTTTTCTTTTTCGCGCGGCGCCTGGGGCATGTTCGCCGTTTCGGCGATCCTGCTGACCGGGGCCTTGTTCCTGCAGAGCGCCAGCGGCAAATTCCGGCTGCGCGTCGTCGTCATGACCATCGCCGCCGTCGGACTGCTGGTCATTGCGACGATCGTCATCCTGCAACTGCCGGGCGTGGCGGAGATGTTCTCGAATCGCGCGCAACTCGAACAAAGCTACGACACCGCCCGCCTCGGCCGCTTCGCCCGCTACACGATCGGCTTTCAGATGGCGCTGGAGCATCCGTTCGGCATCGGCCCGCTCGTATTCGGCAAGATGTTCGGCGAGGACACGCACGACATCTGGCTGAAGATGCTGATGGATTACGGGTGGCTCGGCTTCGTGTCGTTCCTGACGCTGACGTGCTGGACGATCGCCGCCGGCTTCCGCATTCTGCTGCGCGACCGGCCCTGGCAGCCTTATCTACTATGCGCCTATGTCGCCTTCATCGGCAATATCGGGCTCGGCACCTTCATCGACATCGACCACTGGCGGCATGTCTACCTGCTGCTCGGCCTGATCTGGGGCGCCATCGCGCTGGAATACCGCCATCAGTGGCAGTTGCGGGCGGCGCGGCGACCGGCAATCTCCGTTGCTGTTGCTTCAGGCCGGACAGCAGCCGAATTCGGTTGACCGGACCCAGTCTATCACGATACATCGCGACCGGTCCGGAGTGTAGCGCAGCCCGGTAGCGCACTTGACTGGGGGTCAAGGGGTCGTCGGTTCGAATCCGGCCACTCCGACCATTAAATCCAAAGGCTTAGCCAGTTCCCCCAACTGGCCATACAGAATAGCCGCATTGCAGCCAGCGCAACACGATTTCGACCAAGGGCTTCGCTCGCCAGGTCAATGTGGAATAGCCCAAACCAGCATGCAAAAAGCTCGCGCCTTCCGGGAGAAGGACGCGGGCAGATCGGTGCAACCCGATCTGGCAGCAATTCTTATGAGGAGGGACTTGCTGCGTTGAGATGAACCGTCGCGCCGGCCGGGTTGTTCCATCGAGGAAATAAAAACCCGCCGCACATGAAGTACGGCGGGGCCGATCAAGCGCTGTTGCACCAGGCGGGGGACTCGGGTGGGCGGGCTTGCCAGGTGCGCGCGGATCAAGTCGACATTAGGCGCATGAGCGGTAGCGCGTCCACCAACCGGCGGTTGGAACTAACTGGTTCAACGCCGGCGGCCGGCTTGGCCTGAAACTTTTTCAGGGCGGCAGCGACGGGGTCAGGAAAGTCGAGCAAGCGCAACGTGCCCGGCCCTCGTTGCTTGCGGGAATGCCGGAAGGATCAATGGCAGCAAGCATGAAGAACCCAACCTGGATGCTGGCGGCCTGGGAACGAAACGTGGCAGCTCACCCCGCCGGTTTCCGTGAGGACGCGAGCGCATCGTCCGCTACCGCGATTGGCGGCTGAACGCAAACAAGCCCGCCGCTTTTTCGGCACGGCGGGCTTCAGGCAGAAAATCAATCGTAGATCTTAACAATTTTGCGGGTACCTGGATCAACCAGGACGGTTCGTCCCTCGACGACTACATAGCGGTACTGAACGTCCGGCACTTCGTAAAGCTCGACTGTGTCGGGCAGAGCGGTGCCAATGTTGAGCTCAACACCGGGAAGGCTCAGGGATGCTACCGGCTTCTTCTTTACATACTCCCGGATCACCGTGTCTTGCTCAGGCTGAATGATGACGTCCTGAGCAGCGGCGGTTCCGATACCTACGAAAAGAAAGATTCCTGTCGCAGCAGATAAAAGTTGCTTTCCCATATAGCAATCCTCCAGCGAGGCAACCTTCCGCTACGGTGCTTGATGCTTCCGTGCGGGGCTACTTACCTAAACGAGCCGAAAGACTTGTTGTTCCGCTGGCGGTGGGCGAACTCCGGTGCCATGGCCATGAGGCCGCCTACAAACAAGCACCTGCTCAAGGCTTAGTTTCTTCCCGGGGAGGAGCTTTTGGGTCAGGACAATCAGGATAGGGCAATTCTTCACACGGAGAGGGCCTGTCGCCAACGCTGCCATAATGTTCCACGAGTTTTGCGAAACCGTAGGCGAAGGCGAAAAGAAGCATTAGGACAACCGCTATACGGACGGCCATACCCGTATTGTAGCAGGATCCTCCCATTGGAGCGCGGGCGGCGTTTTTAATACGTTCGAATGTTGAGTTCGAAAAAGGTTGGCTCTAGTTGAATTGCCGTCGTCCGCAGTTGTAAGGGCGAGCGGACGCTTCGAAGATGACACGCCCTTTCGGCCTTTTCGGGAGAGATGCAATGTCGCTTCAAGGAGCTACCTGTCCTGCCGAGCTGACCATGTTGGCCAAAGCACTTGATGCCCGATGCCGTGAACTAGGCCTCGCTGACGGCGATCCAGGCAGAGAAGTGCTCGGCCGCAGGGTGATGGATTTGTTCGAAAGTGGTCAGCTCAGCGCCGAAGATTTGAGACTGGCTCTGAGCGGCGAGATTTTTTACGCCAAAAATCCTCCGGCCGGAGGCAGTGGGTTTTGATACGGCAAGCGGCTATCCGCGCAACCATTTGAATTATTGGTCCAGCGTAGGCTTCCGTGCACGCAAGGGCGCGCGTGAACAAATGTGATTTTGCGGTCGGTGCCAGACGGGCTAATCTTCCCAACGAATATCCAATGAAAGAGGAGAATGATCATGAAGACATTCCTCGCAACAGCCGCCGCACTGACCCTGTCCATATCCGCTGCCTCTGCGGATTGCCCCGCGCATTCAAAGGTCCAGGCATCGGTCGACACGCAGACGAGGACAGCGAGCGTCGAGAAGGCCGATATGTCGACAGCCGCGGACGCTCAGACGATCAAGAAAGAAGAGCCACAGAAGACCGAATAGCGGTAACGCTCACCGGATCCCACGACCCGGATAAAGGGCTACTGGCAGACATCCACCCACTCGGCGTCGACGAGTTCGGCCATGCGTTGCGGGCTGAGCCGGACGGCGGCGTTCGTCGCGCCTGCGGCGGGGACGACCTCGTCAAAGGCGCGCAGCGAGACGTCGCAGTACACCGGGAGCGGTGCCGGTAGGCCGAACGGGCACACCCCACCGACGGGATGACCGGTCGCGGCGAGCACCTGCTCGGCATCCAGCATTCGCGCCTTGCCGCCGAACCGGTCCTTGAATTTGCGATTGTCCAGCCTGGAGATGCCGCTGGCCACGATCAGCATCGTCTGGTCGCCGGCGCGCAGGCAGATCGTCTTGGCAATCTGCGCCGGCGCTACGCCATGCGCTTCGGCAGCCAGAGGCACCGTCGCCGAGCTGGCTTGCGTAACGATGACGTCGATTTCGGGCGCGTGGGCGACGAAGAAAGCGCGAACGGATTCGAGGCTCATCTCCGGCGATTTCCGTCTCGCGTCGCCGTGGCGGCCGGCAAGTCCGCTACGTGGCCGGAAACGAAGCTCGCCAGGGCAACCCATGGCGAGCTCGTCGAATAAACGCATGGCACGCCGCTACGACACGGACCGCCTTTTCGCAGGCAACACGGCTTCGTCGAACAGAGCGCTTTCCGGAAGCTGAAGCGCGGAGGCAATACGCCGACGTTTCGAAGGATCGGCATCCTTGCCGCTTTCGATGTCGGCAATTTCATAGGCTGCCAGCCCGCACGCCAGGGACAGCTCTTCGATGCTGTATCCACGGGCTTCCCGGGCGGTTCGGACGGCACTGCGTTCAGGCGTAACCGCGCTCGCCGCCAATTCGGAGTAAGGTTCGCGTTTTGCTATTTGGGGCATTGGCAACTCCGTGGGATGAAAGAGTTAGATCAAATCATGTTGTTGCCTGAGACGATCGGGAGAATGCCCGCTCGCCGGTGATTTGCCAAGCATCAAAGATAGCGTCACGGCATCGTGAACCGACGCCGGAATGAATGGCGGATGCCGGCGCGCTCATATCTGGCTTGATCGTCGGCAGACACAGTTCGGAAACAAAATTCTACAGGCCGGAAAAACTGCCGAAAAACTCCAAGGCGATAGTCCTGACCGCAGTGCTCGAGTCACCGACCTGAATCGGTGACGCTCAAATTCGCCCTGCGCAAAAAGGAAACGATGTCATGAAGAAGTCTCTTCTCTCCGCCCTTGGACTTGCAATCGCACTTGCCCTTTCGATGCCGATCATCGGCGCGAGCAGCGCGAGTGCAGCGACGATGCACACCACCGTCAAGAAGCATCACCGCCATCACTACCATCACCGCGTCCACCACTATCGCCATCATCACAAGAAGGTCGTGGCGAAGAAGTACTGAAAACGCCTTGGGACAGACAGCCGGCAAGCAGGCGTTCTTGGTCTTTGATCAAGGGCGGCCAGCTTGCCGGGTTTGCCGCGTCGACGAAATGGCGGCGGTCCCGCTGACCACCGCATTTCCTCTACCTTGAACGCGCTCGCGGCGCTTTTTGCTGCCGGCCACCGAGGAAGAGACTGGCGACCAGCCCGACCAGAACCAGCCCGACAGCGGCCGCCGTCGCCGGGTGATCACGGGCGGTCTTCTCGATCGCCCGACCTTGCCTTCTGATTGCCGGCAAGGTGTCGCCGAGACGCTCGGCGATATCCGAATAATAGTCCGACGCGGTATCGCGACCGTCTTCGTAATAGGCGCCGCCCCGCTTCAACACGGCTTTCTTCAAAGTGGCCAGTTCCCTGGTCAGGGCGGCGACCTGCTTGTTCAGATCGGTCTCGGAGATGCTCGAAAGCGATGCCATGACGTGGTTCCTTCATCTGCAGAAGGAAGCCTAACGCATGACCCTGAAGACCGTTCCGATCAGTCCCGGCGGGCTCTAGCGAACCTGATCGAGCAGGCGCTTGCATTCCAGCAGGTCGAACAGCGCCTCCTGCAGCAATGCGCGATTGTCACGGGAAAGTTTTGACGTGTCCGGCGGAACCGGGCCTTCCTCGTCGGTCTTGCCGATGCCGAAAAAACGACGGCTGGGTTTCACCCTCGGTTGGCCGACCAGCATCTCGTCGTCCGGGCCGCGCGGCTGCGCCGCTTGCGTCAGCGGTACCGCGTCAGCCTGCCGGCGCTGCGAGATCGCCTCGACCGCCGCCATGTCGCCATTGCCGACGGCGATCAAAAACTGGTTGCCGTTCTCGCGCAACAGCTTCTGTACGCCCTTGATCGTATAGCCCTGATCGTAGAGCATGTGGCGAATGCCCTTGATCAGCTCGACGTCCTGCGGCCGGTAGTAGCGGCGGCCGCCGCCGCGCTTCATCGGCTTGATCTGGTTGAAACGCGTCTCCCAGAAGCGCAGCACGTGCTGCGGCAAATCCAGATCCTCCGCGACCTCGCTGATGGTGCGGAAAGCATCGGGGCTCTTGTCCATGGGCGAATCCTCACGCTAGAGCATGATCGCGAAAGGCGGGGACCGGTTTTTGGGCAACATCACGGTAAAACAAAGAGAGCAGCTTTTCCGTCCACCGGGGCGGATCACACCCAAATACCGATCCGGCCTGCCGAATCGCATCTTATTTCAGCGGTTTATGAAACAATATTCAAGCCCGGCGTAAAAGCAGGCTTCGTTTTTCAACCGAAGCCTGAAGCATGGATTCTCGGCAAGGGAGATCGGGAATCTACTTGCTGCCCTTGGCCTTGCTGTTTTGATGGGAGCGCAGGATGCGGTTCTTCAGCACGTTCGATGACTTGAAGGTCATCACCCGGCGCGGCAGGATCGGCACTTCCTCACCGGTCTTGGGATTGCGCCCGATGCGTTCGTTCTTGGAACGGACATGGAAGGTCGCGAAGGACGACAGTTTCACCGTCTCACCGCGAACGATCGCCTCGCAGATCTCATTCAGCACCGCCTCGACAAGCTCGGCCGATTCAGTACGCGACAGCCCAACCTTGCGGTAAACGGCTTCGGCGAGGTCGGCGCGCGTAAGTGTCTTTCCCCCCATACGAACCGTCCCATCAGCTCAAAAAATAAAATCGATACAAGCAACGGCAGAACCTAAGTAATTGATCCGTCAAGGTCAAGGACCCGAACCCGTTAGTTCGGCACTTACCAACGCAGCAGGACGGCGCCCCAGGTGAAGCCGCCGCCCATCGCCTCAAGCAGCACCAGGTCACCCTTTTTGATGCGGCCGTCGGCGACGGCCGCGGATAGTGCCAGCGGCACGGAAGCAGCCGATGTGTTACCGTGCAAATCGACGGTCACCACCACCTTCCGCTCCTCTATCCCGAGCTTTTTGGCCGAAGCATCAATAATTCGTTTATTGGCTTGATGCGGCACGAACCAGTCGAGATCAGCGGCGCTGATGCCGGCCTGTGCGAACGTCGCCTCGATGACGTCGGTGATCATGCCGACCGCATGCTTGAACACTTCGCGGCCTTCCATCCTGAGGTGCCCGACCGTTCCGGTAGTCGACGGCCCACCGTCGACAAAAAGCTTGTCCTTGTGGATGCCGTCGGAGCGCAGGCTGGCCGCCAGAACGCCTCGGTCGGCGATGCCGCCTGCCCCCGTGCCTGCTTCCAGCACTATCGCGCCGGCGCCGTCGCCGAACAAAACGCAGGTCGAGCGGTCGTTCCAGTCGAGAATGCGCGAAAACGTTTCCGAGCCGATCACCAGCACCCGTCTGGCCAAGCCGCCGCGGATATAGAGGTCGGCGGTCGTCACCGCATAGACAAAACCCGAGCAGACCGCCTGCAGGTCGAAGGCAAAACCGTGGTGCATGCCGAGCCGGTTCTGGATCTCGACTGCGGTCGCGGGAAAGGTGTTGTTGGGCGTCGAGGTCGCCAGCACGATCAGGTCGATGTCGTCAGCCGTCAGGCCGGCGCTGTCGAGGGCTGCGCGCGCTGCCGCCTCACCCAGAGAGGCCGTCGTCTCGTCGTCGGCCGCAATGTGGCGCTGGCGAATACCGGTACGCTGGACGATCCATTCGTCCGAGGTCTCGACCATGCCTTCAAAATCGGCATTCTTCATAATGCGGCGGGGCAGCGCGGCGCCCGTGCCGCCCACGACTGATCTGATCAATGCTCTTTCCTATTCCTTTGCGTCGATGACGACGTCGGATTTCCGGATTGTCTGGGCATTCGGATTGCGGGCATGGAACAGGTCGAGATCGGCCTCGATGCGGTCAAGCAGATTGTTGCGCACCATGTCGTAGCCGAGCTCGATCGCCGCAGCGAAGCCATCCGAATCAGCCCCGCCATGGCTTTTCACCACGATGCCGTTCAATCCCAGGAAGACGCCGCCATTGGAGCGGCCGACATCCATCTTCTCGCGCAGGCGATCGAAGGCGGTCTTGGCGAAGATATAGCCGATCCTGGCCATCAGTGTCCGGTTCATCGCGGCGCGCAGGTAGCCGGCGATCTGCCTGACCGTGCCTTCCGCCGTCTTGAGCGCGATATTGCCGGCAAATCCTTCGGTAACGACGACGTCGACACTGCCCTTGCCGATGTCGTCACCCTCGACAAAGCCATGGTAGTTCATCGAGGCCATGTTGGCCTCGCGCAGCATACGGCCTGCTTCCTTGACCTCCTCCTGACCCTTGATCTCCTCGACGCCGACATTGAGCAGGCCGACGCTCGGCCGTTCGATGCCGAAAACCGAGCGCGCCATGCCGGTACCCAGAATGGCAAAATCAACCAGTTGATGCGCATCCGCACCGATGGTTGCGCCGACGTCCAGCACCACGCTTTCGCCGCGCAATGTCGGCCAGAGCGCCGCAATCGCCGGGCGGTCGATGGTCGCCATGGTGCGAAGGCAGAATCTGGACATCGCCATCAGTGCGCCGGTATTGCCAGCCGAGATGCAGGCGTCCGCCGTGCCTGCCTTGACCGCTTCGACGGCTTTCCACATCGATGACTTCCAGCGGCCATGGCGCAGTGCCTGGCTCGGCTTGTCGTCCATCCGGACCGCGATCTCGCAGTGGATGAACTCGCTCACCTCCGCTAGCTTGGGGAATTTGGCGAGTTCAGGCCTTACCGCTTCTTCGCGCCCATAGATGACGAAGCGTATGTCCGGACGGCGGGTGGCGACAGTCATGAGCGCCGGGATGACCACGCTTGGCCCGTAATCGCCGCCCATGGCATCGATGGAAATCCTGATCACGCGGTGTTCATCTCACGGTTGCTTGGCCAGCGGGCTTGCCAAGGTACGGGGCTCGCGAAGGTTCGGCGAAAATAACGGTTTTGGGCTGCCGCACAACCAACTTTTCTCAAATTGGGTCAGCCATCAGGATTTTCCCAGCAGTGATCTGAGCTTTTGCTGGAATTCATTCTCCACAGGCTCGGCATCGCCGGCGGCCTCCAGCGACACACCCGGCTTGCGCGGATAGGGATCGATCGCCAAGCCAAAGAACTGTTCGGCAAGCGCCCCGACGTCGATCGCGTCGCCGGAAAAGGTTTCCGGGCTGTCCGGCCCTTCGGCGTCGAGCAGGATCTCACCGCCACCGTCGAAACCTTGCCGCCCGAGCTTGGATTGTTCCGGCAGGAACAGCGCCTCGACCGGCTCGTCGATATGCGCCTCGACCGGGTCGAGAGTGACGATGCAGGCCTGCGTTATATCGGCCTCGACATGGCCGCTGACTTTCACCCCATTGCGCTTCCACGGCTCGATCAGAAGTTCGGCGCGATAGTTCTCGACCGAAAGCAGCTCATGCTCGACGGCCAGTATGGCGCGCTGCCCGGCGTCGGCATCGATCACCACCGGCAGCCCTTTTTGCGGCATCCGGGCGACATTTGCCAGGAATGACACTGGGCTGTGGGTATCAGGATGTTTCATCTTCGCCTCCACTTCGCCGCCTTCATTCGGCCTGCCTTCGCTCAGAGTTGGCCACTGGAAATGCCACCGTGCCGGAAACGATCGATTCGGTCGGCTGTTGCGTGAGTTGCCTTGATGCATCGGCGGCATACAGTGCCAGTTGCGACGCTTGCGGCCAGGCGCCGGCATCCGGCCTGACATTGCGGGAAAGGGCGGCGGCAAGCGCATCATGGTCATTTCGTTTCAGCGCATCGTCATAGGCGGCGGTACGGCCATAGAACATCTTCGCCAGTTTCCGCATTCGCTTCGGCACGCCGACGTCGCCAATGCCCAATTCCCGCAACGAATGTTCGACATCCATGAAGAACTCGTCGATCAGCACCTGCGCAACCTCTGCCGCAGCACCGCCCTCGCCGCGCAACCGGTGCTGGAACAGGAACATGTGCAACGACAGCATCTCGAAGCGGCCGAGCGGCGTGTCCGGCACGTTCCAGGCGGAATAAAACACCGGTTGCCGCGCCGCCGCCACGATTTGTGCGTAAAGCGCCTCGGTGATGGCGCGGTTGGCGTGACGTTCGCGGCCAAAGAGGCGCTGGAACATTTGAGGGTGGTCTCCCGGGACCGTTTGTTGAAGTGGCCTTGTTGCATCGGCAAGCAAGCTGGTTTACCGGTTTTGCGGCCCAGCGCAAGTTGCGGCCAGCTTATGGAGTTGTAGTTGCGCGCGCTGAAATTCAAGTCGACTTTCCTGCCTAGGCCCGCCGGTGCGGTTTCGCTGCTGGTGATCGCTGCGGCGCTTTCCGCCTGCAATTCCTCCAAGATGATCGGCGATCTCAATCCGAGCGAGACGCTGACGCAGGGCTACGTCATCGACCAGCAGGCGATCGACCTGGTGCCGGTCGGCTCGAGCCGCGAACAGGTGCTGCTGGCGCTCGGCACTCCCTCGACGAAGGCGACCTTCGACAACGAGGCCTTTTATTACATTTCGCAGACGCGCAAGCGCTATGTCGCCTTCGACAAGCCGCGGCTAGTCGACCAGCATGTGCTGGCGGTCTATTTTGGCGATGACGGGCGCGTCACCCAGATCGCCAATTACGGCCTGAAGGACGGCAAGGTGTTCGACTTCATCTCGCGCACCACGCCGACCGGCGGCAAGGACCAGAACTTCCTCAGTCAGATCATCAGTGGCGCCAGCAAGCTGACGCCTGGTGTTCCGGGCGCCAGCGGCGGTAGTTCGCTCGGCGGCACCTGATTCACTCGACGGTGTCGGCTTTTTTTCTTTTCGCTTCCCCGTAAGCGGCACATCTCAGGCAATGAAAAACCCGCGGGAGCGATCCCGCGGGTTTCGTCTTGAGCCGTGGCGACCGAGCTTAGCCGTGCGCGAGCACGGCCAATAGCAGCAGCGCGACGATGTTGGTGATCTTGATCGCCGGGTTGACTGCCGGCCCTGCAGTATCCTTGTAGGGATCGCCGACCGTGTCGCCGGTCACCGAGGCCTTGTGTGCTTCGGAGCCCTTGAGGTGCTTGATCCCGTCCTTGTCGACGAAACCATCTTCGAACGACTTCTTGGCGTTGTCCCAGGCACCGCCGCCGGAGGTCATCGAGATGGCAACGAAAAGGCCGTTGACGATGACGCCGAGCAGCGAGGCGCCGAGCGCGGCAAAGGCGGATGCCTTCGAACCGGAGATCAGGAGGACGCCGAAATAGACCACCAGCGGCGCCAGAACCGGCAGCAATGATGGAACGATCATCTCCCGGATCGCTGCCTTGGTCAGAAGGTCGACGGCGCGCGCATAGTTCGGCTTCGAGGTGCCGGCCATGATGCCCGGATCCTCGCGGAACTGCTTGCGCACCTCCTCGACGATAGCACCGGCGGCGCGGCCGACGGCGGTCATGGCGATGCCGCCGAACAGATACGGGATCAGGCCGCCGAAGATCAGGCCGGCGACGACATAAGGATTGGAGAGGTCGAAGGAGACGTCGCCCATGCCCTGGAAGTAGGGGTATTTGTCGCTATTGGCGGCAAAGAACTTCAGGTCGTTAGAGTAGGCCGCAAACAGCACCAGCGCGCCGAGGCCGGCCGACCCGATGGCGTAGCCCTTGGTTACCGCTTTGGTGGTGTTGCCGACAGCGTCGAGCGCGTCGGTGGACTGGCGCACTTCCTTGGGCAGGCCGGCCATTTCGGCAATGCCGCCGGCATTGTCGGTGACTGGGCCGAAGGCATCGAGCGCGACGATCATGCCGGCGAGGCCAAGCATCGTCGTCACCGCGATCGCCGTGCCGTAGAGGCCGGCGAGCTGGTATGTCGAGATGATGCCGCCGACGATGACGATCGCCGGCAACGCCGTCGCTTCGAGCGAGACCGCCAGGCCCTGGATGACGTTGGTGCCGTGACCGGTGACCGAGGCCTGGGCGATGGAGTTCACCGGACGCTTGTTGGTGCCGGTATAATATTCGGTGATCACCACGATGAGGCCTGTCACCACAAGGCCGACCAGGCCGCAGATGAACAGGTTCGTGCCGGTGATGGCCATGCCGGCGACGGTGCCGATCTCACCCCAGCCGATGCATGCCGAAGTGGCGACGGCAAGGCCGACAATTGACAGCAGGCCGGTGACGATCAGGCCCTTGTAGAGAGCGCCCATGATCGAGCCGCTGGAACCGAGCTTGACGAAGAAGGTGCCGGCGATCGAGGTGAGAATGCAGGCGCCGCAGATGGCCAGCGGATAGAGCATGGTCGCGCCGAGAACGACGGTGCCACCGAAAAAGATGGCGGCAAGGACCATGGTGGCGACCACGGTCACCGCATAGGTCTCGAACAGATCGGCGGCCATGCCGGCGCAATCGCCGACATTGTCGCCGACATTGTCGGCGATGGTGGCCGGATTGCGTGGATCGTCTTCGGGAATGCCGGCTTCAACCTTGCCGACGAGATCGCCGCCGACGTCGGCGCCCTTGGTGAAGATGCCGCCGCCGAGACGAGCGAAGATCGAAATCAGCGAGGCGCCGAAGCCAAGCGAAACCAACGAGTCGATGACGACACGGTCATCGGGCTGAAGGCCCATGAACTGGGTGAGGATCAGGTAATAGATCGATACGCCAAGCAGGGCCAGGCCAGCAACCAGCATGCCAGTGATGGCGCCCGACTTGAAGGCGATCTCGAGGCCGGCAGCGAGGCTGTTGGACGCCGCCTGCGCGGTGCGCACATTGGCGCGCACCGAGACGTGCATACCGATGAAGCCAGCGGCGCCCGATAGAACGGCGCCGATCAGGAAGCCGATGGCGGCGGTGATCGAAAGCAGCCACCAGGCGAGCAGCAGGACCACGACGCCGACGATGGCGATGGTGGTGTACTGGCGCGCCAGATAGGCTTGCGCGCCTTCGCGGATGGCCGCGGAAATTTCCTGCATGCGTGCATTGCCCTGATCGGCCGCGAGGACCGAACGTGTCGCCCAGATGGCGTAAAGGACTGAAAGCAGACCGCAGGCGATGACAGCTGAAAGTATGGTCATTGCCGAATTTTCCTCGATTGGTGGCCCAAAAGAACCCCTCCCCGGGCCGTTGAGACAGGGGACGAATTTTCCGCAACCGGAATCCGTCCCTTCGCAGCGGCTTATGCGAAACAGGGCTCGGAACGTCAAGATATTGTTCGGTTTTTGTCCGGTTTTCGCTCAAAAGATCCCGGGTTTCATCCAAAAGGCTGGACGGCAGCGCGCCTGTCGACACTGCCATCCGATTAGATCGATTGAAATCGGCGAACGGCCGTCAAACTTTGCGCGGGTCGCCGTCCGGCTGGACGACGAAGATCAGCACCACCAGCATTGTCATGTAGAATTTGAACGCCGCCTCCTGACCATTCCATGTCGAAGACTGCCACATGGCAAACCACTCGCCGCCAACGACCATGAAGCCGAAATACCAAACGAGGAAACCCATGGTGGCGGCTATGATGGCGAACTTCTTGGCATCGTTGAATGCCTGTCCGCTGGCGTTGCGCGCCTGCCAGAGTCGCCAGGCGGCGACTAGGTAGAGCAAGCAGGTCAGCGCCTCGCCAATGATGATCAGCCAGTAGCCCGCCGTCCACAGCGACGGGTTGGTGATCGAGCGGTACATCAGGGCGTTGCCGGGAAAGGTCGTGTCCATGCTCAGCACATGCTGGACAAAGGCGAAGTTTGAGCCGTAATCGGTGATGTTGCCGAAGGCGACAAGGAAGGCGAAAGCCGCCAGACACAAACACATGACGATCTTGGAGAAACGCGCGGTCATGGCAAGAACTCCTGCTGAAAGATCGGGGCATCGCACTCATCAATCGCCGAGTCCCGAAGATCGCGCAACGGGGGGACCAGTGATCATAGTGCTCACGACTGTCGCGAGACATTATGCCGGGAAGCAGGACATTGCCGCGATTCTCGAAACTCTCGATCTCGACAGCTATTGCGCGGTGGGCGACTTAGTCTCTGTGGTTAGAGCCGGCACACAGCACGATTTCGCCATCATCCGCCGCCGCTGGATCGCCAGCGAGACGGGCACCACGCTCGAACTGACGCTCGATCATCCGGCGCGTTCGAGTGGCCGTTGAAAGAAGCGAACTTTGCCCCGAGGGGCTACTCCACCTCGCGCCCCATGCGCCGGCCCGTGTAGCGCTCGATCGCCGACACCCCGTCATAGATCAGCACGGCAAGGGCGGCGACGATCAGGCCGCCCTGCAGGATGAAGGCGAGGTTGTTCGACAGCAGGCCGGCGATGATCACCTCGCCCAATGTCCTCGCCGCCACTGTCGAGCCGATGGTCGCGGTGGCGAGGCTGATCACCACCGACAGCCGGATACCGCCGAGGATGATCGGCGCGCTGAGCGGCAGTTCGACCTTGACCAGCCTTTGCCAGCCGGTCATGCCGGCGCCACGCGCCGCCTCGACGACATTGGCCGGCAGCGTCGTCAGGCCGGTCAGCGCGTTCTCGAAGATCGGCAGCAGGCCATAGAGAAACAACGCAATCAGCGTCGGCTTTTCGCCGAAGCCGACGGCCGGCACGGCAAGCGCCAGCACCGCCACCGGCGGAAAGGTCTGGCCGATATTGACCAGGCTGCGCGACAGCGGCAGGAATTCGGCGCCGGCTGGCCTGGTGACCAGAATGGCGAGCGCGACCGCAACGATCGTCGCGGCAACCGTTGCGATCAGGACGGTCCGCAGATGCAGCAGCGTCAACGTCAAAAGGCTGCCCTGATTGTAGATTACCGGCGCGTTGTTCTCTGTCAGCGGCTTCAGCAGCGGTTCGAACCAGCCGGGATTGGTGACGAAGGCAATAAGCAGCACCACCAGGGCAAGCCTGAGCAGTGATGGAAGCCAGGCTTTCATGCCGGCCTCGCCGCGCGTTTAACCAGCCCATCCACAGTGACGCGGCCAAGCGATTTGCCATCAGTATCTTTCACCGGCAGTGCCGGGCGGCCCGACCACAGGAGTTCGGCCAACGCGTCGCGTTGGCTGGCATCACCGGGGATCGCCTCGCCTTCGGCCGTGCCTTTTTCCACCGCGTCGCGCACCCGGCCAAGCGATAACAGCCGGAACGGTTTTTCGCTGGCGCCAACCAGGGTCTCGACAAACGCGCTGGCCGGTTTCGCCAGTATCTCGGCCGGCGCGGCATATTGCACTACTTTGCCGCCGTCCATCACCGCGATCTTGTCGCCCATGTGAACGGCCTCTTCCATGTCATGGGTGACTAGGATGATGGTGGTGCCGAAGCGCTTCTGGATCGCCAGCAGATCCTCCTGCGCCTTGTTGCGGATGATTGGATCGAGCGCGCCGAACGGCTCATCCATCAACAGCACGTTGGGTTCCGCGGCAAGCGCCCGGGCGACGCCGACGCGCTGCTGCTGGCCGCCGGAAAGCTCATGCGGATAGCGTGGCCCGTAGGCTTGCGGGTCGAGCTGATATAGCGTCATCAGCTCGTCGACGCGGGCTTTGATGCGGTTGGCGTCCCAGCCGAGCAATACCGGCACAGTGGCGATGTTCTGTGCCACCGTGCGATGCGGAAACAGACCGTGGCCCTGGATGGCATAGCCGATGCTGCGACGCAGCTCATAATCAGGCACCGAGCGGTTGTCGACGCCGTCGAGCTTGATCACGCCCGATGTCGGCTCGACCAGCCGGTTGATCATGCGAAGCAGCGTCGTCTTGCCGGAGCCGGAGGTGCCGACGATGACGGCGATGCTGCGCGCCTCGATTACTATCGACACGTCGTCGACCACTGTCGTCTCGCCGTAGCGCTTGGTGATGCCTTCGATCTCGATCATGCCGTTTAAACCCTGCGCTTGCTGGCGCTCATTTCGATCACTGCATCGAGGATGATGGCGGCGGCGAAGGCCAGCGCCACCGTCGGCACGGCACCGAGCAGCACCAGGTCCATCGCCGTCTGGCCGACTCCCTGGAATACGAATACGCCAAAGCCGCCGCCGCCGATCAGCGCGGCAATGGTGGCGAGGCCGATATTCTGCACCAGCACGATGCGAATGCCGGTGAGGATCACCGGGAAAGCCAGCGGAAACTCGACGCCGAACAGCCGCTGGGGGTCGGTCATGCCCATGCCGCGCGCTGCGTCGTTGGCGGCACGCGGCACACCGGCAAGGCCGACCACGGTGTTGGCCACCACCGGCAGCAGTGAATAGAGGAACAGGGCGACGAAAGCCGGCGCAGTGCCGATGCCGCGAATGCCGAGCGCGGCAGCACCCGGCACATGCGAAGCGACCCAGCCGAGCGGTGCTATCAAGAGGCCGAACAGCGCGATCGAAGGAATGGTCTGAATGATGTTCAGCACGTTGAGCACGCCGGCCCGCAATTTCTCGACGCGGTGGCAGAGGATGCCGAGCGGCAGGCCGATAATCACTGCTGCCGCCAGCGAACCCAGCGCCAGCGTCACGTGCTTGGAGCCTTCCGCCCAAAAACTATCGGCGCGATTGAAATATTCCTTGAGGATCGACAGGCTGTTCCAGCTCCCCGAGACCAGCAGCAGGCCGATCGCCGCTGCGGCGACAACAAGCACGCCGACCCGTGCCTGCGGCGACAGGTTCAGCCTTGTAAGCACGTCGGCGAGCAGAAGCGTGAAGGCGAAGATAAACAGCCAGAAGCCCGAAGCCGGCGAGATACGGGCGAAGGTGTTGCCGGCGGGCGTCAGGAAGCTGCCGGCAACGCCGATCAGCAGCGCCAGCGCCGCAAGTGCAACCACACTGGCGGCGAGGCGCAGAGCAAGCGGCGTTTTCAGCAATGCAATGAGCGCCGCTGCGACAACAATCGCCATCAATAGCGGACCGACCGCCGCAGGCAAAGATTCGAGGATCGAGCGCGCCTCGCCGGGTACGATGCGATTGGCGCGGAACGTGGCGAATGGTGCCGCAAAAGCCGCATAGGCTGAGATCGCCGCGATAACCACGCCGAGCTTGTCAAACCGGATGCGCACGCCCTCCCCCATCGGCCGATCCGCGCACCTCGAAAGCGGCGCGCCGGAATCGCCTTACTTGAGGAAGCCGTTCTTTTTCAAAAAGTCTTCGGCGACGCCCTTGACCGGTTCGCCGCCAACCTGGACGCGGCCATTCAACTCCTGCAGCGTGACGAGATCGAGCTTGGCGAAGACCGGCTTCAGCAGCGTCTCGATTTCCGGGTGCTCCTTCAGCACCGCCTCGCGGATGATCGGCGCCGGCTGGTAGACCGGCTGCACACCCTTGTCGTCCTCAAGCACGACGAGGCCGGAGGGCGCGATGCCGCCGTCGGTGCCGTAGACCATGGCCGCGTTGGCGCCGTTGGTCTGGTTGGCCGCAGCGGCAATGGTCGCCGCCGTATCGCCGCCCGACAGCGTGATCAACTGGTCCGGCTTCAGCGTAAAGCCATAGGTCTTCTGGAAAGCGGGCAGCGCGGCCGCCGAATTGACGAACTCGGCGGACGCCGCCAGCACCACCTTGCCGCCGCCCGAGACATATTTGCCGAAGTCGGAAAGGGTGACGAGCTTGTTGGTATCGGCGACCTCCTTACCCAGGGCGATCGCCCAGGTGTTGTTAGCCGGTGACGGGGACAGCCAGACGATCTTGTTGGCGTCGTAATCGAGCTTCTTGGCAGTCTCGTAGGCCTTAGCGGCATCCTTCCACACCGGATCGTCGGCCTTCTCGAAGAAGAATGCGGCGTTGCCGGTGTATTCCGGATAGATGTCGATCTCGCCGGCCGTAATTGCCTTGCGTACCACAGGCGTGCCGCCGAGTTGGATGCGGTCGGTGGTCTGGATATTATTGGCGTTCAGCACCAGCTGGATGATGTTGCCGAGCACGCCGCCCTCGGTGTCGATCTTCGACGACACCACCACCTGGGCACTCGCCGAGGCCACCGTGATGCCGAGCGCCAGCACGGTGCCGGCCAGAACCTTGATTGAAAACATCTCACAAATCCCTTGCTGTGAACCGGAATATGGCTGCCGCATATGAGCATGGCTTCGATGCCCCGTCGGGGTACACGGTTTCATAAGAAGGGTGATGGACGCAATAATTTTGTTCGGATTTGGGTGAATCCGCTGTTGTCTCGTCCCGACAGCGTGGCGTCAGCTGGCCGCACGCAAGCCCGTCATCTTCAACACGCCCAGTGCCACGAAGCACAGCGCGACGACCGGAAAAATCATCCAGTTCAGCATCTCCCAGCCCCAGGCATTGTAGACCGCGCCCGACATCAGCGAGGCGAAGGCGACGGAGCCGAACAGGACGAAATCGTGGAACCCCTGGACCTTGCCTTTTTCGGATGGCTGGTAGCTGTCAGCCACCATGGCGGTGGCGCCGATGAAGCTGAAGTTCCAGCCGAGGCCGAGCAGGATCAGCGTTGTCCAGAACTGCCACAGTGCCAACCCCGACAGCGCGATTATACCGCAGCCAATGAGCAGCACCAGGCCGATGGCCACGATCCGCTCCGCGCCAAAACGATAAATCAGCGACCCCGTGAAGAAGCTCGGCGCGAACATCGCCATCACATGCCAGGAAATGCCGAGCGTGGCGTCGTCGGTCGAAAGGCCGCAGCCGACCATGGCCAGCGGCGCGCCGGTCATGACGAAGCTCATCAGCGCGTAGCTGCCGATGGCGCAAAACAGCGCCGCGACGAAGCGCGGCCTGGTGACGATTTCTAAGAGCGGCCGGGCGTCGCTGTCGGCGATTTCCACCTTCTCGGTGGCCTTGGCTGGGATGCGCAATAAAGAGAGGATGGCGGCGCCAACCGCCGCCAGCACCAGGATGGACGCAAACGAGCCGGCAAACTTCACCGGCGAGAACAGGTCGCCGGTGAAAATGACGATCTGCGGCCCAAGTATGGCGGTGACGATGCCGCCGGCCAGCACGAAGGAGATGGCGCGCGCCTTGAATTCAGGCGGAGCATTGTCGGCGGCGGCAAAGCGGAATTGCTGGACAAAGGCACCGCCGATCCCGATCACGGCAAGGCCGAAAGCGAACAGCCAGAAGCTGGCATGAAACAGCGCCAACGTAGCGACCAGCCCGCCAAGCGCTGTGACCGCAGTGCCGGTCATGAAGCCGTCGCGCTGGCCGAGCCGGCGGATGATCGCCGCGGCCGGCAGGGAACCGAGCGCCACGCCGACATTGAAGCCGGTGATCGGCGCGGTTGCCAGCGACTTGTCGGCTTCGAGGAGGTACTGCCCGGCCAGTCCGCCCATGGAAATGGCGATGGGTGCCGCCGAACCGATGATCGCCTGCGAGGCTGCGAGGATGAAAGCGGTGCGACGCGCTTCCTTGCCGGCCTCAACGACGACGATAGCAGTCATGAGGCGTCCTTGCCGCGGCCCTCGCCACGCACGCGGCGCGACACGCGATCAAGCACCGCATTGACCAGTTTCGGCTCGTCTTCTTCGTAAAATGCCTTGGCGATGTCGACATATTCGGAGACGATGACCGCCACCGGCACGTCCTCGCGTTTCATCAATTCGTAGACGCCGGCACGCAATATGGCGCGCAACGTCGAATCGAGCCTCGACAGCGGCCAGTCCTCGGTCAGCGCCTGGCGGATAATCGGATCGATGGTCTTCTGGTGCTCGACAACGCCGGCAAGAATGGCGCGAAACCATTGCGCATCGGCCTCGCGATAGAGCGCGCCGTCGACTTCCTTGCCGAGCCTGAACGCCTCGTATTCGGCGGTGATCTCAAACACGCCGCTGCCGGCGACATCCATCTGGTAGAGCGCCTGCACAGCCGCCAGGCGGGCAGCACCGCGCTTGTTGGCATGGCGAACCGCAGGCTGGCCGGGCGAAGCGGGTTCGCTCACGTTCGCTCTCCCAGTTGTTCCTTTAGGGCGATCATGGTCAGCGCCGCACGCGCCGCAAAGCCGCCCTTGTCGCCTTCGGAGCGCCTGGCCCGTGTCCAGGCCTGTTCGTCGTTTTCGGTGGTCAGGATGCCATTGCCGATGCAGACTGAATCCTGCACGGACAAGTCCATCAGGGCACGGCTGGATTCATTGGCGACGATATCGAAATGATAGGTGTCGCCGCGGACCACCGTGCCGAGGGCGACGAAACCGTCATAGCTCGTCCCGCCTTCGGAAGCACCGTCGAGCGCGAAGGAAATCACCGCCGGGATTTCGAGCGAGCCCGGAACGGTGACGACATCGTATGTCGCGCCCGCTTCGTCGAGCGCGCTGGTCGCGCCTTCGAGCAACGCGTCCGCAAGGTCGTCGTGAAAGCGCGCCTCGATGACAAGAAGGTGGGCCTTCTTCTTCGGACGGATGAACGCTTTGCCGTGTTGGGATGTGCCAGCCATAGATGTCTCCGGGGATCGCCGGTGACTTAGGCCGAAGCCGGTTTGATCGCAAGCGGAAGATTGCTGAAGGAACGTTCAAGGCCAACCCGGTGGCGGCCGCATCAGGGAATGGACTTTATGGGCGATCGCCTCAAAGTCCCTCTTTGGCCGCCTCCACCAGTCGCGCCGCGTAGCGGGCCATGGTGTCGATCTCGAGGTTGACGCGGTCGCCGACCTGGCGTTCGCCCCAGGTGGTGACCGTCAGCGAGTGGTGGATCAATAGCACGTCGAAGCGGGTGCCTTCGACCTTGTTGACGGTGAGCGAAGTGCCGTCGAGCGCGACGGAACCCTTGGGGGCGATGAATTTGGCAAGCTCGCGCGGTGCTTCCAGGGTAAAGCGAACGGCGTCACCCTCTTCCTTGCGGGCCACGATCTCGGCCATTCCGTCGACATGGCCTGACACGATATGGCCGCCAAGCTCGTCGCCGATCTTCAGCGCCCGCTCCAGGTTGATGCGCGTGCCGGATTTCCAGCCCATCGCGGTCGTCAGCCTGAGTGCTTCTTCCCAGGCCTCGACTTCGAACCAGCGTGCGTTCGCGCCGTCTTCCGGCAATCCCGTTACCGTCAGGCAGACGCCGCCGCACGAAATTGAAGCGCCAATGGCAATGGCCTGCGGATCGTAGGCGGTGTCGATGCGCAAACCGACGCCTTCCCTGAGCGGCTTCACGGCGGCGACGGTGCCGACATCGGTGACGATTCCAGTGAACATTACTTTGGCCCAGTGAACATCAGTTCGGTCCTAAATGTCTCTTGTCCATTCGGCATATGTGTCTTCGCCGAAACGCATGTCGCGCAATTTGCGAAATCCCGGCGGGATATGGTTGGCATCTATCGGCGATGCAATGCCGTCCTCGCCGATCGCATCCGGCCCCTGAAACAGCACGATGCGATCGACGAGTTGTTCGTCGAGGAACGCCTTGGCCACCTTGGCGCCGCCCTCGACCAGCACGCTCGCCATGCCCAGCGCCGCCAGATCCTCGAGCAGTTCCGGCAGCGCAATATCGCCTTCATACGTCTCAGTGCCGATGAAGCGCACTCCGGTGCGTTCGAGCGCGGCCCGCCGACGTGGATCGGCCTCGGCACACGCGGCGACATAGAGCGGGACCCGGTCGACGCCGGAAACCAGCTTCGAGGTCTCCGGCAGCCTGATCTGGCGGTCGAGCACGATGCGCGCCGGCGAACGGTTCTCAAGTCCCGGCAGCCGCACCGTCAGCGCCGGATCGTCCTCCAGCGCGGTGCCGATGCCGATCAATATGCCGTCCGCTTCGGCGCGCATCAGATAGACTTCGCGCCGCGCGATATCGCCGGTAATGGAGACCTGCCCCTCGCCTTTCACGCCGATCTTATTGTCGCTCGAAAGCGCAAGCTTCAGAATCACTTCCGGGCGTTTTTTCAGAGATCGAATCAAATAGCCGGCCATCTGCTCCGCGGCCTTGGCCGCCAGCACTTTTTCCATCACCTCGACGCCCGCGGCACGCAAGATGGCGTAGCCCTTGCCGGAAACACGCGGGTCCGGATCGCTGGCAGCGCCAACCACCCGCGCCACGCCGGCGCTGACCAGCGCATTGGCGCAAGGCGGCGTGCGGCCGTGATGGGCGCAAGGCTCCAGCGTTACATAGGCGGTGGCGCCTTGCGCCAGCTCACCGGCCTCGGCCAGCGCCTCGGTTTCGGCATGCGGCCGGCCGCCGACGGCCGTGACGCCGCTGCCGACGATCATTGGCCCGTCGCCGTCATCGCGTACGATGAGCGTGCCGACGGAAGGATTGGTCGACGTCCGGCCGGCATTTTTGCGCGACAGCCTGAGGGCTGCCGCCATATAGCGGCGATCGAGGACCTCTTGCTTCGCCGTGCTGCGCTCGGACCCTGCCATGCTCAGCCGGCGTCCTCTTCGCTCTTCAGCTCTCCGCCCCTGGGCTCGTCACTTTTGAGCTCGTCGCCTTTGAGCTCGCCCAACACGTCGTGGAAATCCTTGGCCTCGCGGAAATTGCGGTAGACGGAGGCAAAGCGCACATAGGCGACATCGTCGAGCGACTTAAGCGCCTCCATGACCAGCCGGCCGACTTCGCCGGAGGCGACCTCGGTCTCGCCCGAGCTTTCCAGCTGGCGCACTATGCCGGTCACCGCGCGGTCGATGCGCTCCGGGTCGACGTTACGCTTGCGTACCGCAATCTCGACCGAGCGCAGCAGCTTGTCGCGGTCGAACGGCACCTTGCGTCCCGACTTCTTCACCACGACGAGATCGCGCAATTGGACGCGCTCGAAAGTGGTGAAGCGGCCGCCGCAATCCGGGCAGACGCGCCGCCTGCGGATCGCCGCGCCGTCTTCGGCGGGGCGCGAATCCTTCACCTGCGTATCTTCGGACTGGCAGTAGGGACAGCGCATGGAGAGCCTTCGGTTCGCGATTCTCGTGGAGCGAAAGGCTTAGAGGTTTTTGCCACGATGGCAAAGTATGGCCGATGACCGATCGCGTCTCAGAGATAGCGAGGCACGAGGAAAATTGCGAGAGCGGCAATCAGTTGGACGGCAATCCGCCAATCAGGGAGCGACGTCGCCGGTCGGGAAGCCGCAGGACGTGCCGAGATAGCGATAGGCCTTGGTGAAGCCGTCCATCGATATGGTCGCGACCGGCTTGTCGGCGAAGCTGACATCGAGGGCGCTGGTACGGCGCATGGCACGCAGTATGGCGAGGGTTGTCTCGGGCTTGTTGTTCACTATCCACTGGCCGTCGGCGATAAGATGAAAACCAGCCTTGATCTTGTCGTTGACGTCGCGGAACACCGCCGGGATGTTGTCGCCCTTAGGCAAGTCACCGTTTCTCACGGCGATGATGAGGCTCGGATAGCCCTCGGGCGGCAGTACGTCGCCATTCGAGATGGCTAGCGTAAGGGTGCCGCTGGTGCCGTTTGCGTCGAAAAAGACCGTCGAGGCGGCGCAGGTCTTGCGCACATCCTCACCGGTGTTGACCTCGTCCACCGTGGTGGACCACCTGCCGAAGGTCTCTGTCTTGGGTGCTGCCGGGGTCGGCTCGGTCTGTGCCAAGGCGAGGCCGGACAGCTGCAAGATAGCCGATGCCAGCAAGGCACCAAAGCCGGCGAAACGGAAAGTTGGCATCATTGAGCTTCTCCGCAGGTGCCTTGCTGTCGCACCGGGATTGTCCCGCACATGGAGGTCACTAGCGTCGGTCAACCAAGATACGGATAAAGCGGAAAACGATCCGTCAATGCCGCCACCTTGGCCTTCACGGCTGCCTCGACGGCCGCATTGCCCTCATCGGAATTGGCGACCTTCAGTCCATCCAGCACTTCGGTGATCAGCTTGCCGATCTCACGGAACTCGGCCTGGCCGAAGCCGCGTGTGGTGCCGGCCGGCGTGCCGAGCCGAACGCCCGAGGTGACGAAAGGCTTTTCCGGATCGAAGGGGATGCCGTTCTTGTTGCAGGTGATGTTGGCGCGGCCAAGGGCAGCTTCGGCGCGCTTGCCGGTGGCGTTCTTGGGACGCAGATCGACCAGCATCAGATGATTGTCGGTGCCGCCGGAGACAATGTCGAGACCGGTTTCCTGCAGGCTGGAGGCCAGCGCCTTGGCATTGGCAACGACGCTCTCCGCGTAGATCTTGAAGCTCGGCTTCAGCGCTTCGCCCAGAGCCACCGCCTTGGCGGCGATGACATGCATCAGCGGTCCGCCCTGCAGGCCGGGGAAGACGGCCGAGTTCATCTTCTTGGCAATGTCCTCGTCATTGCAAAGGATCATGCCGCCGCGCGGGCCGCGCAGCGATTTGTGCGTCGTGGTGGTGACCACGTGGGCGTGCGGCAGCGGCGACGGATGCATGCCGCCGGCGACCAGGCCGGCGATGTGGGCCATGTCGACCATCAGATAGGCACCGATCGAGTCGGCGATCTCGCGAAAACGCTCCCAGTCCCAGACGCGTGAATAGGCGGTGCCGCCGGCCAGGATCAATTTCGGCTTGGTCTCATGGGCGGTCTTCTCGATCGCATCCATGTCGAGCAGATGATCTTCCCTGCGCACGCCATAGGAGACAACCTTGAACCATTTGCCGCTCATATTGACAGGCGAGCCATGCGTCAGGTGGCCGCCGGAATTGAGGTCGAGGCCCATGAAGGTGTCGCCGGGCTGCAGCAACGCCAGGAACACCGCCTGGTTCATCTGGCTGCCGGAATTCGGCTGGACGTTGGCGAAGTTGCAGCCGAACAGCTTTTTCGCGCGTTCGATGGCCAGTTCCTCGGCGACATCGACGAATTGGCAGCCGCCATAGTAGCGCTTGCCCGGATAGCCCTCGGCATATTTGTTGGTCATGATCGACCCTTGCGCCTCGAGCACGGCGCGCGAGACGATGTTTTCCGAGGCAATCAGCTCGATCTCATGGCGCTGGCGGCCGAGTTCGTTGCGGATGGCGCCGAAAATCTCGGGGTCGGCATCGGCAAGCGTGGTTTCGAAGAAGGATTCGAATTTGTTCGACACTGCCGCTGCTGTTGCCATGGGCTGAAATCCTCAAGGTTCGGGGTCTGTCGCGCCATTAACACAGTTGCTTTCGGCCCGCCACGTTTGCTGCGCGAAATTTGCTGGCCGGATTGCGCCAGAGAGACTGGCGGCCTCTATTTCCTTGCCTGCCGACCCTTCAGCAGGGCCTCGGTGAGCGTGATCTCGGTGAACAGCGCCGCGTGGTTTGCATATGGTCCGTGGAGAACCGATTTTCGGAATCATGCGCAAAGCTCAGAGCGCGACGGCAACAAAAAAGGCCGCCCCTTCCGGCGGCCTTTTGCAAATGAACTCAGCTGCTTAGAGCGCGGATGTGATCTGCAGCTCGTTGGCCCCGTCGAGGCCGTAAATGTCGTCGCGGAACTGCACCACGCCCGGCCCCGTCGACCAGGCCGAGATGTAGAGGAAATAGACCGCCACCGGATTGGTGACCTGCACCGGGACGTTCTCGCCGCTCTTGATCGCCGCCTCGAAGTGCTGGCGATTCCAGCCCGGCGTATCGCGCAGAATCCAGGTGACGAGGTCGCGCACATTCTGGACGCGCACGCAGCCCGATGAATCGAAGCGCATCATCTTGCCAAACAGGCTCTGCTGCGGCGTGTCGTGCATGTAGACGCCGTCCGGGCTGGGGAAATTGATCTTGACCGAGGCCATGGCGTTGCCAGCGCCCGGATCCTGGCGGAAGCGGTACTTCTCGGCGTCGTCGGTCGACCAGTCGACGGTCAGCGGATCAACCTCGCTGCCATCCGGCGCGAACAGACGGATGTGGCTGTCCTTGAGATAGTTGGGGTCCTTCCGCATCAGCGGAATGATGTCCTTGCGCACGATCGAGACCGGCGCGTTCCAGTAGGGATTGACGATGATCTCGTTGATCTTGGAATTGACGATCGGCGTCTGCCGGTCGATTTTGCCGACGATTGCGGTATGGCGCAGCACGACGCGATCGTTCTCAACGGCTTCGATCTGGGCGCCCGGGATGTCGACCAGCACGTAACGGTTGCCCAGCGTGCCGGCGCGCTCGCGCAGCCGCTGCAGATTGGTCTGCAACTGGCCGAGCCGAATTGGCGCCGAAACATTCATCGCGGCATAAGAATATTGGCCCAGCGTCCCGTCGGCAGGCAGGCCATGGCGCGCCTGGAAGCGCTTGACCGCGGAGTCGACGTAGGAATCGAAGGCTGTCGAAATGCCGGCGCTCTCCGCCAGATCGCCCGCAATCATCAGACGCTTGCGCAGCGGGACCACGTCGGGATCGTCGACGCCGAGCTGCAATTTCTTGGTGTCGGGAACCGGCTCCCAGCCGCCCTGGGCGACAATGTTCTGGTATTGCGCGACCGCCTGCTCGGTAAACGAAACGGTCTGCAGGCTGAAGATCGGCAGCGTCGAGGCCACCTTGCCGCCCTGGCTGGGGCGGGCGTCGAACTGGTCGTCCCAATTGCCGCGGGCCGAGGATTTCAGGATATCTCCGATCACATCCTGCGCACTGGCACGGCCGGCGACCATAGCGGCTGCGAGCGCGGAGGCTCCTGAAAGGAAGAAACGGCGGCTGGTTCTCATGGACGGTCCAGACATTCTTGCTACAATTCAACCTACCGGGCGGTCTCGCCCGCACTCTAGAGTTGGCTTCTTAACAATTAGCCAACCATGGCCCGCATCACTTCGGTGTAAAAACACATGGGAAGTGATTTGAGCACAGGACAAATGCACGGCTTTGGCCCCAGCATCACCCGCATCTTCGGTTCCACTGGAATATGGCGGCAACGTGGCTGTTGCTCGAATTTGGATCGGCCGGCCTGACGAAACGGAAAGACCGGTGCTTTTCGGCACCGGCCTTTGGTCCGCTCCGCGGCAGCGCTCCCGTGGTCCAGCTTCGGATTTTTATGCGGCGGGTGCGACTACATCCGGTAAGCGATGGTATCGTTCCAGAACCGGTCCAGCCGCTGCAGGGCGCGATTCATCTGCTTGAACTCTTCGGTGTTGATGCCGCCGACCTGCTCGATCGAGCCGACATGGCGCTCATATAGGCCGGCGACGACCTCCGCCACCTCATTGCCCTTCGGCGTCAGCGAAACCCGCACCGAACGGCGGTCGATGCGCGAGCGCTGGTGGTTGATGAAGCCGAGATCGACCAGCTTCTTCAGATTGTAGGAGACATTCGAGCCGAGATAATAGCCGCGCGAGCGCAGCTCGCCGGCCGTCAACTCCGAATTGCCGATGTTGAACAGGAGCAGCGCCTGGATGGCGTTGATATCGGAGCGGCCGTTGCGGTCGAATTCGTCCTTGATCACGTCAAGCAGACGGCGGTGTAGCCGCTCGACCAGCTGCAGCGATTCCATGTACAGCGAACGGATCGCCTCGCGGCGGTCATCGGATACGTTGGCGGTCTTCGCCGCCGGACGCGAATTGATCATTGTCTTTGCCTCTCGTTTGTCGCCCGGTGATTTTTTGTTCTTCACCTTGATCGCGACACTATCGAATACTCATAAAATTCGACTTAAACGCCAAGGCTAACAAGAGCTTACCGGTAAGGGGTTTCGAAAGAGGCTTAACGGACGGTCACCCGAGCAAGGATAATTAACCTAAAGATTTAGCCACCGATCCTTGACCGGAATTGCTATCGCCGGGCCTGCCGCTTCTGGATCCAGATCACCACGCGGAATACGATGTAGAGCAGCGCCACCGCAAGATGCGAGGCGACGATCAGCAGCCGGTGGCCGAACAGCTCGGGGAAGCCGGCATACATGACCGTCTCGGTCACCGCGCAGATGAACCAGATCACCGGCCCCCAGGACGCCAGCATCCACAGGCCGGCGGCGGCGAATGGAAAAAACACCGCCAGCACCACCGCCGCCACCTGCCAGTGCACCGGCATCAGGTCGAAGCGCCATAAGGGGCCGGGGTAAAAGCCGATCAGCCGGATCCAGTACAAGATGCCGAACAGCAGGCAGTAGCCGGCGATGACGCGCTGGAACCAGGCGAAGATGACCTCGACCGTCGAGGGCTGCAGCACCACGCGTCTCGAGGCGGCCTCGCTCACAACTTCAGTTCCCGTTCGCCGAGCGGTGCGAAATAGGCATCGACGTCGACGGCGCTGACCTTATCGATGCCTGCCGGCCGCCATTGCGGCGTCGAGCCCTTGTCGATGATGGCAGCACGGATGCCTTCATAGAAGTCGTGCCCGGCAAGCATGCGGTTGAGGATACGGAACTCCATTTTCATGCACTCGTCCATCGACAACGTCTGCCCGGCTCTGATCTGGCGCCAGGCGACATGCAGGCTGGTCGGCGACCGGGTGCGGATGGTGGCCAGCGTCTTTGCCGCGAACTCGTCGGCAGTGGCTGCCCGCTCCAGGCTGGCGACGATATCGGCCAGCGACGGCTGCGCGAAATGCCTGGCGATGACTTCCAGCGTCGGCCTGTCGGTCTCGCGTTTGGCCGGGACGAAGCAGCCGCGCAGCACCGATTCCGGGTCGCCGCTTGCCGCCAGCCGGTCGAGAAAGCCAGCTTGATCCTCCGCCCTGATCGTATGCGTGGCCAGGCCCGACCACAAAGCATCGCCATGGCGGATGCGGTTGCCGGTCAGCGCCAGATACATGCCGAAGCTGCCGCCGAGATCCGGCAACAGATGGCTGGCGCCGACATCCGGGAAAAAGCCAATGCCGACCTCGGGCATGGCGAACTGGGCGTTCTCGGTCAGCACCCGCTGCGAGCCATGGAAGGAGATGCCGACGCCGCCGCCCATGACGATGCCGTCGATCAGCGCGACATAGGGTTTTTTGAAACGGGCGATACGGGCGTTCAGCCGGTATTCGTCGGCGAAGAAATCGACCGGAGGCTTTCCTGCCCGGCCGGCCTCGTAGATATGAAGGATGTCGCCGCCTGCCGAAAACGCCCTGCCCTCGGCCTTGACGACAACGACGTCAACGCCGTCGTCACGCTCCCAGCTGCGCAGCGCCTTGTCCAGCGCTTTGACCATGCGGTGGGTCACGGCATTGAGCGCCTGCGGCCGCGTCAGCGTGACGACGCCGGCCCTGCCCAATCTTTCGAAGCGAATCTCGTCGCCTCCGCCAAAATCCATCGCCAGAGAATCCCTCCCCGCGCCCGCCGGGAGTGAAGTGCTAAAGCGTGGCGCATGGCCGCGTCAATGGCGGGCACGCCAGCGCAGCCTCTGGCCCGGACCGGAAGCCGGTGCTAACAATCGACGGCTAGAGGCAGTAATGACGAAAAAGTCATGGCAGGCGCGTTGCAACGCGGCACCGACGGGGACGTCGTCTATGATTCGATTTTCGCGCCTTGCACTGGTGGCAATCGGGTTAGTCTGCACCTGCCTGGCTGGCCATCCGGCCTTGGCGACAAGCCTCGCCGAACTCTACCAGTCGCAAACCATCGTCAATGGCCAGGGAGAAGAACATCGTCAGGCCGGCTTCAAGGTCTGCCTCGACAAAGTGCTGGTGCGGGTATCCGGCGACCAGCGCCTGCCGGCGAAACCTCAGATGACAGCACTGCGCGACAAGGCCGGCAGCTTCGTCAGCAGCTTCCGCTACCGCGATCGCATGGAAGGTATTCCAAACCATGATGATCAAGGCACGTACGACCGGCCGCACGATCTCACTTGCCAGTACACGCCGCCGGTGATCGATAAAGTGCTTGCTGAGCTCGGCAGCAAGCCGTGGCTCGGCGAGCGGCCGATCATCTCGGTACTGCTGGCTGTGCAAGATGCACGCCAGCATTTTGTCTTGGCGAGCGACGGAGACGAAAGCCCCTATATGGCAGAGTCCTTTCAATCGGCAGCCGGACCGTTGGCGATGAAGATCGTCATTCCAAGCAAGGCCGCTCTGGTAAAAACCGGGGCGATTTTCGAACAGGTGCGTGCGCTCTCACCCGAATTGCTTGCGAGAACTGTCGGCAACCAAGAGCTCTTGGCCGGCAGCCTAGTCTGGAGCGACAAGGAGTTGGGCTGGATCGCCGATTGGCGGCTTGCCATGGCCGGCAAGACCTACAAGTGGCAAGTGCGCGGCGTCAACTTCGACGAGGCATTCCGCGTCGCCATGCGGGGTGCTGCGCAGATCCTGTCAGGCAATGGCCAACCAGAATAGCGCCCGACAGGACCGCTGGCACAATCGTGTCGCATTGGTCAGCAGCGGGGGCTCGTGGTAAAAGTCGCCCGATCCGGAGTTTTGGCGATGAACAAATTCACCCCTGCAAAGCCTGCCGGCGCGCGCAGCGTCGACGAGATCACCGGCAGCCGGCGGCTGCGGCGCATGCGCAAGGCCGATTGGTCGCGCCGCCTTGTCCAGGAGAACCGGCTCTCGGTCGACGATCTGATCTGGCCGATCTTTGTCGTCGACGGCAGACAAGTGCGCGAACCGATCGCCGCCATGCCCGGCGTCTTCCGCCTGTCGCTCGACCTCGCCGTCAAGGAGGCTGAGCGCGCGGCTAAGCTTGGCATTCCGGCGATCGCCACTTTCCCCAATGTCGAGCTCGGCCTGCGCGATCAGACCGGTTCGCACATCCTCGATCCGGAAAACATCATCAACCGCGCCACCCGCGCCATCAAGCGCGCGGTGCCGGAGATCGGCATCATCACCGACGCGGCGCTGGACCCGTTCACCTCGCATGGCCATGACGGCATCTTGCGCGACGGCATTATCGTCAACGATGAAACGGTGGAGCAGGTGACGGCAGCAGCCGTCATCCAGGCGGCGGCAGGGGCCGACATCATCGCCCCCTCGGACATGATGGACGGCCGGATCGGTGCCATCCGCGATGCGCTGGACGCCAATGGGTTTCAGGATGTAGCGATCATGTCCTATGCGACCAAGTTCGCATCCGCCTTTTACGGCCCCTACCGCGAGGCGGTCGGCACCGCCGGCCTGCTCAAGGGCGACAAGAAGACCTATTACATCGATCACGCCAATTCCGACGAAGCGGTGCGCGAGGCCGAGCAGGATCTCGCCGAGGGCGCCGACATGCTGATGGTCAAGCCCGGCCTGCCCTATCTCGACATCATCCGCCGGCTGAAGGACGAGTTGCAGATGCCGACCTTTGCCTATCAAGTGTCGGGCGAATATTCGATGATCAAGGCCGCCGCCGCCAATGGCTGGATCGACGGGGAAAAGGCGATGCTTGAATCGCTTCTCGCCTTCAAGCGCGCCGGCTGCGACGGCATCCTGACCTATTTCGCGCCGGAAGTGGCTGAGATGCTGAAGGGGTGATGCGCCTCCGTAGCGCCCACATCGAGTAACGTTCCTTCGTCCAAAGCGCGACATGGCCACCGCAGGGCAATCGCTTCAGGTTTGCGCTGCCCCTCATTGCCCTGCCGGGCATTTCTCCTCGTATAGTGACGGGGAGAAAGACGCGTTCGCAAAAGATTTCGCCAATCTCCAGCGTTGCAAAAACATCGCCGAGGTTGCGGCCAGCCCCTTCGCCCCGTCACTATACGGGGAGAAGGTGCCGGCAGGCGGATGAGGGACGGCGCCAACATTGAGATTGGTCATTCCAACATGATTTGGAAGCGATTGCCCCGGCGATTCAAAAAACCGCTTGCAAAATGCAATCAGTTAAGCTAACCCGATAACTGCTGCATCGCACAATTGGTTATCGAGGAGGCTCTCATGTCCAAACTTCGCGTCAAGGCTTTCACCCTGTCGATCGACGGCTTCGGCGCCGGTCCCGACCAAGACCTCAAGAACCCGCTGGGTGTTGGCGGCGAAGCCCTGCACGAATGGATGTTCGGCACCCGCACCTTCCGAAAGATGGTCCTCGGCAAGGATGGCGGGACCACGGACACTGACGAGATGTTCGCGGCGCGCAGCTTCGAGAATGTCGGCGCATGGATCCTCGGCCGCAACATGTTCGGGCCGATCCGCGGCGAGTGGCCTGACGAGAGCTGGAAAGGCTGGTGGGGAGACAATCCGCCATACCACGTGCCGGTCTTCGTGCTGACGCACCATCAGCGGGATCCCATTGTCATGGAGGGCGGCACGACCTTCTATTTCGTGACCGACGGCATCCACTCAGCGCTGGAGAAGGCGAAAGCAGCGGCTGACGGCAAGGATGTACGGCTGGGCGGTGGCGTTTCTACGATCCGGCAGTATCTCAAGGAAAAGCTCATCGACGAGATGCATCTGGCGATCTCACCTGTCCTGCTCGGCGCAGGCGAGAGCCTTTTTGCCGGCATCGACATGCCCAAGCTCGGCTACCGCTGCAGCGAGCAGGTCGCGACGCCGAAGGCCACGCATGTCATCATCGAGCGCGATTAGGAAGTAGCGTGGGCGTTTTTGTCTGCGCTATTGGCGAACCCTTTGGTGCAGCCCCTTTCTCCCCGTCACTATACGGGGAGAAATGCCCGGCAGGGCAATGAGGGGCGGCGCAAGCGATCAAAGATTACGCTGCCGGACAATACCACCGAGGGCAATATGACGTCAGAATAAGTTTAGTCCACGAAGTGATTTGAGCGGGTTCAATTGTCGAGGTTGGCGCCGCCCCCTCATCCGCCTGCCAGCACCTTCTCCCCGTATAGTGACGGGGAGAAGGAGGCCCAGCCTCAATACTTCTCCGGCACGTACAGTTCGCGCGGCAGCACCTGGCGCTCGTATTCGGGATTGAAGACGCGCTCGGGCAGTGTGATCTCCTCGTGCGGCACCTCCTCATAGGGCATTTGCTTGAGGAGATGGTCGATGCAATTCAGCCGCGCCCGCTTCTTGTCGTTGCCCTCGACGATGAACCAGGGAGCTTCCGGGATGTTGGTGCGGGCAAAGGTTTCTTCCTTGGCCTTTGTGTACTGTTCCCAGCGCACGCGCGACTGGAGGTCCATCGGCGACAGTTTCCATTGCTTCATCGGGTCATGGATGCGCATCAAAAAGCGCATCTGCTGCTCCTCATCGGTGATCGAAAACCAGTATTTGACAAGCGTAATGCCTGAGCGGACGAGCATGCGTTCGAAATCCGGCACGTCGCGAAAGAACTCCTCGACCTGATCCGGCTGGGCAAAGCCCATCACCCGCTCGACGCCGGAGCGGTTGTACCAGGAGCGGTCGAACAGCACGATCTCACCGCCGGCCGGCAGATGCGGAACGTAGCGCTGGAAATACCATTGCGACTTCTCGCGCTCGGTCGGCGCCGGTAGTGCTACGACGCGGCAGATGCGCGGATTGAGCCGCTGGGTGATGCGCTTTATGACGCCACCCTTGCCCGCCGAGTCGCGGCCCTCGAATACCACGACGAGCTTCTTCTTGTGATAGGCGACCCAGGACTGCAGCTTGATCAATTCGGATTGCAGCGTGATCAGATCGCGAAAATATTGCAGGCGGTCGATCGATGGCGGATGCGCATTCTTATAGATCTTGGCGATCTCCATCGACAGCGCCGGCTCAGAGATTTCCAGCTCATAATCTTCGTCGAGCGTGTCGGCGAGTTCCGCTTCCAGCCAGTCCCTGGCCGGGGAATTCTGTTTTATCTCGGTCATTTGCGCTGCTCCGCTTACAGGCCGTGTCGGCCGCTGTCAGGCGCTCTGCCGCCCGGCCCGGCGGCCGGAAATCGAAGTGCTGAACCGATGTTAGTATAGGCCGGCAATGACGGTTTTATTGCAGCCGCTGTTGTGCTGGCTGCGCGTCCAATCCGTAAGATGTGATCGATGTTGCCCTGCAACACGGGCGACAAGCGGAACGAATTATCCTACAAATGCCCGGTTCATTCAGGGCTGTCGTTTGAAACGCCCTTTCCCGATAAAATCATGAGGATACGACATGGAATACCGCACTCTCGGCCGTTCCGGGCTGAAGGTTTCGACGCTGACCATGGGCACCATGACGTTCGGCGGCGGCGGCGCGTTTTCGGCGGTCGGCAAGACCGACCTCGACGAGGCGCGCCGGATGATCGACCTTTGCATCGATGCCGGCATCAACGTCATCGACACCGCCAACGTTTATTCGAACGGGGTGTCAGAGGAGATCATCGGCGAGGCGCTCGGCGGCAAGCGCAAGGGCGACGTGTTGATCGCCTCCAAGGCGCGCATGCGGATCGGCAAAGGCCCCAATGATGAAGGCCTGTCGCGCTATCATCTGATCCGCGAATGCGAGAGGAGCCTGAAGCGCCTCAGGACCGATGTCATCGACATCTATTTCCTGCACGAGTGGGATGGCCTGACACCGCTCGAGGAAACCATCGCCGCGCTCGACACGCTGGTCGCGCAGGGCAAGGTCCGCTATGTCGGCTGTTCCAATTATTCCGGCTGGCAGGTGATGAAGGGGCTCGGTATCAGTGACCGTCATCACCAGCCGCGCTTCGTCACCCAGCAGATCCACTACACGCTGGAAGCCCGCGAGGCCGAGTATGAATTGTTGCCGATCTCGGTCGACCAGGGGCTCGGCGTGCTGGTCTGGAGCCCGCTCGCCGGCGGATTGCTGTCCGGCAAATATCACCGTGACCAGCCGACCGCCCGCCAGCTCAGCGGCTGGTCGGAACCGCCGATCCGCGACGAGGACCGGCTGTGGCGGATCGTCGACGTGCTGATCGATATCGGCAAGAACCACGGCGTGTCGGCAGCGCAGGTGGCGCTTGCCTGGTTGCTTGGCCGGCCCGCCGTCAGTTCGCTGGTGATCGGCGGACGAACCGAAGCGCATTTCAAGGACAATATCGCTGCTGCAAGCCTGGTGCTCGGCGATGAGGAGCGCACACGCCTCGACGTGGTCAGCAGGCCGCCCGTGCTCTATCCCTACTGGCACCAGCAATTCACGGCAAAGGACCGGTTCGGGCCCGCCGATCTCGTCCTCGACCGGGACGGCGCCTGAAAAAACGCCCTGAAGCGGGGCTCCCCGGACTGCGACGAGATATGGAGCCGATCGTGCCTTGCGGTGTTGTGTTTGTGGCCCAATGCTCCTAGGCAAAGGCCAAGCACAATGAAAGGAAACGATATGGCACGAGCACCGAACTACGGTCAGGAACGCAAGGAACGCGACCGGCAGAAGGCTGCCAAGAAGGCGGAAAAGCAGGCTGCCAAGGTCGCGGCCAAGGAGCGCTCGAAGCCCGAGGGCGAAAGCGAGTCCCAAACCAACACCGAAACGGCCGAGTGATGATATCAGGCCTGTCAGGCGGCCCGGGTCTCGATCAAGTCCCCGCTATGCCTCAGGCCGGCGCCTTGTCGCTGACGAAGACGTTCACTTCGCGGGCGGCGGCAATGAAGGCCCGTCTTGCGTTCATGGCCGGCTTGTCGCCGGCAAGCGCATCATGACAGGCTTGCAGCGCTTCGCGGTGCTTGGGGCTGCGCTTGCCGGGCCAATTGTTGAGGAGGTAGTCGGAAGCCTCGCGGGCCGTACGCAAGAGCTGATTGCTTCCCGCCGCGCCCTTGACGGTCACGGGTGTGTCAAATCGGTTGTTTTCCATCGCCGCTCTTACGCCATCGGCATTTGCGAAGCGAGACCGAAAGTAGCTTTCTTCGCTCATCTGCCTTTTTCGTGATCAATGGCCGCCGATCCTCACTCAAGCGACGACGGCAAATCCCCTGGCGCGCAGGCCGCGCCGGTCGTTGCGCAACGACGTCACCAGCCGGTCGCGGCTGCCGTCGATATGAGATGAAAGCAGGCAGGCGGCCCCGTCGGCATCGCCGGCCCGCACCGCCGACAGAATGTCATGGTGTTCGGCCCAGGCACGGCCAAGCGCTGCCTCGTCGCGAACCTCGAGCCAGCGGGCGCGCGACAGGCGCGTCATCGCATCACGAACCGCTCTGAACAGGAACTCGTTGCCTGACAGGCGCGCCAGCTCGATATGAAAATCCATGCCGACACGATGCCATTCCTCGCGCGGCGTCTGGTCGTCGCAGGAATCGAGCATCGCCTCGATGATTTCGACGGCACCCCTGTCCTGCAAGGCACAAGTCAGCCTGACTGCCGCGACCTCGACCGCCTCGCGATAGACGGCGATCTGCTCCAGCTCGGCAAGATTGATGGGCGAGACCGTCCAGCCGCGGCCGTCGCGGCAGATCAGGCCTTCGGTCTCGAGCCGCAGCAACGCCGCCCTGACCGGCGTGCGCGAGGCGCCGAAGCGGCTTTCGACCCAGCGCTCCGTCAGCCGCTCGCCGGGACCGATCTCGAGCCCGAGGATCATCTCGCGAAGCTGCTTTTCGACGTTCTGCATCTGCGACATTGGCGTTCCGTTTGTTGGAGCCGGTTCATTGGCCTTCTGTTCACCGGCCATTACTGGCGATCACTTTGCAGGGACCGCATTGACAGCGACCAGCCTTGCGTCCATGACGGATACCAGTTTGGTATCCCAAAATGGTATCCACAGCAAGTTCTCATACGAGATGGCCGGACAGGACAGGACATGCCGCAAGACGCCACCCTCGCCGTGCAAGGCACGCACAACGTCCACTGGCGTCGCAATCTCGCCGTGTGTTTTGCCGGCTCGTTCAGCACACTCGCAGCGATGACGCTGCTGTTGCCGTTCCTGCCGCTCTACGTCGAACAGCTGGGCGCCGAGGGCCATGCGGCGATCGTGCAGTGGTCGGGCATCGCCTACGGCGCCACTTTCCTTGCTGCCGCGCTGGTCGCACCCCTGTGGGGGCGGTTAGGCGACCGCTACGGCCGCAAACTGATGCTGGTGCGCGCCAGTTTCGGCATGGCGCTGTGCATGTCGCTGACCGGCATGGTGCAGACTGTCTGGCAATTGGTGTTCTTGCGCCTGCTGATCGGCTTTGCCGGCGGCTATTCTTCGGGCTCGACCATCCTGGTTGCCATGCAGACGCCGAAGGATCGCTCCGGCTGGGCGCTGGGCGTGCTGTCGGCCGGAATCACGGCCGGTGCCCTGGTCGGCCCGCTGCTCGGCGGCGCGCTGCCGCCGCTGATTGGCATCCGCGCCACATTCCTGCTCGCCGGCGGCGTCATTTTCCTGGCCTTTCTGGCAACCACCTTGCTGATCAAGGAGGCCCCTCGCCCGGTTGCCGCCAAGGCCGCGTCAGAAGAAAAGGCGAAAGGCGGCTGGTCGCAAATTCCCGACAAGCGCCCCGTCGTCGCCATGCTGGCGACCGGGACGCTGTTGAGTTTCGCCACCATGTCGATCGAGCCGATCATCACCGTCTATGTCCAGCAGCTCATCGAAGATCCGAGCCAGGTCACGCTGGTCTCCGGCATCGTCATGTCGGCGGCAGCGCTCGGCGCCATCCTGTCGGCGTCGCGGCTCGGCAAGCTCGCCGACCGTATCGGCCACTGGAACGTCATCGTTGCCGCGCTCGCAGTCTCGGCGCTGCTCCTGATCCCGCAGGCCTTCGTCACGCAAGGCTGGCAGCTCGTCGGCCTGCGTTTCCTGATGGGCGTGGCGCTTGGCGGTCTTTTGCCCTGCATCACCAGCGTCATCCGCCACAATGTGCCCGACGGCGTCGGCGGTAATGTGCTGGGCTTGTCGATCTCGGCGCAATATGTCGGTCAGGTCGCCGGACCGCTGCTCGGCGGCTTCGTTGGTGGCCATTTCGGCATGCGCGCGGTGTTTCTCGGCACATCCGTGCTGATGGCAGGCGGAGCGGCCTATAACTGGCTGGTCCAGTCGCGCCGCGAACGCGACATGCTGGCGGAAGCCGGCAAATCCTGACACGGTTCGCAGCGCTATCTCAGGCGGTCGCCAGCAATTACGGAGGCGTGGAAATGAGCACGGATGAACACGCGGCAGGCGGCCGCATTCTGATATTTGCCGGCGGCCTATGCGGCGCAACCGGCGTGGTGCTTTCGGCGGCGTCGGCACATCTCGGCGGCGCTTTCGTCGGCACGGCCGCGTCCTTCCTGCTCATGCATGCGCCGGTCTTCCTTGTCGTCGGGCTGCTCGGAGGAAATATCATCCTGCGAAGCGGAAGCCTCATCCTCCTCGTCGGGCTTCTGCTGTTCTCGGGAGATCTCCTCGCTCGCGACTTCCTTGGCTCGCGGCTGTTCCCGATGTCGGCGCCGATCGGCGGCACCTTGCTGATCGGCGGCTGGCTGGTGATGGCCGCCTCGGCGCTGGTGCGTCCGCGCCGCCATTGATGCGGCAACCAATGGCGGCCGCCCTCGATCCACGAGCTCTGTCTTGCCAGCTCAGTCTCGCGGACGTTCGGGCCGGACTTGGCCGTCGCGTTTGGTGGTCTTGACCACACGCCGTCGCTCCGGCCGTTCGGTGGCCGGCGAGATGCCCCAATGATTGCGATAGATGTCTTCGAACAGATGCTTGATCGGGTGCATGGCTTAATCTCCTCTAGCTTATTTGAATCGATCCAAGCAGCATGCGCAAAAAATACGCTGCCGATCAGCTCCGCTTGCGTCGCGTCAGGAAACGCAGGTCGCGAATCCACGGACCGGTCCTGTCGCGCCGCTTCCGGGCCTCCGCGCTGGAGCGGATGCTCCAGTCGTTCTGGTAAATGTCCTCGAACAGATAATTGACGGGGTGCATGGCACTCTCCTCTTGTATCGATCCAACCTGCGGACGAAAGCGCGCTTGGATCGATTCAAAGAATACGCGCCGCACCATAAATGTCAAGCAAAAATTTGAATCGATCCAAGGAAGGTGTTAGGTAATTGGCGATACTGTTGGACCGGAGTCCCGGAGACAAACAAATGGCATCACTCACCGAAGGCAGCAGGAGGCCCATCCGGCTGGCCGACATCGCCAAAGCCGCGGGCGTATCACACGGCACTGCCTCCAATGTCTTCAGCCGTCCCGAAATCGTGCGCGAGGAAGTCCGCGAGCGGGTCAAGGCGGCGGCCGAGGCGCTGGGCTATGCCGGCCCCGATCCAAAGGGCCGCCTGCTGCGTGCCGGCAAGGTCAATGCGATCGGCGTCGCCACCACCGAGCCGCTGTCCTATTTCTTTGACGACCCCTTTGCTCGCGTGATGATGGCCGGCATCTCGGAGGCATGCGACGCCACCGGCGCGGGAATTGCCCTGGTGTCAGCTGGCAACGAGGAAAAACTTGCCTGGAACATCCAGAGCGCCCTGGTCGACGGCTTCATCCTGTTCTGCATCGAGGGCGGTCCGCGCCTCGTCGAGCTGACGCGCGAACGAAAGCTGCCCTTCGTTGCGCTCGAGTTCGGCTCGCAGGACGACACGGTCTCGGCGATCAGTATCGACAATGTTGCCGGCGGCCGGCTCGCGGCGCACCATCTGGCGGTACTTGGACATCGCCGCTTCGCCGTGTTGTCGCTGGCCTTCGCCGACGACAGCACCGGTCTTGTCTCGCCCGAGCAGGTCCGGACAGCGTCGTATACCGGAACCCGTGACCGCCTCCTCGGCTATTTCGAAGAGCTTTCCAGGTTCGGTGTCGACACCGCCAAGGTGCCGGTCTACGAGACCGAAAACGACAAGGCGAGCACAAGGGCTGGTCTCGAAACCATCTTCGCCTCGGCGGAACCGCCGACCGCCATCCTGGCGATGTCGGACCGGATCGCAATGGTGGCATTGGAATGGCTCAACGCACGGGGCATCGCGGTTCCCCGCGATGTTTCCGTCGTCGGCTTCGACGGCGTGCCTGAAGCCGCAATTTGCGAGCCTCCGCTCACCACCATCGCCCAGCCGATCGCCGAGATCGGCCGCCGGGCAGCGCGAAGAATCCTCGACTTCGACGGCACGGTGCGGCGAGAAACGCTCGACGTCGAACTTGTCGTCAGGGCATCGTCCGGACCGCCGCCGAGCATAGCTTGAGGCCGGCAGATCGAGCGTCCAGGTTTATCGGTTCGCTTGCGCGGCCATCGGCCCAATTTCAAAGGACGAGCGGGCCGCCTCGTTGCGGACCGGCTTGCCCTTTCCGGACCAGCCGATGGCAGACAGCCACTCCAGATAGAAGGCGAGCGCGAACTGCATGGCGATGCCGGCGGCGAGCAGCAGACTGTCATAGGCAATGCCGCCCGGGTTGATCAGCTTCATCACTTGCGCCGCCATGGCAATCACCGTTCCGGCAATGAAAACCGGCAACGAGCGTTTGCCCAATATGGCGAGCGGATTGTCACGACCGGTGCGGAACAGGTTCGAGACGGAAGGCAAGGCGACGACCAGGTAGCTCATCGCCAGGATGTGCAGCAGTCGCGGCAACGACAGGAATGTCTTGTCGAAACCGGTCAGCACCACCGGCAGGTCGAGCCATGACACATGCCCCCACAGCGGGCTGTGCACCCAGACGAGCGCCGTGAGCACATAGGCGGCGGCGGCGCCGACCAGCCAGCGATTGACCGGGATGGTGCCGCCGCGCCGCACATGCAACACGCTGGCCATGCCGATATTGAACAGCAATTGCCATGACAGCGGATTGAGGAACCAGAACCCGGGCTCCGGGTAGTTCGGTGGCGCGATCTGGTAGATTCCGGCAAGCAGCCAAAGGGCTGCGGATACGGCAAGCGCCGCCAGTGGCCGATAGCTGATGAACAGCAGGAAGGCCGGCGCCATCAACAGCAGCGCTGCATAGACCGGCAGTATGTTGTTGTAACCGAGCTGATGGCCGAGCGTGACGATGCCGACCAGGACTTGTGGCGGGTTTCTGACGAGCGGCTCGATGTTGATCAGCGTCAGAAGGTCCGGCCGTTTCGCAAACACCGCCGCCGCGCAGAAGATAGCCATGACCACCATCGTCGTGACGATGTGGGTGACATAGAGCACGCCGGCGCGGCGCCACATTTTCAGCGTTGCAATCAGCCGGTTTCCCGGCTGGAATTTGGTGCCGTAGGCGAGAGCGACGGACATGCCGGAGATCAGCACGAAGGCCTCGGCCGCATCCGAAAACCCGAAATTCTTGTAGGTCAGGGTTTCGAAAACGGTGCCCGGCACATGGTCGATGAATATGGTCAGGAGGGCGAGAGCCCGGAACACGTCAATACGCGTATCGCGTTCCGGCGAAACTGGCATGGTCATCGATAAAAGGCCTTAAAGCTGGTTGTTCATGCCGGCATGCGACCACCCGGCGCACACTGCTTCGATCCCTCCCGCGAGGGGATTATATCGGCAAAGAAACGGACTGAAATGCGCCCGGTTCAATCAACTTTCGCGGAGCTTGAAAATATTTCGTTTTGAAGCCGGCAAATTAACGAAAGTAACGCGAAATCAAAAGGATGTGACTATGGCCGAGGAGAGCCTCGAAGACGGTATTTTGCAGGAAAATTCAGGCTTTTTCTACCGGCTCCATCGACCCGCCAATTTACCCGGTGACTGGCTGTTCCTGCAGCATGGATCGGGAGTCGATGAGACGACCTTGCTGCCGCTTGGTCGGCAAATCGCGCCGCATGCGGCGCTGGTTGCGGTCCGTGGCCGCATCCCTCAGGAGGGCGGGTTCCGCTGGTTCACACGAATCACCCCGACGCGTTTCGAACAGACGAGCATCCGTGCGGAGGCGGACGCATTCGCGGGCTTTGTCGACGGCATCGCGAAGCGCCACCGCTTCGATCTCAGCCGCGCGACCTTTGTCGGTTATTCGAACGGCGCCAATCTGGTCTCAAGCGTCATGCTGCTGCATCCGGGCCTGATCGAGCGCGCCGCATTGCTGCGTCCGATGCCGGTGCTTGACGAGGTGCCGCCGGCCGACCTGTCGAAGGCGCGGGCGTTGATCATCGCCGGCGCCGCCGACCTGACCTATGCGCCATTCGCGCCGGTGTTGGCCGCCCTGCTGAGTTCGCATGGCGCCAAGGTCGAGACCCACACCATTGCCTCCGGCCATGAAATCGGCGATCCGGACGCCGAGATCGTCAGGCAATGGCTGGCGGATCCTGCGGTCGCCGTTGCAACGTCAGATCGATGAGCCTCGAAGCTATCCTCGCCCCATGCGGTTCCAGGCGTCCAGCCCGGCGATCTTGTAGGCTTCGGCCAGCGTCGGATAGTTGAAGGTGTTGTTGACGAAGAAGTCGACGGTGCCGCCGAGATTGATGACCGCCTGGCCAATGTGGATGAGTTCGGTCGCGCCCTCGCCGACGATATGGGCGCCGAGCAGACGGCGTGTTTCGATCGAGAACAGAAGCTTCAGGAAGCCGGTATTGACGCCCATGATGTGGCCGCGCGATGTCTCGCGAAACCGCGCCACGCCGACCTCGTAGGCAGCACCACTCTCGCGCACCTGCTCCTCCGACTGGCCGACGGTGGAGATTTCCGGCACGGCGTAGATGCCGTAGGGAAAGGTTTCGGGCGGCGGCGGCAACGGCACGCCAAACGCGTGGCAAGCGGCCACCCTGCCCTGCTCCATCGAGGTCGAGGCCAGGCTCGGAAAACCGATGACGTCGCCGGCGGCATAGATGTTGGACGCGCTGGTCTGGAAGGTCTGCGGATCGACCTTGATGCGGCCTCTGGAATCGGACTCGATGCCGACCGCTTCCAAGCCCAGGCTGCCGACATTGCCGGTACGCCCGGCAGCATAAAGCACCATCTCGGAACGTATGGTGCGGCCGTCTGCCAGCATCACCTCGGCATAATCGGGTTTGGAGGCGATCTCCTTGACGGCGCTGCCTAAGCGGATGGTCATGCCGCGGTCGCGCATCTGATGGATGAAGTCGTCGACGATCTCGCGGTCGACGAAATCCAATATGGTATTGCGCGGCTCGACCAGCGTCACCGGCACGTCGAGCGCCGAAAAGATCGTCGCATATTCGACGCCGATGACGCCGGCGCCGATCACCGTCAGCGTGCGCGGCAGCCGGTCGAGCTCCAGCATCTCGTCACTGTCGAATATCCGTGTCTTGTCGAACGGCACGTCGCGCGGCCGGTGCGGCCGTGTGCCGACCGCGATCAGCGCATGGGCGAAGCCAACCTCGCTGTAGTCGCCGGTGTCGGTGGTCAGGCTGACCTTGTTGGGGCCAAGGAATTTTACCGCGGCGCGAGCGCTCTTGACCGTGTTGCGCATGAACTGGTGCTGCAGCACCTCGACCTCGTGGTCGAGCGTCTTGTGCAGGCGCTCGACCAGATCGCCGACCGAAATGTCCTGCTTGACCCGGTAGCCGCGTCCATAAAAGCCGCGCTCACGCCAGCCCGAGAGGTTGAGCACCGTCTCGCGCAACGTCTTCGACGGTATGGTGCCAGTGTGTACCGACACGCCGCCAAGACGACGACCTCTGTCGACCACCAGCACCGACTTGCCGAGCTTGGCCGACTGCACCGCGGCGCGGCGCCCGGATGGGCCGCTGCCGATGACCAGCATGTCGTAGTCCATGTCGCCCCATCCCCTCGGCTCGGCACCTTTTGTTGCGCCGCAGCAAGCTAACGCTATCCGCGCCATGAATTCAACAAGTCAGACGGCGGCCGGGCACTCCGTCACCATCTACGGCGGCGAATGGTTCGATCTTGATTCCACCGCGAACCTTCACCATTTCATCAATACGCGGCCCGTGCATTAACCCGGGTTCGATTACGAGGAAATGACATGAACGCTCGCGTTCTCGACGGCGAAATCATCACCAGCAGGCTCGAAGACGTCCGCGCCTATGAGGGCGTGCGCACGCGGCGCATTCTCGCCTTCGTCATCGATTATTTCATCGTCGCGCTGCTCACCATTCCTTTCGCGATCCTGGTGTTCTTGTTTGGGCTGTTGACGCTCGGCCTCGGCTGGATGCTGTTTTCCATTCTCGTGCCGGCCGTCGCCATCCTCTACATCTGGAACACGCTCGGCAGTAAAGATCAGGCCACCGCCGGCATGAAGATGATGGGCATCCGGCTCGACCGGCTCGACGGCAGCCGCATCGACGGGTTGACTGCCGTCGTCCATTCGGTGTTGTTTTGGGCCGGCAATGTCATCCTCTCGCCGCTGGTCCTGCTGGTGAGCCTGTTTTCCGACCGCAAGCGCACGCTGCACGACCTGCTGCTCGGCACGGTCGTCAGCCGCAGCGGCCGCTGAGCGGCTTTGAAGCGCGGCCGCAGCCTTTGCGCACAAAAGTGAAGACGTCCATTCACACAGGCTTTCACAATCCTGTTGAATTTTTCGGCGTCCGCGCCAAAGGTAGAGCGATTCGCAGGAGTGTTTCCAAGGCTCGATGACGCAGCACCCGACCCAGTCGCCACAGTTCTTTCTGACCGCGCCCTCGCCGTGTCCCTATCTCGAGGGCCAGTTCGAGCGCAAGGTGTTCACCCACCTGGTCGGCGACAAGGCCCCCGAGATGAACGATCTGTTGACGCAGGGCGGGTTCAGGCGGTCGCAGAACATCGCCTACAGGCCGGCTTGCGAGACCTGCCGCGCCTGCGTGTCGGTGCGCATCCTGGCGCAGGAGTTCACCGCCAGCCGCAACATGAAACGCGTCATACAGCATAATTCGGATCTGGTCGGCGCCATGCACGACGCCGAACCCTCCACCGAGCAGTATTCGCTGTTCCGCAGCTATCTCGACGCCCGCCACCGCCGTGGCGGCATGTCCGATATGACCGTGCTCGACTACGCCATGATGGTCGAGGATACCCATGTCGACACCAAGGTCATCGAATACCGTCGCCGCGGACCTGACAGCTTCATCACCGGCAAGGGTCAGGGCGAACTGATCGCCGTGGCGCTCACCGACAAGATGGCCGATGGCCTGTCGATGGTCTATTCCTACTTCAACCCGGATTTCGAGGACCGTTCCCTCGGCACCTTCATGATCCTCGACCACATCGCCCGCGCCAGGGCGATGGGCCTGCCCCATGTCTACCTGGGCTACTGGGTCAACGGCTCGCGCAAGATGAATTATAAGATGCGCTTCCAGCCGCAGGAGCATCTCGGCCCGAAAGGCTGGGAACGCTACAATCACGAAGCGGTTTCGCGCTGATTTCCGCTTTCGGTATTCACCCTTAAATTGTTTCGAGGAGGATGCCGCTGGGCTTCCGGCCGATCGGCGGAAGACCGGGCGGGTCAATTTTGCGCCTCCAAGCCTATCGCGAGAATTGCTGCATGTCTTCCCACAACGACCACCAGAGAGGCCTTCTGATCACCGCCATCGGCGGGTTGACGCTGACCGTCGACATTCCGCTGATCCGGCTCGCCGACGGCGAGGCATGGACGATCCTGCTCTTGCGCACCGGCACGACCTTCGTCGCCACGCTCGTCATCTGGGCCATCTGGCGCTCGCTGAGCGCAAAGGCACCGCAGCTTATCCCGGGCTGGTCAGGGCTCATCGTTGCCGCCCTCTACGGACTCGGCTCGATCGCCTTCATCACCGGCGTCTACAACACCTCGACCGCCAACCTCGTTTTCATCCTGGCCTTCACCACCATGTTCGCGGCCCTTTTGTCGTGGCTATTCCTGAAGGAGAGGCCACAGCCCCTGACGGTCGCAGCGCTGGCATTGATGATCGCCGGCGTCGTGATGATTGTCGGTGATTCCGTCGGAACCGGGCATCTCTTCGGCGACCTGATGGCACTATGCTCCGCCTTCATGATCGCCGCGGCCATCACCATCTCGCGCGCCAGCGGCAAGGATATGGGCTTCACCGCGCTGATCGGAGTCGTGCTGCCACTGGCCATCGCCGCCCTGATGGTTTCCAAGGTGGGTTTTCACGTCAACGCACCGTGGTGGATCGTCTTCAACGGCGCCGTCATCATGCCGATCTCGTTCTTCTGCCTCGCCAACGGTCCGAAATACATTTCCGGGCCGGAAGTGGCGATGTTCTACCTGTTAGAAACCGTGCTGGCGCCGGTCTGGGTGTGGATGATCTTCGCCGAGACCCCGTCGCGCAACAGCCTGATCGGCGGCACGATCCTCATCGTCACCTTGATCGGCCATTCGCTCTGGCAGTTGCACGAGGGGCGTAAGCGCCGCGCCACGCTCGCCGTCAGTCACCCGGCCTGATTCTTTTTCGCGGCGGCGCGTTCGGCGACAATTTCGATCTGCGGCGGTGCATCTTCCTGCTCCGCCGGTTCGGCGGCAGCGAGTTCATCGGTCAGCTCCACCTCGCGCAGCCATTCGCGCCAGATCGCGACCAGCAGGGCCATCAGCACCGGGCCGATGAACAGGCCGAGAAAGCCCATTGTCTTGACGCCGCCGATCAGGCCGAAGAAAGTCGGCAGGAAGGGCAGCTTTATCGGCCCGCCAACCAGCTTCGGGCGCAATGTCTTGTCGACGACGAAGAGTTCGACGGCGCCCCAGATGAACAGCGCCAGGCCGGCCATCGGCGAGCCGCTGGCGGCGAGATAAATCGAGACCAGCGTGAACGACAGCGGCGCGCCGCCGGGGATCAGCGCCATGATGCCGGTCAGTGCGCCGAGCGTCACCGGCGACGGCACGCCGGCCAACCAGTAAGCGATGCCCAGCACCAGCCCTTCGCCGATGGCGATAACCGTCATGCCGGTGACGGTCGAGGAGATCGTCGCCGGCACCACGCGTGAGATCCGTTCCCATCTGGCCGGCAGGATGCGTTCGCCGAGGCAATCGACCTGCCCGGCGAAATGCTCGCCGTCGCGATAGGCGAAGAACAGCGCGATCATCATGAACAGCAGCGTCAGCAAAAGGCCGAAGGCGCTGCCGCCGGCGGCAAGCACGCCGCGATAGATGCTGCCGATATTGGCGCCGCTGATCAGCTGGATCAGTTCGCCGATACCGCCTGGATGGCCAACGTTGACCGTCCATTGTTCATTGAACCATTCGCCTACCACAGGCAGCGTGGCGATCCAGTGCGGCGTCGGCGCGCCATAGCGGTTGGTCTCGATCGCCCAGCCGACCCATTCGCGCACCTCGTTGATGGCGTAGGTGCCGGCAAGCGCGATCGGCACCACCAGGAAGGTCAGGATGAACAGGATCGCAAGCGTCGCGGCGATCGTGCGGTTGCCGCCGACGCCGGCGAGCAGCCGCCGATAGAGCGGCCAGCTGGCGAAAGCGATCACCAGGGCGGCAAGGACCGGGAACAGGAAGCCGTGGAAGAAATAAACGCCGGCGGCGACGATCAGCACCAGGAGCCAGCGCGCCGCCGACAGCGGCGGAATGACAGCGGCCCTGAGCGGCGTCGACAGGCCAAACAGGCGCTGCTGCCGCTCCGGCTTCTGTATCCTGACCTCCTTCAAGCGACTACCTCCCCAACGCCCCGTGTCGTCCAGATGCGTTATCCCCGCGATTTCCCATGGCGAAGCTTATGCACTGATATAGTGCAGCAATCGTGACGGCATTCCAATTTGGTCGAAAGGAGCCCGAAACAAAAAACCCGCCTTGGCAGGCGGGTCGTCGGTGCGAATCAGCACCATAGCGAAATTAGTGGCATAGCTGCCGGCACAAAGCAAGAACAAAATGCGCCGCCGGGCACGAAAACACGAATTCCCTTTCACCACCTCGCCTGACCGCCCCCCGAAAGGTCATGCTCCTTCGCGCGCCTACCCGAACTTGCCCGTGCGCGGAAAGCCCTTTGGCACCATGCGGCCGGCCGAGGCGCGGGCGCCGATCCATTCGGCAAGCTCGTCACGCGATTTGGTGAAGGTGCGATCTGCCGAATCCTGCCAGGACAGGCCGCTTGCGAGCGTGAAGGTCTTGAGGTCGAGGACACCGCCATCCTTGTATTTCTGCAGGCGCACGCCCTTGCCGCGTCCCATCTCCGGGATCTCGGCCAGCGGGAACACCAGCATCTTGCGGTTCTCGCCGACAATGGCGAGATGGTCGCCGGCGACAGTCACGCAGCGCTGGGCCTCGTCGGGCGCCTTGACATTCATCACCTGCTTGCCCTTGCGGGTGTTGGCGACGACCTCCTCTTCCTGCACGATGAAACCGTTGCCGTCATGCGAAACCAGCAGCAGCTTGCGCTTGGGATCATGGACGAAGGCGGTGACGATATCCTGGTCGTTGTCCATGTCGACGATGATGCGGATCGGCTCACCATGGCCACGCCCACCCGGCAGCCGGTCGGCGCCGATCGTGTAGAACTTGCCGCCGGTGGTGAAGACCAGCACCTTGTCGGTCGTCTGGGCATGGAAGGCGAGCTTGAGGCTGTCGCCTTCCTTGAAGGTCAGGGCCGAGTGATCGGTCAGATGACCTTTCATGGCCCTCAGCCAGCCCTTTTCCGATACGACGACGGTGACCGGCTCGCGCTCGATCATGGCGTGGGCGATATCGGTCAGGTCATGTTCGGGTGCATCTGCGAACTCGGTCCGGCGCTTGCCGATCTCGGTCTCGGGCCCATATTTCTGGCGAACATTGGCGACTTCCCACTTGATCGTCGCCCACTGCTTGGCGTCGGACGCAAGTAGCGCCTCGATCTGCTTCTTCTCGCCGGTCAGGCCGTTGAATTCCTCACGAATCTCGAATTCCTCGAGCTTGCGCAGCGCCCTCAGCCGCATGTTGAGGATGGCTTCGGCCTGGGTGTCGGTGAGTGACCAGCGGGCCATCATCACCTGCTTGGGCTCGTCCTCCTCGCGGATGATCCTGATCACCTCGTCGATGTTGAGGTAGGCGATCAGATAGCCGGCGAGGATCTCCAGCCGCCTCTCGATCTCGCCGAGACGGTGCTTGGAGCGGCGGATCAAGACGTCGCGGCGGTGCTCAAGCCACTCCTTGAGCACGCCTTTCAGCGACAGCACGTTCGGCACCTTGCCGCGCGACAACACGTTCATGTTGAGCGGAAAGCGGCTTTCGAGCTCGGTCAGCTTGAACAGCGATTCCATCATGATGCCGGGATCGACCGAGCGGCTCTTCGGCACCAGCACGACGCGGATGTCCTCGGCGCTCTCGTCGCGGATATCCTCGAGCAACGGAAGCTTGCGCGCAATCAAGAGCTCGGCGATCTTTTCGATCAGCCTGGCCTTCTGGACGCCGTAGGGGATCTCGGTGACGACTATGTTCCAGGTGCCCCTGCCCTGGTCCTCCTGGCTCCATTTCGCCCTGACGCGAAAGCCGCCGCGACCCGTTTCGTAGGCTTCGAGGATCGAGGCTCGGCTGTCGACGATGATGCCGCCGGTCGGGAAATCCGGACCTTGCACGAAGTCCATCAGCTTGGTGACGGGCGCATCCGGATGATCGATCAGGTGAAGCGCGGCGTCGCAAAGCTCGGCCGCATTGTGCGGCGGGATCGAGGTCGCCATGCCGACGGCGATGCCGGACGAGCCGTTGGCAAGCAGGTTCGGGAAGGCGCCGGGCAGCACGGCCGGCTCCTCGTCTTCCTCGTTGTAGGTCGGGCGGAAATCGACCGCGTTCTCGGTGATGCCTTCCAGCAGCAGCGTCGACACGTCGGTCATGCGCGCTTCGGTGTAGCGCATGGCGGCGGCGTTATCGCCGTCGATATTGCCGAAATTGCCCTGCCCGTCGACCAGCGGGTAGCGCATCGAAAAATCCTGCGCCAACCGCACCAATGCGTCGTAGATCGACTGGTCGCCATGTGGATGGAACTTGCCCATCACCTCGCCGACGATGCGGGCGCATTTGGCAAAGCCCTGGTCGGGGTTGAGCCGCAACAAGCGCATGGCATGCATTATGCGGCGATGCACCGGCTTCAACCCGTCGCGCACGTCCGGCAGCGCCCGGTGCATGATGGTCGACAGCGCGTAGGCGAGATAGCGCTCTTCCAGCGCCTTCTTCAGATCGACCGGCTCGATATTGTCGCCGCCGCCAGTTTCAGGCGGCAAAAGCCTTTTTCCCATGGGCTGGCACTAGCCGAGCGGGTGATTCGCGGCAAGAGGCGCCGGCATACGTCCTCTTAAAGCGCGTCGCGTTCGACCGGCCTTATGCGCCCGCTTTAGGTCCTTGTTTTGATCCATGTCGCGCAAAACCGCTGCACACTTTTGCGCGACCTGCATTGTGCAACAGGAATTGGAAGCGTCGCGACGCCGGCCAACATCAATCCGTTACATCCGGCTTCTATCGCAAGCCTGATGGATCGGGTTTGCCTTTGGCCGCGATTTTCGACCATTGTGCCGAGGCCCGCCTTTTTCCGGTCCAGTTCGTCGCTGAATGGTGACGACGCGACGATTTGAAAAGAATTTCAGGACACTCTCAGGGGAGCTCTCGATGACGATCAGACACTCGACACTTATTAAAAGACTGGCTTTTTCGACCTTTTTGCTGACGCTGCCGCTGAATGCGGCGTTCGCGCAGGATACCGCGGTTGCCGACCGGCTGAAGGCTGCCCTCGCCGCCCAGGGCGTCGACCTCTCCTGGACCGGAGTAACCGGCGACACCTCCAGCATGGTTCTGCAAGGCGTAGCGGTCAAACCGGCGGCCGAAAAGGAGGCGCTCAAGATCGGCGACGTCAAGCTCGAAGGCGTGACCGAAGCCAATGGCGGCTATCAAATCGCGACCGTATCGACTTCGCCGTTCGAACACAGCGAAGATGGCGTCACGCTCAATCTCAGCCCCTTCGTCATCCACGACATGACGGTTCCGGCCGAAGGCGCAAGCGGCCCGCTGGGCTCGCTGATGATCTACAAATCGGCCGAGCTCGACAACATGACCGTCAAGGTCGCCGACAAGACTGCCTTCTCGATGGACGGGCTTGCCATCGCAATCACGCCGCCGGCCGACGGCAAGGCCATGGCGTTCTCCGGCACCACGGAAAAGTTCACTGCCGACCTGACGCTGGTCGAAGATCCGAAGTCCAAGGAAGTCATCAACGCGCTCGGCTACCAAAACATATCGGGCAATCTTGAGATGGAAGGCACCTGGCAGCCTACCGACGGCAAGATGGATTTGTCGAAATACGAAATTTCGGTCGACAATGCCGGCACGCTCGGCATGACCTTCAATCTCGGCGGCTACACGCTGGATGTCATCAAATCGATGCAGGACATGCAGAAGAAGATGGCAGCGCAGCCCGAAGGCGCCGACAATTCGGCGCAAGGCATGGCCATGCTCGGGCTGCTGCAGCAGCTATCGTTCAACAGCGCCTCGATCCGCTTCGACGACGATTCGCTGACCAAGAAGGTGCTCGATTATGCCGGCAAGCAGCAAGGCATGTCCGGCAAGGACATCGCCAACCAGGCCAAGGCGATCGTGCCCTTCGGCATGGCGCAGCTCAACAATCCGGAACTGACGGCGCAGGTTTCGGCCGCGGTCAACAAGTTCCTCGACGATCCGCAAAGCATCGAGGTCTCGGCCGAGCCGCCGGCAGCGGTGCCGTTCGCGCTGATCATGGCGGGCGCCATGTCCAACCCGCTCGACCTGCCGAAGACGCTCGGCGTGACGGTTACGGCGAACGAAGACTGACCGAGCTTCCAAGCAAAAGCCCGGCAGCGATGCCGGGCTTTTTTATGAATCCACAGGACTTGTTCGGAGCGTTTCCTAAACCTCTTTCTTCGTCGCCACGACGCGCAGCGACAATTCGCGAAGCTGCTGCGGGCTGGCTTCCGACGGTGCGTTCATCAACAGGTCGTAGGCCTGCTGGTTCATCGGGAACATGGTCACTTCGCGCAGGTTCCTGGCGCCGACCAGAAGCATGACGACACGGTCGATGCCGGCCGCCATGCCGCCATGCGGCGGCGCGCCATACTGGAAGGCACGGTAAAGGCCGCCGAAGCGTTCCTCGACGGTTGCGCGGTCCAGCCCGACCGTTTCGAACGCCTTGACCATGGTTTCCGGCAGATGGTTGCGAATGCCGCCTGAGGCGATCTCGAAACCGTTGCAGACCATGTCGTACTGGAACGCCTTGATGCCGAGCAGATCCTCGCCGTTAAGCGCATCGATGCCACCTTGCGGCATCGAGAACGGATTGTGCGCGAAGTCGATCTTCTTCTCCTCCTCGTTCCATTCGAAGAACGGGAAGTCGACAATCCAGCACAATTCGAAGCGATCACGGTCGACAAGGTTGAGCTCCTCGCCGGCGCGGGTGCGCGCCGCACCCGCGAAGGAGACGAATTTCTTCGGGTCGCCGGCGACGAAGAAAGCGGCATCGCCATCGGCGAGGCCGAGCTGGAGGCGAATCGCCTCGGTGCGCTCCTCGCCGATGTTCTTGGCCAGCGGCCCGGCGCCTTCAAGCTTCTCGCCCTCCTTGCGCCAGAAGATGTAGCCGAGGCCGGGCTGGCCCTCGCCTTGCGCCCATGAGTTCATGCGGTCGCAGAAGGCGCGCGAACCGCCGGTCTTGGCCGGAATGGCCCAGACCTCGGCCTTCGGATCGTTGGCAAGGATGTTGGCAAATACCTTGAAGCCGGAATCGCGAAAATGATCGGAGACGGCTTGCATCTCGATCGGGTTGCGCAGGTCCGGCTTGTCGGTGCCGTATTTGCGCATGGCGACATCATAGGCGATGCGCGGAAACTTCTGCGTCACCGGCTTGCCGGCGGCAAAGGTCTCGAACACGCCCCGCATCACCGGCTCCATGGTGGTGAACACGTCCTCCTGCTCGACGAAGCTCATCTCAACGTCGAGCTGGTAGAATTCACCCGGCAGACGGTCGGCGCGCGGGTCCTCGTCGCGAAAGCACGGCGCAATCTGGAAATAGCGGTCGAAGCCGGACACCATGATCAGCTGCTTGTACTGCTGGGGGGCCTGCGGCAGCGCGTAGAAAGTGCCGGGGTGAATGCGCGACGGCACCAGAAAGTCGCGCGCCCCTTCCGGCGACGAGGCGGTCAGGATCGGCGTCGAGAATTCGGTGAAGCCGACCTCGCCCATCAGCTTGCGCATCTCGGCGATGATTTTCGTCCGCGCGACGATGTTCTTGTGCAGCGTGTCGCGCCGCAGATCGAGAAAGCGGTATTTGAGGCGGATGTCCTCCGGATAATCCGGCTCGCCGAAGACCGGCAGCGGCAATTCCCTGGCCGCCGACAGAACCTCGATCTCGCGCGCGAAAATCTCGATCTCGCCGGTCGGCAAATTAGGGTTCACGGTGTCGGCGAGGCGCGCCTTGACCTCGCCGTCGACGCGGACGACCCATTCGCCGCGCAGGGTCTCGGCAATCTTGAAGGCGGGCGAATCCGGATCGGCGACGATCTGCGTCAGGCCGTAATGGTCGCGCAAATCGATGAACAGCAGGCCGCCATGGTCGCGCACGCGATGCACCCAGCCCGACAGGCGAACGGCGGAGCCGACGTCGCTCTTTCTCAACTGGGCACAGGTATGGCTGCGGTAACGATGCATTGTCATTGCTAGGTCCGGATGTTGGTTGCGGCCAAAGCACGATGGCCCGGCCTGAAAATTTGCGCGAAAAGCACATGAGAGTGTGCATTTGTCAAGGCAAGCGGCGCCCGGGACGAGTTCGCGTTCTTCCCGCCCCTGTCCCACCGGCATCAATTTATGCCAGAGGCGTTAATCCGAGTTCGCTGCTCTGTCCAGCAGTTCAATTATGCACCTCATCCCTTGACCCCGCCTGCGGTGAGGCCGGAGATGATCTTGCGCTGGAAGATCAGGACGAGGATGACGAGCGGCACGGTGACGATCACCGATGCGGCCATGATGTTGCCCCACGGGATCTCGAACTGCGAGCTGCCGGAGAGCAGCGCGATGGCGACCGGCACGGTTCGCTGCTCGTTATTGGAGGTAAACGTAAGCGCGAACAGAAATTCGTTCCACGCACCGATGAAGGCGAGAAGCCCGGTGGTCGCCAGCGCCGGCCACATCAGCGGCAGGAAAACGCGGCTGATGATGATCCAGGGCGTGGCGCCGTCGAGGATCGCCGCTTCCTCCAGCTCGATCGGCAGGTCGCGAACGAAGGCGGTGAGCACCCAGACGGTGAACGGCAAGGTGAAGATCATGTAGGACAAGATCAGCGCGAACGGCGAATTGTAGAGGCCGAAGGCCCGGATCAGCTCGAAAAGCCCGGCAAGCACCGCCAATTGCGGGAACATAGAGACGGACAGGATAATGAGGAGCAGAACCGAGCGGCCGCGGAAGCGGATGCGCGCCAGGGCATAGGCGGCGGTGACGCCGAGGAACAGCGAAATGACGACAACGGCGCTCGAGATGACCAGCGAGTTCACGAGGTTACGCAGGAAGGTCCCCTCGGTGAAAACGGTCTGGTAATTGCTGAAGGTGATCGTCTTCGGCCAATAGTCGATCTGGAAGAGCGCCGTCCCTGATTTCAGGCTGGTGACGATGGCGTAGTAAAACGGGAATACCGCGACGACGACAATAACGGCGACGAGGAGGTAGAAAGCCGTGCGCTTGACGATCCACATGGTCAGCAGCCCCACATGATCAATAGTCCTTGTCCAGTCTTATCCGGCCGAGCCACAGAACGAGCATGGTCAGCAGAGCGAGGATGAGGAAGAGCAGCGTCGAGGCGGCGGAGCCGTAGGCAAACTTGTCGAACTCAAACAGGCTCTCGCGGGCAAACACCGACATCGACTTGGTGTGGATGTTGTTTGGCGTGAGCACGTAGATCAGGTCGAAGATGCGCAGCGCATCGAGACCGCGGAAGATCATGGCCACCATCAACGCCGGCCGGATGAGCGGCAAGGTGATCTTCCAGAAAACTTTCCACGCGCCGACGCCGTCGAGCTTGGCGACCTCGTACATTTCTTGTGGAAGCATCTGGAGGCCGGCGAGAATGAGAAGCGCCATGAACGGGGTCGCCTTCCAGATGTCGACAATGAGGATGGCGACCATGGCCGTGTCGGCGCTAGCCGTCCAGGCGATCTTGGTGCCGATCAGGCCGAGCTTGAGAAGGACGTCGTTGATGATGCCGAACTGGTCGTTGAGCATCCACTGCCACATTTTCGCCGAGACGATCGTCGGGATGGCCCAAGGGATTAGAATCGCGGCGCGCACGATGCCGCGGCCGCGAAACTTGGTGTTGAGCACCAGCGCGACGATCATGCCGAGCACCGTCTCGCAGGTTACCGAAATCACCGCGAAGCGCACCGTATTCCAGACGGCGCGCCACCAGACCGGATCGGCGAGCAGCCCGTCATAGATGACGCGGCCGCTCGGCATTTGCAGGATGGAGAAATAATTGGCGAAGCCAACCCAGTGACGGGCTTCCAGGTCGGCGAGCGAGGCATCGGTGAAGCCGAAATAGATCGTGCGCATCAACGGCCAGCCGGCAACGGCGGCGAGCACGATGAGCATCGGGGCAAGCAGCAGCCATGCCGAGCGCACACGCTGACGCGCCAGCAGCGAGCCTGAGCACGGCGAGGTCACCAGGCGGTGCCCTTGAGCCTGGTCAAGGAGAACTCCAGATCGGCGAGGTTGTCGGCGGCCGTGCCCTCGCCGGACATGGTGTTGTGGACGGCGGTCCAGAACTCGCTCGATGCCTCATTGTACCTGGTCTTGGCCTGAGCCGAGGGACGCGGCACCGCGTTGAGGACGACTTCCTTCCAGCGCGGGATAACCGGCTGGGCGCTGGCGATGTCGGCATCGTCATAGAGCGCCTGAATGGTCGGCAGATATGCCCCCTTCAAGGCGCGGTACTTCTGCATCTGAGGCGAAGCGATCCATTTGACCAGCTCGACGGCTGCGGCCGGGTTCTTCGAATATTTGGAAACCGCAAGATTCCAGCCGCCAAGCGTTGCTGCCGGGCGGGCGCCCTCACCCGACCCGGACGGCAGCGTCGTCACCTCGAACTTGCCCTTGATGGGGGAGCTTTCGCTGTTGCCAAGCGCATAGGCGTAGGGCCAGTTGCGCATGAAGACGGCGTTGCCGGTCTGCCAGACACCGCGCGACTCTTCTTCCTGATAGGCCAGAATGCCGGGAGGCGAGATGGTTCCCACCCAGCTCCTCGCCATTTCCAGCGCCGCGGCTGCTTGCGGGTTATTGATGGAGATCGTGCCGTCCGGCTCGATGATCTGACCACCGCCGTTCGACTTCACCCATTCGAGTGCATCGCAGGTCAGTCCCTCATAGGCGTTGCCCTGGAAAACGAAGCCCCACATGTCCTTGTTGCCGCCCTCGCGTTCCTTGTCCATGACAAGCTTGGCAGTATCGGCAAGCTCGGCCCAGTTGGTCGGGACCTTGGCGCCGTATTTGTCGAGGAGATCCTTGCGGTAATAGAGCGCCGGAGCGTCGGTGAATATCGGCAAGGCGACGAGCTTGCCGTCGACGGTCTGCGATTTGATGATCGATGGGAAATGAGCGCCGACGACATCCTTGGTCGCCGCGGTCAGGTCGACGAGCTGCTTTGCAAGCTGGGGAGCCCAGATGACGTCCGTCTGATAGACGTCGACGTCGCTGTTTCCAGCCGCAAGCCAGAGCCTGTATTGACTAAACTGATCGGTCCCCGAGGGCGGCACCGGAACCACGCTAACCTTGTTGCCGGTCTTCTTCTCGTATTGATCGAGTATCTCGCGAAGGATTCTCTGGCCGTTGCCGGTATCGCCCGACACCATGGCGAGGTCGACAGCCCGCGCCGGCCCGGCCGCCAGAACTGCGGCCACGGCAAATCCAGCAAATGCGGGATGAAACTTCATGATGACGGATCTCCCTTTGGAGCTTCAGGCAGCAGCAGAAACGGACGTCGATGCCCGACACCGTCCTCAGCACACCGGCAGCTCACAAGACGCGCATTCGCCCACCAGCACTGAACTACAAAGATACGCCTTGGGTTCCCAACACGGAGCATCCGGCGCGACGCGGTAGCGCAAGTTCCCAAGGCAACCTATGGCCCTGCCTGGCCCCAACGCCTCCGGGAATTGCCGCTGGCATTGGCGAAGGCGATGGTTCAAGAAGGATCAACGACAGGCTTTCCTTCATGTCCTCCATCCGCCCGCTGATCCCGCTCCTGATCGCCGCCGGCATCCTGCTCGGCGGCAACGGCCTGCAGAGCACTTTGATTGCGCTGCGTGGTGCGCAGGAGGGTTTTCCCGCTTCCTTTATCGGTCTGATGGGCACGTTCTATTTCGCCGGCTTTTTGCTCGGCTGCCTTGCCGTCACCCGCATCATGAAGTCCGTCGGCCATGTGCGCGCCTTTTCCGCGCTGGCGGCGATCGCCTCGGCGGGAACGCTGCTGCTGGTTCTGGTCATCGATCCGGTGATGTGGTGCGCCGTGCGCTTTGCCGGCGGGTTCTGCTTTGCCGGCCTGTTCACCATCATGGAAGCCTGGCTGAATTCCGGCGTCACCAACACCGACCGGGCGCGGGTGCTTGCCATTTACCGCATGGTCGACATCGGTTCGGTGACGGGCGCCCAATTCCTGATCCCGATCTTCGGCGCTGGCGGCTTTGCCATCTTCGCCATCATGTCGATGATGATCACCGTGTCGCTGGTGCCGGTTTCGCTCGGCGACCGCTCCAACCCGACGCCGCCGGAAGACGTCAAACTCGATTTGGCACGCGTCTGGCGCATCTCGCCGCTTGGCTGCTTCGGCTGCATCGCCGTCGGCGTGACCAACAGCGCCTTCCGCACCCTGTCGCCGGTCTATGCCGAGCAGATCGGCATGTCGGTCGCCGACGTCGTCACCTTCGTCAGCGTCGGCATTTTCGGCGGCGCCATCATCCAATATCCGCTTGGCTATCTCTCCGACCGCTGGGACCGGCGCTCGGTGCTGCTGATGACGACGTGCTGTGCGATGGTGGCGGCACTGGCGCTGGCGTTCGTGGCAGGCGGCAGCCCGTTCCTCAACTTCCTGCTCGTCTTTATCTTCGGCTGCTTTGCCATGCCGCTCTATTCGTTGTCGGCGGCGCATTCCAACGACCGCGCCGACAAGGGCGAGTTTGTGCTGATCAACGCAGCCTTGATGCTGTTTTATTCCTTCGGCGCCATTGGCGGCCCCTTCGCAGCCTCGACGGTGATGCAATATTTCGGGCCGAGCGCGCTGTTCGTGTTCAGCGCCACCGTCTATGCGATCTTCGTGGCGGTCATCCTTTTCCGGATGCGGGCGCGCTCTGCTGTGCCGGCGAGCCATCGCAGCCGTTTTACGGCGCTGTTGCGCACATCGACGGTTTTTGCCCGGTTGGCGAAGCGGAATGCCGATCCCGATGAACCCGCAAAGCCCGATAAAGGTGCTTGCGCTTGACGAAAGCGCGCGCGGCTGAAATTGAAAGAGACCCTATCCCTTGCCAAAAGCGATTTGATGCACGTCATCACCACCCAGAACGAACTCGAGACCGTTATTGCCGCTTTCGAAAAGGCGGAATTCGTCACCGTCGATACTGAATTCATTCGCGAAACGACCTTCTGGCCGATCCTGTGCCTGATCCAGATGGCAGCGCCCGGGGTGACGGCGCTGATCGATCCGCTGTCGCCCGACATCGACCTGAAACCGTTCTTCAGGCTGATGGCCAACGAGGCGATCGTCAAAGTCTTCCATGCGGCGCGACAGGACATCGAAATCATTGTGCATCTCGGCGATCTGGTGCCGCATCCGGTGTTCGACACCCAGGTCGCGGCGATGGTCTGCGGCTTCGGCGACAGCGTCTCCTACGACCAGCTGGTGCAGCGCATCACCGGCGCGCGGCTCGACAAGTCGTCGCGTTTCACCGACTGGCGCCATCGTCCGCTGTCCGAAAAGCAGCTCGACTACGCGCTCGCCGACGTCACCCATCTGATCGAAGTCTACAAGCACCTCAGCGCCGAGTTGGTGCGGGAAAACCGCGCCCACTGGCTGAACGAGGAGATGGACGTGCTGACCTCGCGCGAGACCTACGATCCGCATCCCGAGGATGCCTGGAAGCGGCTCAAGATGCGGCTGCGCAAGCCACAGGAACTGGCGATCGTGCAGGCGGTGGCCGCCTGGCGCGAACGCGAAGCGCGCGAGCGCGACGTGCCCCGCGGCCGGGTGCTCAAGGACGATGCGATCTACGAAGTAGCGCAGCAGGCGCCGCGCGATACGGCGGCGCTGAGCAAGCTGCGTACCACGCCGAAGGGCTGGGAGCGCTCGTCGACGGCGACGGCACTGCTTGGCGCAGTCAACGCTGCCCTGGCGCTGCCCAGGGAAGAGATGCCGAAGCTGCCGAAGAGCTTCCAGCCGCCGGAGGGGTCGAGCGCCGCGGCGGAGTTGCTGAAGGTGCTGCTGCGGATCGTTGCCGAAAAGGAAGGTGTCGCATCGAAGGTACTCGCCTCCAGTGACGACATCGATCGCATCGCTGCAGAGGGCGAGGACGCCGATGTGCCGGCATTGCAAGGCTGGCGGCGCGCCGTCTTTGGCGAGGCCGCGCTCAGGCTGGTGCGCGGTGAACTCGCGATCAGGTTCGACAAGCGCAAGATCGCGGTGTTCGATTTGTAGGCTTGAGCTTGCTCAGACCAAGCCGAGCAGATGCAGCGCCAGCCATATCCAGCCAAGTGCGAGAACTACCGCGCCTACGTAGAATGCCCTGCTGCGCAGGATTAGCCGATTGCTGGTCAAGTGGACCGATGCGTGAAGATAGCGGGAGACCACAAAGATCCACATCAGCGCCAAGGTCAGATAATTGACGCCATTGGTCACGTGCAGCGTCAGGCATAAGACGTAGAAAAGCACCGGCAGTTCGAACTGGTTGCTCAGATTGTTGGCGACGGTGATGCTGGAACCAGGCTCCGTCGAGCGCGTCTTGAACTGGCCGGTCTTGGCTTCGCCCGACCTGACCGCACCATAGCGGCGCCGGCCCATTACGACATAGACGATATAGACCAGCAGCACCTGCGCCAGCATCGGCCAGAAGATCGCGGTCTGGTTCAAGACGCCCCCTGTCGTTGTCACCCAGCCTTCAAGGCCGTTTCTGAGCCATCAGAGTGAAAGCCGCAATGACGGTCACCGGCACCGCCAGAAGCGCGAATTTGGTGACGATCAGCGCCGAGGCAAAGGATAGCGAATCCGGATTGGCAGACAGGAAATCGGACAAAAGACGAGCCACGGCGATGTTCTGGGCATAGTCGGCGAGCGTGTAGGGCAGCACCAGCACAGCTGCGAATATCGACTGGGTTTGCGCAGGCAATTCACGGAAATTCCTCAGCCGCCGGCCCGTTGCCAGGATCAGGCTGACCATCGTCAGCGACAGCAGCGCCGGAAACAGCAGGTCGAAGGTCAGGTAATGCCAGACGAGAATGATCTCGCTGCCACGCCGGCCGAGCGCCGTCAGCCAGGCCATGCCCTCATCCGGAGTGAAACCGGCATAGCGCATGTCGAGCGAGGGCAGACCGCCGCTCAATTGGCGAAAATAGAGGAACTCCATCGCCGTCATGATGATGAAAATCGCCACGGTGGCGAAACAGAGTGCGGCGGCGTGGCGCGACAGCCGCAGGATCATCGCCGCCAGATTGCGCCAAGGCGCATGGCGATCATGCTCCGCCAGGATAATTCGGGCTTTCGCGGGTAATCGTGACGTCATGGGCGTGGCTTTCACGAAGTCCGGCATTGGATATCCGCACAAAAGTGGCGCGCTCGCGGAAATCGGCAAGGTCGCGGCCACCGACATAACCCATAGCGGCTTTCAGGCCGCCCGCAAGCTGGTGCAGCACGCCAGACACAGGTCCTTTGTACGGCACCTGCCCTTCGATGCCTTCCGGGACCAGTTTCAGCGTGTCGCGCACCTCGGCCTGGAAGTAGCGATCGGCGGAGCCGCGCGCCATCGCGCCGACCGAGCCCATGCCGCGATAGGCTTTGAAGGAGCGGCCCTGGTGCAGATAGACCTCGCCCGGGCTCTCGTCGGTGCCGGCCAGCAACGAACCGATCATCGCCGCGCTGGCGCCGGCGGCCAGCGCCTTGGCCAGATCGCCCGAATATTTGATGCCGCCATCTGCAATGACCGAGACACCCGATTTTTGCGCCGTCTCGACCGCCGACATGATTGCCGAGAGCTGCGGCACGCCGACGCCGGCGACGATGCGGGTGGTGCAGATGGAGCCCGGCCCGATGCCGACCTTGACCGCGTCGGCGCCAGCATCGATCAGCGCCAGCGTGCCTTCCGCTGTGGCGACGTTGCCGGCCAGGATGCGAACCGAGTTGGAAAGCTTCTTGGCCCGCGTCACCGCATCCAGGACGCGCTGCGAATGACCGTGCGCGGTGTCGATCACCAGAAGGTCGACGCCGGCGTCGATGAGGCGCTCGGCCCGCTCGAAACCGTCATCGCCGACGCTGGTGGCGGCGGCGGCGCGCAAGCGTCCCTGCGCATCCTTGGTGGCGTGCGGGTTGAGCTGCGACTTCTCGATGTCCTTGACCGTGATCAGCCCGACGCAATTGCCGTCCCGATCGACCACAACCAGCTTCTCGATGCGGTGCTGATGGAGCAGCCGCTTGGCCTCGTCCTGATCGACGTTCTCCTTGACGGTGATCAGGTTCTCGCGGGTCATCAGCTCATAGACCTTCTGCGCCGGGTCGGAGGCGAAGCGGACGTCGCGGTTGGTCAGGATGCCGACCAGCCGGCCGACCGTGTGGCCGCCGGTGCCGCCGTTCTCGACCACCGGAATGCCCGAAATGCTGTAGGTGCGCATCAGACCCAGCGCATCGGCGAGCGTCGCCTCGGGACCGATGGTGACGGGGTTGACCACCATGCCGGATTCGAATTTCTTCACCTGCCGCACCTGCTCGGCCTGTTCGGCCGGCGAGAAATTGCGGTGGATGACGCCGATGCCGCCGGCCTGGGCCATGGCGATGGCAAGCCGCGCCTCGGTGACCGTGTCCATGGCGGCCGACAGGATCGGCACGTTGAGGTCGATGTCGCCGGCGATGCGGGTGCGGATGTCGGTCTCGCCGGGCATGACTTCGGAATGACCGGGCTGCAACAGCACGTCGTCAAAGGTCAGCGCCAATGCGCCGGTGGACGTCTCGATGATTTTTGCCATGGCCAGCCCTCGGAATGCAGGAAAGGCGCTCGCCCTGGATGGACAGCGCCGACTCGTCTTCTTCCCTTTCAGGATTGGCGCTGGCTCGTAACACGTCCCGTCGCCGTTGAAAAGCCGATGGTTGTGTAGTGGCGACGATGCATTTTGCCCCAGGTGCTGCGCACGACTTGCGGTCGCACAAACGTGACAGCAAATTAATGCGACATCCGGGCCAAGGCGTGATAACCGCCCTACGTGTCGGTTTGGCCCCAAGGCCGGCAAGCAATAGCGACGCACATTTCAAGGCCGGATCCATCGTGAACCGCACCATTCCGCTTATTCTGGCGGTCGCTCTATTCATGGAAAACATGGATTCGACCGTCATTGCGACATCGTTGCCGGCGATCGCCATCGACATCCACACCAGCCCGATCGCGCTCAAGCTGGCGCTGACCGCCTATCTGGTATCCCTGGCGATCTTCATTCCGATCAGCGGCTGGATGGCCGACCGCTTCGGCGCCAAGAATGTCTTCCGCGCCGCGATCGCCGTGTTCATCATCGGTTCGGTCGCCTGCGCCATGTCCAATTCGTTGCCGGCTTTCGTGGTCTCACGCTTCCTGCAAGGCATTGGCGGCGCCATGATGACGCCGGTCGGACGCCTGGTGCTGGTACGCGCCACGCCGAAAAGCGAACTCGTCGCCGCCATGTCGTGGCTGACCGTCCCGGCTCTGGTCGGCCCCCTGGTCGGTCCACCGGTCGGCGGCTTCATCACAACCTATTTCACCTGGCACTGGATTTTTCTGATCAATGTACCGATCGGGCTGATCGGGATCTGGCTGGCCACGCGTTTCCTGCCGAAGACCGACGCCGCGCAGACGCCGCCGCTCGATTTCATTGGTTTCGTGCTGAGCGGGCTGGCGGCATCGGGCATTGTGTTCGGCCTGTCGGTGGTCAGCCTGCCGGCCCTGCCGCCGGCTGCCGGCTTTATCACCGTTGCCGTCGGGCTGGCATCGGCGGTGCTTTATCTGCTGCACGCGCGCCACGCCAAGAATCCGCTGCTGGCGCTCGAGCTGTTTCGCAATCGGGTGTTCCGCTCATCGGTGCTCGGCGGCGGACTGTTCCGCATCGGCATTGGTGCCGTACCTTTTCTTTTGCCGCTGATGTTCCAGATCGGTTTCGGGCTGACGCCGTTCCAGTCCGGCATGATCACCTTCGTCTCGGCAATCGGCGCCATAGGCATGAAATTCGTCACTGCCCTGATCTTCAGGGTCGCGGGCTTCCGCCGTGTGCTGATTTCAGGCTCGCTCGTCGCGGCCGCGTCCATCGCCGTCAACGGCCTGTTCACACCCGACACACCCTATGGGCTGATCCTCGCCATGCTGCTCGCCGGGGGCTTCATCCGTTCGATGTTCTTCACCGGCATCAACGCGCTTGCCTATGCCGAGATTTCAGCAGCCGACACCAGCAAGGCGACGCCGATCACCGCGGTGTTCCAGCAGTTGGCAATCGCGCTCGGTGTGGCGCTGGCCGGCGGCATCCTGGAAGTGTCGACCAAGATCCATGGCGGCCCACTGACGCTGAGCGACTTCCACACCGCCTTCTTCATCGTAGCGGCGATGTCGGCGGCAGCCTCGCTGTCGTTCATGCGGCTGGCGCCGGACGCCGGCAATGCCGTGTCGGGACATGGCCGACTGACACCGCCGAAGACGCTGGAGCCGGTGAGCCCGCCGGGGAGTTGACCTTTGCTCGTGCTTACGGACGCCGGAGGCGCCCCCCTCTGTCCTGCCGGACATCTCCCCCACGTGGGGGGAGATCGGACGTGACATCGGCTTTCGCCAATATTCAACGTTGCAGGATTAGACAGCGCGCCGAAGCTGCCAATCTCCCCCCTCGTGGGGGAGATGTCCGGCAGGACAGAGGGGGGCGCGAAGGATCGCTACAGAGCGATTTTCACGCCGCGCCGTTTCCGCCTTTAAAATCCTTCGCCAACAAATACAGCTCCACCGACTCATCGCGCGAGGCCGGCGGCTTGACGTGATGGACCGAGCGGAAATTCCGCTTCAGCCTCGCCAGCAATTCGTTTTCGGCGCCGCCCTGAAAGGTCTTGGCGAGGAAGTGGCCGCCCGGCTTCAGTACCGACAGCGCGAAATCGGCCGCCACCTCGCAAAGATACATGGTGCGGATGTGGTCGGTCCGCTTGTGGCCGGTGGTGGGTGCGGCCATGTCGGAGAGCACGATGTCGGGCTGGCCGCCCAGCGCCTCGGCCAGCTTCTGCGGCGCCTGAGGATCGAGGAAATCCATCAGCAGCACCGGCGCGCCCGGCACCGCGTCCATCTCCAAATAGTCGATGCCGACGACGTTCGGGTGTTCCGCGGTAGATTTCGTACGTGCGGCAGCGACCTGGCACCAGCCGCCGGGTGCCGCACCAAGGTCGATCACCTTCATGCCTGGCTTGAGCAAATGGTGCTTGTCGTCGATCTCGATCAGCTTGTAGGCGGCGCGCGAGCGATAGCCGTCGGCCTTCGAGCGCTGGACATAGGGATCGTTGATGTGGCGCTGCAGCCAGCGGCGCGACGATTCCTTCAAGCCGCTTTTCTTCTTGATCTTCGTCTTCAGCACGCGAATGCCGGCGGAGCTCGGTCTTTCCGGTTTCTTGGTCATTGCTTTATTGCCTGTTTGAGCATGATCTTGTCCGAAAACCGGCAGCCACTTTTCGGGATCATGCTCTGCCCCGCCCGCTGTTTCGCCAGACGCCGTCATCGGCCATCAATTCGCTCAATATGCCTTCGCGCAAGCCGCGGTCGGCGACACGCAGCCGCTCCGACGGCCAGACGGCACGTATCGCCTCCAATATGGCGCAGCCGGCCAGAACCAGGTCGGCGCGGTCGGCGCCGATGCAAGGATTGGCGACGCGTTGCTGGAAATCCCAGCCGACCAGCTTTTCGACCATGCGATCAACGCTGTCCCGATCCATCCACAGCCCGTCGACGCGGCGCCGGTCGTAGCGTTCGAGATCGAGATGGACGCCGGCCAGCGTCGTCACCGTGCCCGACGTGCCGAGCAAATGGAATTTCGGGCTGGACAGGAGGTGGCTCAGTCGGTCGCGCCCGTCGAAGGCGCGCAGCCGCATTGCGACATCCTCGACCATGGCGCCAAAGATATCGCGCGTCACCGTGCGGCCGCCAAAACGCTCGGCCAGCGAGACGACGCCGACCGGCAGCGACGTCCACGACACGATATGGTTGGCAAGCCTTGGTGAGCGCTGACCGGTGAGGTCGATCAGCGCGATTTCGGACGAGCCGCCGCCGATGTCGAACAGCACGACGCCTTGCGTATCGCGCTCGACCAGCGAGCCGCAGCCCGACACCGCCAGCCGCGCCTCGGTCTGGCGGTCGATGATCTCGAGCTTCAGGCCGGCCTCGCGCTCGACGCGCTCGAGGAACTCGACGCCGTTGGCGGCGGTGCGGCAGGCCTCGGTGGCGATCAGCCTGGCCTTCCTGACCTTGCGGTTGCGCAATTTGTCACCGCAAATCTTCAGCGCCTCGACCGCGCGGTCCATTGCTGCGTCGCCGAGCCGGCCATTGGCGGTAAGGCCCTCGCCCAGCCTGACGATGCGCGAGAATGCATCGATGACGCGGAACTGGCCATGACGCGTCGGCACCGCGACCAGCAGGCGGCAATTGTTGGTGCCGAGATCTAGCGCGGCAAACACCGGCAATTCCTGCAGCGGTGGCGGCGTGCGGGCACCTTGCCCAGGCCTTGGCGACGTTGCCGGGGCTGAGGGCGGAGGCACGTAAGCCGCGGGCTGGGGCGGACGCGCGGCCGGGGTCTCGCCGGCGGCGGGCACCGAAGCGCCGACCGCCAGCGGACGAGCCTCGTCGCGTGCGAAAACCTTGCGCCCGCGCCGGCGCTTGCGCCGCTTCTTGGGTTTGCCGTTCTGATGCGGGCCGTTCTGACCCTTGTGATCGTGGGACGTGTCGCCAGCCTGTCCATTGCCGGACCGGGGCTGCACCTGACGGCCGTAGCGTCCGGTGGATGGGCTTGCCTGGCCGGACGGCGTCGGCAAACCCCTGGACACGCCCACTTCCGGCGCGCCAGCGCCGGCGTCGTGGTCTTCCACTGTCGTTCCTTCCGGCGCCGCGCGAACCGAGACCGGACGCAGCAGGCGCTTTTACATGTTCAAGTTGCGGCCAGACTATCAGCGCCGGGCCGGATCACCAAGAGTGCTCGCGGCGAATTTTGCCGGCGGCGTTGTCTCGCCCTTGCCCTCGGCGGAGGATGGCGCGCCTTCCCGGTTGAATAGCCGGCTTCAATGAGGCATTTCTGAAATGGAGGGGTGAAACATTCGGGACAGCGGGCGGTTTTCCTGCTGCGAACCGGAAAACGGGTACGGGCTGCAACGCATGATCGTCACGCCATGAACTGGAGGCGCTATTTCTGGCCCGTCATCGGCATCGCCGCGGTGGTGTTCTCGCTGTGGCTGTTGCTGCACGAATTGCGCGGCATCTCGCTCGACGACGTCTGGGACGGCATAGTCGCCATCCCGGCTCGTGGCTGGGTGCTCGCGGCGCTGAGCTCGGTCATCGCCTATGCCTCGCTCGCCGGTTACGACCACATCGCGCTTCTGCATATCGGCAAGAAAGTCTCGTGGCTGTTCGTCACCTTCTGCTCGTTCACCACCTACGCGCTGTCGCACAATATCGGCGGCTCGGTGTTTTCCGGCGCGGTGATCCGCTACCGCGCCTATGGCACCAAGGGCCTGACCGGCCAGGATGTCGGCATTCTGGTGGCGATCTGCTGGATCACCTTCGTGCTGTCGACGCTGTTCGTCTCAGGCATCGTCCTGCTGCTCGAGCCCGAGGTGATCGACCGTTTTTCCGGCACGCCGCATCACAAGCTGTCGCAAGCGGCGGGGCTCGCCATGCTGCTCGTCGTGGCGGCCTATGTCTTCGGCAGCTGGCTGCATCTCAGGCCGCTGAGGATCGGCAGCTTTCAGCTGCACTATCCGGCGCTGCCGATCGTCGCGCGGCAATTGCTGGTCGGCCCGATCGAGCTCCTGGCGGCGGCGGCGATCATCTTCTTTGCCCTGCCCGCCGCCGGCAATCCCGGCTATTTCGTCGTGCTCGGCGTCTTCCTGGTGTCGTTCTCGATCGCGCAGATCTCGCATGCGCCAGGCGGGCTCGGCGTGTTCGAGGTCGTGTTCTTGGCCGGACTATCGCATATGGACCAGGTCGGCGTGCTGGCGGCGCTCCTGGTGTTCCGTCTGTTCTACCTGATCATCCCGCTGCTGATCGCGCTCGGCGTCGTGCTGTATTTCGAGCACTCGCAATACAGCCGCGGTGAGAAGTGAAGCGCCAAAAGCCCACGATTGAACCCAGACACAGGGTTGACTATTTTCCGGCGGCGGCTACAAGGCACGCGCGGCGACATCGTCGCCCTGCCGCGTGGTTTTCAACAGCCGCGCCAGCTGGGGAATAGGTTAACGGTAGACCCACGGACTCTGACTCCGTTAGTCCTGGTTCGAATCCAGGTTCCCCAGCCAAATTTGTTTGCGTTAATTTGTAGGTTTGCCACACACCTCAGTCGACCGGATGCGCTTGTCTTGATATGGCGGTAGCGCAATCTCTGTAAAGCCGACCCGTCAATCAGTGGCCGAAAGGGCTCGTGTTAAAAGGGGAACTCGGATGCGTGCCCGTTCGGCTTTCTTCCTCGCACCCATCGCTCCGGCCATACTGCCTGGCTACAATCTGCACTTACATCGCCCTGAGACGGTCGCAATATCAGGTTTCATTTTCGTCTGCCTTGTATTCTACGTCCTGGAAATAGCGGTCGGGATACCCACTTTCTATTTCCTTGCGCGGCAGCGGTGGCAGTATTTTTGGGCTTACACGGTGGTTGGATTTCTTAGAGTTTTTATTTCGATATTTGTTCTTTGCCTCATCCGATGGAACGAAACATACGCCATTGGCCCAGTTCTCTATGCCTGCGCCTACGTGGGAATATTCGGTGGCTGTACAGGCTTGATTTTCTGGCTTCTGGCACGACCAGACAAGGCACTCCGGAAGCACGAGCCATTAGTGGCATAACGGGAATTGTCTGCCGCGTCGCCGATGTCGCGGTTTTCGATGCGCCCGTGGGGCCGAGAGCATCGCCGGGCAAATCGGCAAAGCCGTGAAACCGGAAAACGAGGCAGGCGGCGAAAAGAAAATAGCACTGTCACGGTAATCCGCACGGCGGTGATGATCAGGCGGGCGTCGGGGCGGATTTGCAGCGCCAAACTCCTTCTGTGCCCTAACCTATCCGGTGCAACTGGCCACCCATATTCATCAGGTAGCCGACACGAATTTTCGGCATAGCCCTTTGCTCTTCGGGAACGTAACCAACCCCCATGGGGAAGTTTCCGAAAGGGGCGTGATTCTTGCCCGCGAGATAGAGGAGCAGCGTTTCCGTAACCGCCGTTAGGCCCTCAATCCACGCCGACATGAATGCGGCAAGATCCGTTTCCTCTAGGGGGGTCTTGGGATGAACAACTGCGATTGAAGGCGGATAAACTTTTCCGTCTGGTCTGAGCTGAAAATCCCTCGCCACGATCCGTTGATTTTCTTTACGGTGTTCGACGCAATGTCGAGCGTTGCGAACCTGATGCCCAAAGAGTGCCACAGCCTTTGCGTATGCCGTTGATGGGTCGGTCTCTCCAAAGGCTTTTGTAAAGGTTACAGCGAGATTGTCAGGAAATTTTCCTTCGGCTTTCATTTGCGGACCGTAAAAAATTTCAGCCAGGCGATATATTGCCTGAAGCGTGTGTTCCGCCTTCTGGATGAACGTATTCGCTCGAGTCTCGACCTCCGTAACGGCCGGCAATCTCGTCGGATCTTTCGACGCCTCAATATCGGCAATTCGCTTTTCTTGGTCTGCCTCAAGATGATCCAGAACCTTCTGCGCCGCCAAAAGCTGAGTCATGATTTCGGCCGACATCAACACCACTCGGTCTCTTAACTTCGCATCCGGGAAATGAGTTTTGGTAAAAAGTGCGTCCGCCGACAGCAACGTTCGGGCAACGATGTCGGATTCAGAACCGGCCTCGGCGAATAATTGCTGAGTGTTGGGAAGATTAATATTCGTGCGATCAGGATCAATTTGATCCGCAAGCCTTATTTCATGAACTGAGCTCTGCTTTATTATAAAGAGCGAATCCGTGGTCGCGACCATATTCAGGACCGCTGATCCGTCCCCCTTGCCGCCGATTGTCATTGAGAACGCGGCTTCTCGTTGTGCATCGATTGGACGCTTGGGTGGCTTACTCATTGTCACACATAGCTTACGATACCGCCGTCAGGATCAGCCCGGCGATAACCTTCACCGACAACAGCATCACAACCAGAGCCAGCAGGATCGTGCCCAGAGACATGGCGACGTTGTAGACCCATTCGCGCCTCGGATTCGACGGGTGCAAAATCGTCTGGGGAAGGAAAGTCTGAAGATAAGCCAAGATCGCCAGGCCGATGACTAGCGAACAAATCGATAGTATGTTGCTGCCGGTTTTCAGATAGCCAGCCCAAAATGCGGATAGCAGAATCAGGTATTCGAAGAACTCCAGGATGTGTTGAGCCACATCTCTCACCATCGCGGTCTTAATCGAAAACGGTGTGAAGAATTGTTGCGCTTTCATCGTCGTTCCTCAGACAAATCAGGTCGGCAAATGGAATGTCATCTGAGGTGGCGTTTTCGGTCCCACTCCAATTGCTCAATGTGCTGAGGTTCAAGCCTGACAACCCATGTGTTTCCATCACGGCGGTCGAGGGCGAAGTTCCAGGATCCCTTATCCGGGCTCGGACCGCTCATATCCTTTCCTTGAATTACGGTGACAGTGCACTTTTTACCATGTCGCCCCCGCCGCATGGTGCACCTTGCCCGCGCTCCCGGTCTGCCGCATCCCCCAGCACCTCACGGGCGAGCCAAAGTGTTTTCACGTCCGAAGACCACGTGTTCCACAAGAACTGCTCATCGAGTATTGCCGCGTCGCCGATGTCGCGGTTTTCGATGCACCCCTGGGCTGAGAGCATCGCCGGACAAATCGGCGAGCCATGAAACCCGGAAACGAGCCAGGCGGCGAAAAGAAAATAGTGCACTGTCACCGTAATCGCACCGTAATCGCTCGTGGACCGACGCGACCTGCGGCAGGTCATCCTGGCACGAAGAGCCGGGACATGATCGGCTGGAGATGGACGCATGACAACCACCGCAAAATGCGGGTCTGGATGATGACCTCTGGCAGCCAAACCCCGTCCGCGTTAGAATGGGACAGGGAGACATTCACCAACCCAGCAAGGGAGGTCCGCCATGAAAGTCAAAGACGCAATGCATAAGGGTGTCGACTGGGTCAGCCCCGAAACCGGTGTCACCGAACTGGCGAAAATGATGCGAGCCCAGGATATCGGGTCGATTCCCATCGGAGAGAACGACCGACTGATCGGAATGGTGACCGACCGCGATATTGTCTGCAAAGGACTGGCGGAGGATGGTTTCGACGGCCGCACCGCAACGGCGCGCGATGTCATGACGGCCGGCATTCACTGCTGCCGCGAAGACGACGATCTGGCCAAGGCCGTACGGCACATGGAGGAACTGAAAATCCGCAGGTTGCCGGTGATCAACAAGAATATGCGAATGGTCGGCATCCTTAGCGTCGGCGACGTCAGTCAGTCGGCACCGAAGGAAATGGTGTCCGAATACGTCAAGAGCGTTTCCGCCCACCACCACTGAAGGGCGGCTCGCCGTGCGCTAAGGCCTCAGTCTGCCGCCGCGCTGGCCACAGCGCGCCGGCAGAAATGTCCGGTCATCGAGGCCGACGCCGACATTTCATGCTACAACTCTACACAGCACTGCCGAGAAGGAGCGCCGCGACAAAATGGCGGCGTCCATAAAGCAGTCGCCCTGACCTTAATCGCAGCCGTGGCGCACCGGAAAGCCCGCCGGCTGGAGCGTCTGCAGTCGCCAGAGTGTGGGTAACTTTATGCAGCCTTCAGGTTAATCACCCGCATCACTGCGACCGCTGTTCCGTTGTTCGTAGCAGCCTCCTTCGTGCGCCCGTGCAGCCAAATAGTCAAAACACAATTGAGCAGGCCAACGCCTGGCCTGCGCGCGTTCTGGCGTGCCGCTGTCCTACACCGCCGAAGTGCTTCGCGCGTCTTGGCGGCTCGCTGCGGCTGGCTGCGCATGGCCTGCCTGCCACACCTCTTGACTGTCCGAGCGGGTTAGATACTTTTTGCTGCGTGCCTTGAGAAAAGCGGTGCCGGGCACCTTGGTCAGCCGCGTGATAACCGACGAATGGGTGAGCCCTCACGTCGAAGAGAAAGAAGAAACAGCACCAGCTCTTGGTGGCCGCTGCCTAAAGCGAAACCGAAAATGACCTAGATTGTTGATGCGACGCGGGAAATTGGCCGCTAAGGATGAATTACGGTGACAGTGCACTTTTACCATGTCGCCTCGGCCGCATGGTGCACCTTGCCCGCGCTCCCGGTCTGCCGCATCCCCCAGCACCTCACGGGCGAGCCAAAGTATTTTCACGTCCGAAGACCACGTGTTCCACAAGAACTGCTCATCGAGTATTGCCGCGTCGCCGATGTCGCGGTTTCGATGCACCCGTGGGCCAAGAGCATCGCCGGGCAAATCGGCAAAGCCGTGAAACCCGGAAAACCAGAGCAGGCGGCGACAGAAAATAGTGCACTGTCACCGTAATTCCTTCCATGGCTTCAAACAGCAAGAGGCGCGGGCGAGACCGCGCCTATTCCAACGGGGTCGCCTATTCCCTAGATTGTCGAAACTATGACTGCCGTGAAATCAGTGGGCGGAAAGACCCTTCCACTTGTATCCTGAGCCCCCTGCATAACGACGATGTATTCTTGTCCAACCTGCTTGATCCAATAGCTACTTGTTATGTATGGCACGTTATGGCAATGGGATATTACCGGGACAAAATTTCCCTTGTACTTTTCATCTATTTCAAACGATAGTATACTATCTTTCCACGATGTCACATTTTTCGAATGCTCTGCCAAATTTCCCTCTTTTATTCTGGCTGATGCAAGAATTACAGACATGATCATCCCTCCCATTCATGATTACACTTCTACCCGGTTGTGGACTAAAGATATGCTATTTTCTTGGAGAAAGGGCATTTGCGTCCCCCGCCTCGCCAACAGCGAATGCTCGATCCCCAATACCTTCCGCACACTCGCCAGTGCCGCCTCATTCACCTCGATATACGCGACGATGTACCATTCGCCGTTTTCTTCCCTGGCCATGCCCATCGGCTCGGCCCGCCATTTGAGCGCGCCATGGTGGGGCATGAAGTAGGTTTCCTGGACGCCGCCGACGGCGCTGAGGCCCTCGTCTAGAGCGTATTCCATCACCGCGCAGCACAGCTGCGTCAGCGTTCCCCTCAGTCCGGCAGTTCGCTTGTCGGGAACGACGAATGTGCGGGTCCATTCGGCCCAATCGGGACGTCTTGGGACGCCCGATTTTTCGCACATGTGAGAAAAAACCTCCGAGACCATGTGCGGCTCGCTCGTTGGGATCAATCGAGCCGAAGTCACTACGCGATCGTCTTCAATGCCCAGCAGGTATGTCGCCGCGTCTGTATCGAATTGATCCAGTTCGCGACCATCCGGGCTCGGAGGGCGCCAGCGTTTTTATGCACGAAGAAGTCGTGCCGCCGGCGCAGAAATTCGTCGAATTCGTTTTCGTAGAGATGCTTGTTATGCGCGTTGACTACGTGGGCCGTTATCATGGCGCGATCCCCCGATCGTTCTCGCGGCGGATATTTGCAGCCTCGCTAATGTACGTCACCTGTCCGATGGGACAGTTGACGCGTTTAGGGGTGGATCAGGCGCCGGCGCACTGCCTCGACGACCGCCTGCGTGGTCGTTGCGACGCCAAAAGCCTCACGGGCCCTTGTCGAATGCCATTTGACCGTTCGCTCGGTCAGACCGAGGATTTGGGATGTTTCCGACGAGGTCTTGCCGGCTGCGGCCCACAACAGCACCTCTTTTTCGCGGTCGGTCAGCATGCCTTCATCGTCATCATTGTCATCCGCCAAGGCCTGGATCGACATGCCGGCATAGACCGCCATGGTCACCAGTTGCACCTGATGGCGTGGCGAGAGATTGCAGGACTTCGCGGAAGAGGCAAACGACAGCACGGATTGCCAATGGTGAATGCTGAGCATCGGTACAGCGAAGCCGCTCCAGATCCCGAACTCCGTTGCCTCGCCGGCGACGCGTCGTGAACCTTCCGTATCCGACCACTTTGCCGGTACTTCGGACCAAAGGAACGGCTTCAGGGTCTTTGCCGAGTAAATGCAAACACCATCAACCGCGGCATGCTCGGCTTCGACATAGCGTTCGAACCAGCCGGCCGGCCAGCCATTCAGTTCAACCATCGGCGCAAGTTTCTGGCCACTGAGCGGCACACCGCTCAGGATAAGATGCTCGAAGCCGAGATTCCTCACGGTTTCAAGAAGGTCGCTCAGCAGCGGCCCGGTGGCTGTATGTTTCCTGCAGCGTTCGACAAAGTCGAACACGTCTGAATCGATCATCACAGAGACCCCCGTCCCCCATGCCGGAAAGCAGTGTACCTTAAATTAGCGACTTCGAATATCCCAATAAGCGCGTCCGGCACGCAAGACGGGTGGACCAAAGTCAGCTAAATCAGCCAGATTGCGATCACCCACACAGGACCCCAAGCATGACGCCACCACTGCCGAAACGAAACGAGCCGTTCCGGGCCGGCGAAACCGCACTGCTGCTGGTCGACATGCAGCGCGTCTGGCTGGAGCCCGGCGCCGATCCGGCGCATCCGGAGCGTGGTCCCGATCACTATTTCTACCGGCAGACGGCGTCGCAAACGATCCCCCACCAGGAGCGCCTGCTGGCGGCGGCGCGGGCCAACGGCGTCGAGGTGATCCACACCATCATCCAGAGCCTGACCCAAGATGGCCGCGACCGCTCGCTCGACCACAAGCTGACGCCGATCCATATCGCGCCGAGCCGGCCGGAGGGCCTGCCGGTGCCGTCGCTGGCGCCGGTCGGCGACGAGATCATGCTGCCGAAGACATCGTCGGGCGTCTTCAACTCAACCAACATCGACTATGTCCTGAAAAACCTCGGCGTGCGTTACCTGATCGTCGCCGGCATTATGACCGACCAGTGCGTCGACATGGCGGTGCGCGATGCCGCCGATCGCGGCTACCTCGTCACCTGCGTATCGGACGCTTGCGCCGCCGCCTCGCAGGAGCGCCATGATGGCGCGCTCGAGGCGTTCGGCGGCTATTGCTGGATCGCCGACACCGCCATCATTACTGCCCGTTTCGAAGCCTTGGGAAAAGCTACATGACATCGACCGTCGAACCGCTCGTTGCCGTCGTCACCACCGACCTTTCGGCGATCATGCGCGGCCGCTCCGTCGTCGAAAGCAAGCTGCAGAAGATCGCCGCGACCGGCGTCGGCTGGCTGCAGGCCAATCTGTCGCTGACGCCCTTCAATTCCATCGTCGACCCCAATCCCTGGGGCTCGTCCGGCGATGTGCGGCTCATTCCCGATCTCAACGCGCGGTTTCGCACGGCGCTGACCGGATCGCCGACACCGTTCGACATGGTCGCCGGCAACATCGTCGAACTGGACGGCAGCCCGTGGGTCGGCTGTACGCGGACCATGCTGAGCGATGCGCTGGCGGAGTTGAAGGCGGCGACCGGGCTTTCCGTCATCGCCGCGTTCGAGCATGAATTCCATATCGAGGGCGACTTTGGGCCGGCTCATTCGATGTCGTTGGCCGCATTGCGCCGCGCCGATCCGTTTGCCGCCAATCTGATGGCGGCGCTAGCGGAAGCCGGCGTCGCGCCCGAAGTGGTGATCGCCGAATTCGGCACCGACCAATTCGAGGTGACATGCGAGCCAGCCGATGCGCTCGCCGCGGCCGATCGCGCGGTCGCCATCCGTGAGATCACGCGCGAAGTCGCGCGATGTGCCGGCTGGCGGGCGAGCTTCGCGCCCAAGACCGCGCCGGATGCCGTCGGCAACGGCGTCCACATCCATTTCAGTTTCGTCGACGAGGCCGGCAAGCCGGCGACCTACGATCCGGCCCAGCCGGGCGGTCTTTCCAGCCGGACCGCTTCGTTCTGCGCCGGCGTGCTGCGCCATTTGCCCGCGATCACCGCCATGACGGCGGCGAGCGTGTCGTCCTACTACCGGCTGAAGCCGCATAGCTGGAGTTCGTCCTACACCTGGCTTGCCGACCGCGACCGCGAAGCGTCCTTACGCATCTGCCCGACGGTGACCATCGGCGGGCGCGATCCGGCGCGGCAGTACAACATCGAATACCGGGCAGCAGACGCCACCGGCAATCCCTATTTGTCGCTGGCGGCGATCGTCCGGGCCGGGCTGGAAGGGCTGAAGGCCAAGCTGCCGGCGCCGCCGCTGGTCACCGGCGACCCGACGCAGATGAGCGCCGCCGAACGCAAGAAGCTTGGCCTCGTGCGGCTGCCGGAAACGCTGCCGGCGGCGCTCGACGCGCTCCTCGCCGACAAGACCGTGACCGGATGGTTCGCGCCGGTGTTCGTCGAGACCTTTGTCGGCCTCAAGCGGCATGAGAGCGGGCGGCTCGCCGGTCTGGACCCAGTGGCGGTCTGCGACCTCTACCGGACGCTATATTGATGGCTGAGCAGCTTGCTAGCGCCATCCTACCGGAAGGTTGGCCTCCAGCGGTCGAAGCAATCAACGAAACGGGGCGTTCCGATATCGTTTTGATATGCGAGCACGCGTCCAATCATATTCCGGCCGAGTATGCGCGGCTCGGTCTCGACAGCAGCCATTTGCAGCGCCATATCGCCTGGGATATCGGCGCCGCCGAAGTTACCCGCGCTCTGTCGAAGCTGCTCGATGCTCCGGCTTTCCTCAGCTCCTATTCGCGGCTTTTGATCGATCTCAACCGGCCGCTTGGTTCCAGCGGCAGCATTCCGGTGCTATCTGAGGACACCGGCATCCCCGGCAATGTCGGCCTCGATCCGGAGGAACGAAGCCGGCGCGCCGAAATCCTGTTCGCGCCGTTTCACGACCGCGTGGCCGCCCATCTCGACGACCGGGCGAGGCAGGGCAGAGCGACGCGGATCGCGGCGATTCACTCCTTCACGCCGGTCTACCTCAGTGTTGGCAGGCCCTGGCACGCCGGCGTGCTTTACGATCGGGCAGTCGATTTCGGCCAGGCAGTGCTTGCCGGCCTGCGCGCCGACAGTGCGCTCAACGCCGCGGCAAACGAGCCCTATGTGATCAGCCGCGACGGCGACTATGCCATACCGGTCCATGGCGACGATCGCGGCATTCCCGCAATCCTCATCGAGATCAGGCAGGATTTGCTGGCGGGCCGCTCCGGCATCGAGGAATGGGCGAAGCGGCTGGCCACAGCGTTACCGGCGCAGACAAAGGCTTTGTGAACAAGCTCGGCTCAGTAGCGCAATGCGAGAGCCGAGCCGTCGGTGAAAAGCCTCCACCCGTCCTCAGGAGAAGATTTGCGACAGTTCTTCGACGCTGGTGCCTTCCTTGACCTGACGCAGCTCGACATAGCTGACCGCCGTGGCCACCGACAGCACCATCGACAGTACGGTCGACACCAAGGCTGCCGCCACATCGGCAATGATCCCACCCAACATGACGATGACTGCCAGCATCACCCACTGGATGACCATCGCGATGATCATCAGGATCAGGAAGAGGCCAAATAGCGGCCAGCGGTTGCCCTTGGTCAGGACGCGGCTGCGAGACATCGAACCGAACACGCCAAGCCGCTCCTGGATCAGAACCGGCACCGCCACGCACCATCCGAGCCACAAGATGATGCCGGGAACCAGCAAGGCTATCGACGCCAGGCCCGCACCCAGGGCGACGAGCAGGCCAATACCAAGGGTCGGCAGCAAATTGCGAATGGCTATCTGAATGCAGTCGCCAAAGGTCGGCCGCTTGCCGTTCAAGTCCTCGATCGTCGCCCGCACCAGCGCCGACTGGAGCAGCAGCGCGAAAACGAAGGATAGCAATCCCGCAATAACCGCAATCCATGAATTCCGAAACATCATCGAGGGATCGGCCGCGGCGCCGGGGTCGCCCTGCAGAACCGCATCTAGTTGCGGTTGGCTCCACAGCCGAAGAATAATCGCCGGCAAGCCTGAAAACAGCAGCGCGAGCCCAAGGCACAGGCCGATGTTGCGGCCGATCACGGCGAAGCTGTTGTTGAACACTCTGCCGATCTCGAATTTCTCAGGCCGTTCCAATGTCGTTGAAGCCATGATTTCCCCCGTGTTTCGCCGTAACAGTATCACGGCGCCCTAATAGCAATTCTGCCAAGATTAACCGTGGGCGTCCAGCCCACTTGCAATTCTTGTGCTGCATTGTCAGTGTCGGCTGGGAACTGCAGGTTGCAGGGGAGCGGGTGACGGTGGCACAGCCAGGCACAGCGGAAGCCGAATGGCTGACCAATCTGCACAAGCAGCTGATCGCCGATGAGTCGATCCAGTTCGACCTGCCGGCCTATGTGCCGCCCCAGCCGCCCGACTGGCTGAAGCCGCTGCTCGATCTTTTGTCATCGCTCGGTCCCTACATGATCTATCTGTTCTGGGGGGCGGTGATATCGGGCGCCGCAATCATCCTGCTTTTGGTCTTCCTCGAGGTGAAAGGCATCGCCTGGCGGCTGCCGTGGCAGCGCGCGCGGCCCGAGGCCGAGGCCGAAGAGACCTGGCGCCCCGACGCCGGCGCCGCGCAGATCCTGCTGTCGGAAGCCGACACGCTGGCCGCGCGCGGCGACTATGACGAAGCGGTTCACCTTTTGCTTCGGCGCAGCGTCGCCGATATTGCTGGCCGGCTGCCGGACTTCCTGCGCCCGTCGCTCACCGCGCGCGACATCGCCAATGCCCCTTCCCTGCCGGGAAGGGCACGCCATGCCTTTACCGAGATCGCCCGCATTGTCGAGGCCGCGCTGTTCGCGCGCCGGCCGGTCGGCGCGGAAGGCTGGCGGCAAGCACGCGGCGCCTATGAACGTTTCGCCTTCCGGGATGCCTGGACGTGAGCGCACCGGCGGTCGAGGCGCAGGAGCCGTTCAATCGAAAGACACTGTTTTGGGGGATTTTCGCCAGCCTGCTTGCGGCTGCCGGTTTCTTCCTGCTGTCCACCTATGCCCCCGATTTCCGGCAACCCGGCAATGGCGGCGCCACGCCGCTGTCGAAAAGCGGCGTCGGCTACGCCGGTCTGGCGGAATGGCTGAAGCTGACCGGCGAACCGCCCTTCATGGCGCGGACCGAGGACGATCTCGGCACCGACATGCTGCTGATCGTCACCATCTCGCCCGACAGCGATCCGGAGGCTCTCGACCACATCCTCAACCTTCGTCAGGACCAGAACACGCTCTTCGTGCTGCCCAAATGGCAGATCCTGCCGCTGCAGGAGCACGAAGGCTGGAATATGAAATTCGGGCGATTGCCCGGTTCGGTGGTGAACGAATGGCTTGGCCGGATCGCCGATGCAAAGATCGGTGCTGGCCAGAGTACGCCAAAGCAACTCGACATCGAGGGCCAGCTCGTCAACACCCCGCACGAATTGCAGTGGGTAGCGGACGAACACCCGGTCATTGCAGCCGGCAAAGGCCAGGCCGTCCTGACGCAAGTGGAGAACAAGCCGTTCTATATCCTGACCGACCCCGACCTGATCAACAACGCCGCCCTCAAGGATCCCGACAAGGCGGCAGCCGCGCTCGGGCTGATCGCCTTGCTCCAGCCGGACGACGGGCCGGTGATGTTCGATCTGACGCTGCACGGCGCGGGGCGGAAGTATGATCTGGCCAAGCTTCTGGTCGAGCCGCCCTTCCTGGCGCTGACACTGACGATCCTGGTCGCTGCGGCGCTGGCGTTCCTGCATGGCCTCGGCCGATTCGGCCCGCCGCGTGCCGACCAGCGTGCAATTGCTTTCGGCAAGCGTGCGCTGGTCGATACGACGGCGATGCTCATGCGGCGTGCCGGCCGGCTGGACGAGCTGGGAAGCCGCTATGCGGCCTTGATGCGGGTGCGCGCCGGCGCGCTGCTCGGGGCACCGCAAGGGTTGCAAGGCACAGCGCTCGACCACTGGCTCGACTCTCGCGATAAGGAGCAAGCTGGCGGCTTCACGATGCGCTCGCAAGCCGCCGGCGAGGCCAAGAACTTGGCGCAGATGCAACAGGCAGCTGAGCGGCTGCACGACTGGACAGCAAGGAGGCTCGGTGAACGTCGATGATGTGAAGGCCCTGGCGACACGGATCAGGGAAGAAGTGGCCAAGGCGATTACCGGGCAGCACGATACGGTCGACCTGATGCTGACCGCCTTGTTTGCAGGCGGGCATATCCTGCTCGAAGGCCCTCCCGGCACGGCCAAGACAATGACCGCGCGCTGCTTCGCCCAAGCGCTTGGGGTCGCCTACGGGCGGATCCAGTTCACACCGGACCTGATGCCCGGCGACATCGTCGGGTCGAACATCTACAACTTCCAGACCGGGCAGTTCACGCTGACGCGCGGCCCGATCTTCTGCGATCTCCTGCTTGCCGACGAAATCAACCGCACGCCACCCAAGACGCAAGCCGCACTGCTCGAGGCGATGCAGGAACATGCGGTCACGTTCGACGGCACCACGCATTCGCTCGGCCGCAACTTCATGGTCGTCGCGACCCAGAATCCGATCGAGCACCAGGGCGTCTACCCCCTGCCCGAGGCACAGCTCGACCGCTTCCTGTTCAAGCACCGCGTCAGCTATCCCGGCCCCGAGGAAGAACGGGCCATCATCGTCTATCACGGCGGCGGCTCCGCCTCGCACGACATCGCGCAATATGGCATCGAGGCGCAGACGGACCGCGAGACGCTGCAGGAGGCACTTGCAACCGTCGGCTCCGTCACCCTCGTCGACGATGTCGTCGGCTATATAGCGGCGCTGGTTCGGGCTACGCGCGAAAATGCCGATCTGGAAGTGGGGGCCAGCCCGCGCGCGGGCGCCATGCTGGCGCGGGCGGCGCGTGCCCGGGCGGCGCTCGACGGACGCGCCTATGTGATCCCCGACGACGTCAAGGCGCTGGCAGTGCCGGCGCTGCGCCACCGCGTCATCCTTTCGCCTGCCGCCCAGATCGATGGCCGCCTGGTCGAGCAGATCGTCTCCGACCTGGTCGACCAGACGGAAGCACCACGTTGATCTATCCCAGCGGCCGAGCAGTGTGGGCAGCAGCGGCCGGCGCGGTGCCGGCCTTCCTGGTCGCGCTGGCACTGCCGTCGTTCTGGTATCTGGGATTGCTGTGGAGCTGCCTGCTGCTTGCCTTCCTGGCGGTGGATGCCGCGGCCGGACGCGGGCGGGCATCGCTGAATGCCAGCATCGATGCGCCGCAGCAGGTCGGTGTCGGCGGCGACTTCAGCGTACAAATTGCCGCCCGTCATTCGGGGCGGCCGCGCATCGCGGAGGCTCGCGTCGGCCACGATGCGCGTCTGGCGCCGGTGAGCGACAGCGGTGGGACATTGCTGCCAACCCCCGGAGGCGGGTCGCTCGACCTTCGCTTCCAGGCGCTGCGGCGTGGGATCGCCAGCTTCGACCGTCTTTGGGTGCGCTGGCGCGGGCCGTTCGGGCTGGTCTGGAACCAGGTCGTGCTGCCGGTGGAAAGCAAGGTTGCGGTGCTGCCCGACGTCAGCAGCGCCCGCGGCGAGGCGATCACGCTGCTGCAACATGCGGCGCGTGCCGAAGGCCATGCGCAGCGCCGCGCTGGTCAAGGCCGCGAGTTCGACGCGCTCAAGGATTACCAGCCGGGCATGGGCCGGCGGATGATCGACTGGAAGCGCAGCGCCCGCCACGGCAAGCTTTTGGCGCGCGAGTTCCGCATCGAGGAGAACAACAATATCGTGCTGGCCATCGATAGCGGACGCCTGATGTGCGAGCCCGTCGACGGTGTGCCGAAGGTGGACCGGGCGGTGACGGCCGCCCTGCTGTCGGCATTCATCGCGCTGAAGGGCGGCGACATGGTCAGCCTGTTCGGCTTCGATGCACGGCCGCGCGTTTCGAGCGGCGCGGTACGCGGCCCCGCCAGCTTTGCGATGATCCAGAAACGGGCCGCGGAGATCGACTATTCCAGTGAAGAGACCAACTTCACCTTGGCGCTGACGACGCTGGCGGCGCGGCTCGACCGCCGTTCGCTGGTCATCGTCTTCACCGATTTCGTCGATCCGATCAGTGCCGAATTGATGCTGCGCACCGTGGGCCGGCTCACCGAACGGCATCTCGTGCTGTTCATGCTGATGAAGGACACCGAACTGGAGGGCCTGGCCGACATGCCGCCACGCTCCGGCGAGGACGTTGCCCGCGCGGTCGTTGCCGGAGGGCTCTTGCGCGAAAGGCAGGTCGTCATCGGCCGGCTGCGGCTGCTCGGGGCGCATGTCATCGAAGCCAACCACAACCGGCTGGGTCCCGCGCTGGTCGAGCGTTATCTGCAGTTCAAGCAGGAGGATCTGTTGTGACGGCGCCAGTACCCGGCAGTGCGGTACGTGGCGACGCGGTACGCCAGTCGTTGGCCAGCTTTCGCCGCGAGCGCGAGGCCGACTGGAAAGCATTCGAGGCACTGCTGGCGCGTGTCGAGAAGCGTGCGCCGCGCACGCTTTCCGAAGAGGAGCTGCTGTCGCTGCCCCTACTCTATCGATCGGCGCTGTCTTCCCTTTCGGTGGCGCGGGCGACCTCGCTCGACAACGCGCTGGTCGCCTATCTCGAAGCGCTGTCGCTGCGCGGTTATTTCTATCTCTATGGCGCACGCCGCGGGCTGCGGCAGCGCCTCGCCGATTTCTTCCTGCACGACTGGCCCGAAGCCATTCGCGACCTGTGGCGCGAGACATTGGTTTCGGTCGCGCTGATGGTGATCGGCATTGGTGCAGGCGCCTGGCTGGTGGCATCCGACAAGAGCTGGTTCGACGCGATCATCCCGTCCAGCCTGGCAGGGGGCCGCGGTCCAGATGCTTCGGCCGAACTGCTGCGCAGCATGCTTTATGATGGCGACAATGGCTTTCTCTCAGGCTTTGCCGTCTATCTGTTCACGCACAACGTCCAGGTCGCGATCCTGGCCTTCGCCCTCGGCTTTGCCTTCGCCGTGCCGACGGTACTGCTGATGCTGTTCAACGGCTGCATGATCGGCGCGTTGTTCCAAGTCTATTGGTCCAAGGGGCTCGGCATGGAGCTCGGCGGCTGGCTGGCCATCCACGGCACCACCGAATTGTTCGCAATCGCTTTGGCCGGCGCGGCCGGCATGCGCATCGGCACCAGCATCGCTTTTCCCGGCGAATTGACACGCATGGCGGCAGCGGCTCGTGCCGGACGCATCGCCGCGAATGCTATGGTCGGGGTCTCGGTCATGCTGCTGTTTGCCGGGCTGCTCGAGGGCATTGGCAGGCAGACCATCACCAGCGACGTCACGCGCTACGCCATTGGCGGTGGCATGCTGGCGCTGTGGATCGGTTACTTCTACCTGTTCCGGGTGGTGCGGCATGGCGATCGGTAGACGCGCCGCCTTTGCGGCTATACGGCCGCTGATCACGCCCGAGGGCGTCGATCTTCGGATAAAGCTGGCCGACGCCGGCACGCGGGCTGCCGCCTTCCTCCTCGACTTCGTGTTCATCGCGGTGGCTGCAATCGTGATCACGATCGTCGCACTGTTCGGGGTGGGAGGCCTTGGCAGCGAGGGGTTTCAGCCGCTCTTCGTCGTCTGGATCATCCTGATCTTCTTTCTGCGCAACGCCTACTTCATCGTCTTCGAAGCGGGCCGGCGCGCGGCTACGCCCGGCAAGCGGATCGTCGGCATCCGGGTCGCATCGCGCAGCGGAGACGGCCTGTCGATCGACCAGGTCATCGCCCGCAACCTGATGCGCGAGATCGAAGTGTTCCTGCCGCTGTCGATCATCGTCGGACGCAGCGGCACCGACCTTGCCGACACGCTGACGACGGTGTTCGGACTGGTGTGGACGCTGCTGTTTGCCTTGTTTCCGCTCTTCAATCGAGACCGCATGCGGATCGGCGACCTGTTGGCGGGGACCTGGGTGGTCGAGGCACCGAAGCGCGCCTTGCTGGAAGATCTGTCGGCCCGGCAGGATGCCGGCACTGGCGCGTTCCGATTCAGCCACGCCCAGCTCGACGCCTACGGAATTGCCGAACTCCACAAGCTGGAGGAAGTGCTGCGCCGCGACGACTATTTCGCGTTGCGGACGGTGGCCGAAACGATCGGACGCAAGATCGGTGCGGCGCCACAAGCCCATGACGCGCGGGCGTTCCTGACGGCCTACTACGGGGAGTTGCGGGCACATCTCGAACGCAAGCTCCTGCTGGGCAACCGCAGGGAAAACAAGCACCAGCGTTAGATCAGGCGTGGGAATGCACGAAAAGCGTGCGCAGCAGCCCATTGCCACCGAAGATTGATGCTTGACCGGTGCCATCTTCTCCCGCAAATTCAGTCTCGCGGGGTTGAAATGCCTATCCGTCCGAGGGTGCTCGTGTTCCCTATCCTCTGGAAGTCGCAAGCGGATGTTGCAAGAAAACTCCTCGAGAGTTCCAGGTTCTACGGAAATCAAGCTGCAAGGAGACTTCCTTGGCCACTTTCGTCACTCAATCCACTTTCCAACGAGCTGGCAGCCAAATGGTGTGGTTTTGGAAGCTCGGAACAGGCGATGCCTACTGGGGATACTCGGTACGTGCGGCGGTCGTCCTTCGCACGGCCACTTTGCGCTGGGAAAGCCTGTATACCTACATCGACGAGTCAGGCCAGACCGAGGTAATACAGACGAACGTATCAGACGATATGCAAATAAGATTCGCGGCCATAAGTTCTCCCTGAGGAGCCAAGCCATGCCAATAGCGCTTCACGCGGTATACGATTCCCGAGGCGTCATCATTGCCGCCTCACGAGTCGATCCTGACGATGACAAGTCGGCCCCGGCGCCAATCCCACAGCCCGGCGAGGGCAATTACTACGCGCTAATCCCGCTTGACGAGGCCCACGTCAAAATGCCGCTGGATCAGCTGTGCACAACGACTCGGGTCGACTTGCGACAGAAGCGGCTGATTGCCGAGGACCTTCACTCTCGAGCGTAAGTGTTCCTCGCCACCCTGCCCTATCCCACCCACTTCTCGTAGTCGGACACCAACAGGTGCAGCGGTGCTGTGTCCTCGTCGATGTCTGCGAAGCGGCCGATTGGTTCGCGAAAGACATTGTCGGTGAGATCGTCGTTGACCGTCGAAACCTCGCCGATCAGCACGTCCTTGCCTTCCGCCCAGAAGGCGTGCCAGACGCCCGGCAGCAGCGTCACGCTCTGGCCTGGGTCGAGCTTCAGCAGCCCACCCGCAGGCAGCCTGTGGATGGTTCCGTCGACAGGCACCGATACTTCGGCCTTCGGATCGATGCCGCCATCGCGATCATGCATGAACAGCTCTAGCACCAGCTTGCCGCCACCACGGTTGATGATGTCCTCGGCCTTGATGTTGTGGCGGTGCATCGGCGACAGCTGGTCCTTGCGCGAGATCATGATCTTCTCGGCATAGAGCATGCCCATGCCCTTCTTCATGTCCTCGTAGCGGCCGTTGCGGACGGTGAACAGGAACAGGCCGAGCTCGTCGAACTTCTCCTGGCCATAATCGGTGATGTCCCAGCCGAGCCGGGAGGAGAAGATCGCCGACGAATCCTGCCGGCGCGCCTTCATCTCTTCGGGGCTCCAGTAGGCGAAGGGCGGCATGATGTAGCCGAACGAGCGGATGAAGGCGTCGGCGTCGCGGATGATGTCGTTGATGGCGGAGCGTTTCATGATCGTGGTTCCTTCCCGTCGCTTTGCGAGCGCTAACGCAATAGCCGAACGTCAATTCGGTGTCGATGCAAACTGCTGTCGCTGGCCCCATGACATGCGGTCCGATCAGGGCCATAAGGTCAACCAATTTTCCGATGGTGAGACCATGCGCAGCATAGACGACCTCGATACGCCGGCGATCCTGATCGATGCCGGCCGCGCCGAAGCCAACATCGCGCGGGCGCAGGCCCATGCCGACCGGCACGGGCTGAAACTCCGGCCGCACATCAAGACCCACAAACTGCCCTACTGGGCAAAAAAGCAGATCGCGGCCGGCGCCGTCGGCATCACTTGCCAGAAGATCGGCGTGGCCGAAATCATGGCCGACGCCGGCCTGACCGACATCTTTCTGCCCTACATATCCTCGGGCGGGCGAAGCTGGAGCGCCTCAAGGCGCTGCACGGCCGCGTAACACTGTCGGTGACAACGGACAGCATGGACACGCTGATGGGACTTGCCGCCACCTTTACCGATCCCGGCCACCGCCTGCCGGTGCTGGTCGAATGCGACACCGGCATGGGCCGCTGCGGTGTGCAGTCGGCCGGCGAGGCAGTCGCGCTGGCGAGCGAGATCGACAAGGTCCGGGGGCTCGTCTTCGGCGGCTTGATGACCTACCCGGGGGCGGGCCGCGCCGCAGAGACCGAGGCGTGGCTCGCCGATGCGCAGCAAGCACTTGCCGCATCCGGCCTTGCCTGCGAGCGTATCTCCAGCGGCGGCACGCCCGACATGTGGCGCTCGGGCGAGCATTCCGTCGTTACCGAATACCGGCCTGGCACCTACATCTATCTCGACCGCTACCAAGTCGCCAAAGGCGTCGGCAGCCTCGACGATTGCGCGCTGACGGTGCTGTCGACGGTGGTCAGCCGTCCAACGCCGACACGCGCCATCCTCGACGCCGGCAGCAAGGCGCTGTCCAGCGACACGCTGGGGCTCGCCGATTTCGGCGAGCTGCTGGGCATTTCAGGCGCAAGGGTGACCAGCCTCAGCGAAGAGCACGGCAATGTCACGCTTTCGGGCGGCGCCGAGCTTGGCATCGGCGAGCGCGTGCGCGTCGTGCCCGACCATTGCTGCGTCGTCACCAATCTGTTCGACGAGGTGCATCTGATTGAAGGCGAGAAAGTGATCGAGACGCTGCCGGTCAAGGCGCGCGGGCGTATGGGGTGAACCAGCCCGGAGAGCGTGCGGAGGCTTTAATGTATAGAATCGGACGCCGGAGGGACAGCACCCCCTCTGTCCTGCCGGACATCTCCCCCGCAAGGGGGGAGATTGGCAGCTCCGCCGCCCGCACCCACTTTGATACGTTGGTAATTGGCGAAAGCAGAAGCAACATCCGATCTCCCCCCTTGCGGGGGAGATGTCCGGCAGGACAGAGGGGGGTGGGAAGAAACTCGACGGATAAGATCAGCCGGGTTGCCGTTCAGCTTGCCTTGCCGCGACGCGGCGCATCGAAATGACACGGCGGCGGCGGATCTCGGTGCGCATTGCCATCAGATGCAGCGCGAAGAACAGCACGGTGAAGCCGAGTGCCATCACCAGTAAGGGCCACAACAGGCTTGGATCGATGGTCGGCCCGCCAAGCCGGAACACCGAAGCCGGCTGATGCAGCGTGTTCCACCAGTCGACCGAAAATTTGATGATCGGAATGTTGATGAAGCCGACCAGGGTGATGATGGCGGCGGCCCAGGCGGCGCGCCCGGCATCGTCGAGCGCTCGGGTCAGCGCGATGATGCCGAGATACATCAGGAACAGGATGAAGACCGAGGTCAGCCGCGCGTCCCACACCCACCAGGTGCCCCACATCGGCTTGCCCCAGATCGAACCGGTGATCAGCGCAAGGGCGGTGAAGACGGCGCCGATGGGTGCCGCCGATTTCAGCGCCACTTCGGCCAGCGGATGGCGCCAGACCAGCGTGCCAAGCGCCGAGACCGCCATCAGCGTGTAGCACATCATGGCAAGCCAGGCGAAAGGCACGTGGATATACATGATGCGCACGGTGATGCCTTGCTGGAAATCCTCAGGCGCCGTGAAGCTCATATAGAGACCGACAGCGAGGATGATGGCGGCCACGCTCGCCAACCACGGCACGACCTTGTCGACCAGCCCGACGAACCGCGTCGGGTTGGCAAGGTCCATCCAGCCGGAGAGGCGTGAAGTCGTGTCGCTCATGCGGCTTTACATAGACCGCCGGCGGAGTTGCGGCAACCACGGCGCCGGCGGTCTCTCCTTCTCCCCTTTGTGGGAGAAGGTGGATCGGCGCGTGGCTCCGAGCCGGATGACGGCTCATGTCGAGCCTGAATCAGAACTCATCGCAATATGAAAGCCGCCAGTCGGTAAGCAACCCGATCGGGGCGTTTGATCGCGCCGAAGTTGACGCCAAAAGCGGTCAAGCTGGAAGCGTCGAGCATTGGTCAAACGCTCAGCGGCAGACTTCAAACCTGCTGTCGGCAGTTGGTTGATGGGGCGTTGATCGCAAATTGCGAGGCGAAAGCCCGGATATAGGCGGGCCGTGCTTCCCCGCGCGCTACATAGGCAGCCAAGTTTTGATATTCGTCCAAAATGCCTGACATTCTTAGTCGCAGCAGCACTGATACCATCAATAGATCGCCCGCGCTGAACGCATCATCGAGCCAATCGGCGACGCCCAAGTGAGCCGAGAGTTTGTCCAGCCGAGCGCGAACACGGTCTTTTACCAACGGCAAGCGCTCCTCGCTCCAAGGCTTGTCACCTTCGAATATTCTTGCCGTCGTTAATTCGAGGATCGGCGGCTCGACGGTGTTAAGTGCGGCAAACATCCACGTGATCGCGCGTGCGCGGGCATCGCGATCCTTCGGCAGCAGGCCCGCATGCTGCTCGGCAAGATGAAAGACGATCGAGCCGGTCTCGAACAGCGAGAGAGAACCTTCCTCATAGGTGGGGATCTGGCCGAAAGGATGGATTGCCAGATGGTCAGGCGCCTTCATCCCTGCGAAGGAAACAAGACGAACCTCATAAGGCTGACCCACTTCTTCGAGCGCCCAGCGAACGCGCGTATCGCGCGCCAGTCCCTTGCCGCCATCGGGTGATCGTTCAAATGCTGTGATAGTGATTGTCATCGTATCCGTTTCTTTGCTTGGGCAAATTTCTTCGGCTTCCTATCCTGATGACGAATGGGCCTCCCCGAAATCGACATCGGTCTTGAACTATTTCATTGCTGGGCGCCGCTTCCGACCAGAGGTCGTGATAGCGCGATGGGCCAATTCGGTGAGGCTGCGCGTAGGGGCTGCCTTGTTCCATCGACCGCTTTTGCGAGCTTGCGCCCTGAACGCAGACCGAGGCCCTTCCGGTCAATCCCGATTTACGGGTTCACATCCTGATCTGCAGTGCGCTTACATCTCCATTTTTGGATGAAGATTTTGCGCCAAGCTGGAGTTGCGGGATCTGAACGCCGTCTGCGACACAATTATCGCCTAGGTCCGCGATGAGAGCTTGCAGCCGTGGCGGTGACGCGGTCTCCCCTTCTCCCCAGTGGGAGAAGGTGGATTGGCGCGCAGCGCCGAGACGGATGAGGGATGCTGGACGGAGTGAGGCGCTACTCGGTGCGCCGCAGTCTGGATTTTGGATGAAGGTGTGCGCCAAGCTGGAGCGCACCTCATCCGTCGCCTACGGTGACACCTTCTCCCACAACAACGGGAGAAGGAGGCCCGTGCCACTCAGGCGGCTTCGTTCACCGGATGGCTGAGGCGGCGAACCTCCTCGTCGTTGAGCAGGCCGCCGGCACGCAGCAGGCTGGCGAAGCGGCCGTTGCGCAGCGACAGTTCGGTGAACCCGCCCATCTCGACCACCCGGCCCTTGTCCATGAACACGACCAGATCGGCATCGCGAACGGTGGTCAGGCGGTGGGCGATGATGAAGGTGGTGCGGCCGCGCCGCAATTCGTCGATGGCGTCCTTGACGCGGTCTTCCGTCTCGACGTCGAGCGCGCTGGTCGCCTCGTCGAGAACCAGGATGGGCGCGTCCTTCAGCACGGCGCGGGCAATCGCGATGCGCTGGCGCTCGCCACCGGACAGCTGTCCGCCGCGTTCGCCGACGACCGTGTCGTAGCCTTCGCTCTTCGACAGGATGAAATCCTGCGCGGCGGCGGCGTTGGCAGCGGCATGGACCTCGTCATAGGTCGCCTCCGCACGGCCGACGCGGATGTTGTCCTCGATCGAGCGGTTGAGCAGGCCGGCATCCTGGAACACGGTGGCGATCGAATGGCGCAGCGACTTGCGGGTCACCGTGCGGGTGTCGATGCCATCGATCAGGATACGGCCGCCGGACGGCGTGAAGACGCGCTGCAGAAGGTTGATGAGCGTCGTCTTGCCGGCGCCCGTCGGGCCGACGATGGCGACGGTCTGGCCGGCCTGGACCTCGAACGACGCGTCGTCGACGCCCTGCCCGGAATTGCCGAATTCGAAGCAGACATTCTCGAAACGCACATGACCCGTGACGTTGACGAGGTCGCGCAGCCCGTCGGGCTCGGCGGCATCGGAAGCGGAGTCCTCGAGATGATAGAATTCCTCGAGCTTGGCGCGTGCCTCGGAAATCTGGTTGGCGAAAGCCGACATCTGGTCGAGCCGGGCAATCAGCAGCGTGGCAAAGCCGGTAAAGGCGATGACGTCGCCGATGCGCAACTGGCCGTGCGTCACCAGATAGGCGCCAATCAAGAGCACCACCATCATCGAAATCGTCGACGACAGCCGGTGCAGCGCGTTGGCCATCGCCCACCAGTCGAGCACCGGGTTCTGCGCGTCGAGCAGGTTCTTGACGTAGCGCTTGAGCGCCTCGGTCTCGTGGCCGATGCGGTTGTAGCTCTGCAGGACGGCGACGTTGCTGACCGAGTCGGTCACATGCGCAAACACCTTGTGGTAATGCCGCTCTACGGCCGCCTGGCCTTCCTTGGTGCGCCGCATCACCAGCCGTCCGATGCCGACATAGAGTGCGCCAAGCGCCAGCAGCACCATCGACATGCGGATATCCATGCTGAGCGCCGTCGGCACCAGCAAAACCAGCGCGACCGCGGTCGACAGATGCTGCCGCATGAATTCGAGCCAGAGGCTGAACAGGGTCTCGACCGCGCGCAGGAGCGTGTGCAGGGAATTGGAGGTGCCGCGCAGATGATGCCAGGCTAGCGGCATGGTGATCACGCGCTCGAACGACTGGCAAAGAACCTCGCTGCGCCGCTGGTGGGCAAAGCGGTCGGCGCCGCGCGCCACCAGCACGAAGGCGATGATGTTGAACGCGCCGAGGCCGGCCCACATTGCCAGCGTCGAAAATACCGAGCCGCGGTCCGAAATGGCATCGATCACCCGGCCGAACATGATCGGCTCGAGAATGGCGATAATGGCAAGCGCGACATTCGCCCCGCAGATAAACGCAACGCGTTTCCTGTCGGCAGCGAGATAACCAAGGGCTCGCCAGTAGATTTGCAGAAGTGACACTTCAGCTACTCCGCCAATTATTTATGGTGCAGTGCGTCATTTTTTGACTCGTATCGGTTGACGCGTGGCAAAACAATGCTCGTCTACCTCTTCCGTTCCCATTCCGCGAACAAAAGATGACGACGCTTCGAAATTTGCCGTGATCGTCTAACAGTTTGAGATAAAAGGTGAAATGTCAGCGTTGCGGCAAAATCATGGCAGCTGGAAAGCACTGCCACAATTTTAATCAGCAAGACCCCGGGCACGACGTCTAAAGTCGTGTGCAGGCATTCAGCAAGGTCAAACGCAAATATAACCGGTAGAGGCACTTGGAGCGCCCGTGCGTTCCCTGGGGAAGCGCAAGGGACGCTCCAAGCCCTTGAATCTAGGCCGGTATTCTGACGATCACCTCGGCATTGTCTCCGGCTTTTGGCTCGAAGGACGAAGATTTGGTCTTCGTGCCATTCACTTCAAGTGAGATGGCCCGGGCCTTTTTGTCGCGGACGACGCGTACCTTGATCTCGGCGCCCAGCATCTTCAGGGTCGCCGAATAACCGTCCCAATGGCTGGGAAGTCTCGGCGTGAATTGAATGCGCTGTCCGCGACGCTCGATGCCGAGAATGCTCTCGACCGCCGCGCGATAAAGCCAGCCCGCCGACCCGGTATACCAGGTCCAGCCGCCGCGGCCGCCCTTGTCCTGCCCGGAATAAACATCGGCCGCGACGACGTAAGGTTCCACCCGGTAGCGCTCTGCCGCGGCTTCATCGAGCGCATGGTTGACCGGATTGAGCATCGAAAGGCAACGGTAGGCATCGTCGGTGCGCCCCATCTCGGCGAGCGCAATGACGAACCATGTCGCCGCGTGCGTGTATTGGCCGCCGTTTTCACGGACCCCCGGCGGATAACTCTTGATGTAGCCCGGGTCCTTCTCCGTCCTCGAGAATGGCGGGGTGAACAGCTTGACGATCTTGAGCTCGTCGTCGACGAGCGTTTTCAGCGCCTGTCCCATTGCCGTCGTCGACCGCGCCGGGTCGCCCTCGCCCGAAAGCACGCTCCAGGACTGGGCGATCGAGTCGATCTTGCACTCGTCCGATTTGCGCGAGCCGAGCGGCGTGCCGTCGTCGAAGCTGCCGCGCCGATACCACTCGCCATCCCAGGCGGTGCTTTCCAGCGCCCGCTTCAGCACCTCGGCGTGCTTTGTCCAGGCCTGCGCGCGCTTGGCATCTCGCTCCGCCTTGGCGACAGCAGCAAAGTCGCCCAGCGTCTTCAGCAGGAACCAGCCCAGCCACACGCTCTCGCCCTTGCCGTGCTCGCCGACGCGGTTCATGCCGTCGTTCCAGTCGCCGCCGAGGATCAGCGGCAGCCCGGCCGGGCTGCTGCGCTTGACGGCAAGATCGAGCGCCCGCGCGCAATGGTCATAGAGCGAGGCTGTCTTCTTCGAGATTTCCGGGATGAAGAAAGCATCGTGCTCGCCTTCGCCCAGCGCCTGCCCCTCGATGAAGGGCAATTGCTCCTTCAGGATCGCGGTATCGCCCGTCACCAGCAGGTAGCGCGCCGTGGCGTGGGCCAGCCAGACCACGTCGTCCGAGATCATGGTGCGAACGCCTGCCTCTGTGCGCGGCAGCCACCAATGCTGCACGTCGCCTTCGGGAAATTGCCGCCGCGCCGCATTGAGGATCTGATCACGCGCCAGCTTGGGGTCATGCGCCAGCAAGGCCAAGGTGTCCTGCAGTTGATCGCGGAAGCCGAAGGCACCGCTTGCCTGATAGAACGCAGAGCGGGCACGGATGCGGCAGGCCAGGCTCTGATAGGGCAGCCAGTGATTGACCATGGCGTCGAGTGCCTTGTCCGGCGTCTCGACCTGGATGGTGTCGAGAAAGCCGCGCCACGTGCGCTCATTGTCGGCCAGCCGCTGATCGAAATCCCTGGAGCGATGGGCCTGCACCAGCGCGCTGGCCTCCTCGGGCGAGGCCGCGTCACCGAGCAGCCAGAGCAGCGTGACGTCGCCGCCGGCAGCGATGTCGATGTCGCGTGCGATGGCCGCGCAGGGATCGTCGCCGGCCTCGACACGGCCCGACAGGCCGGCGCCGCTCAGCACGGCATGCGGAAACTCGCTGGTGCCCAGCCTGCCGATGAATTCGCCGCGGTCGGCGGTGACCGAATGCACCGCACCGTCGGCGGCCAGAAAGGCGATCCGTTCGCCAAAATCGAGCCCATAGGGATTTTGCGCCAGCAGGGCGCCGGTCGCGGCATCCCGGGACGGAACGATGCTTGCCGCGGTGCGCGAACGATGGCCGCCAAGAACCCATTCCGCATAGGCGTAGACGCGTAGCCGCATCGGCGCCGAACCCGAATTCTGGATGCGCAGCCGCGATATCTTCACCGGATCGACGGGATCGACGACATGGGTCAGGTCCATCGACAGCGGCCCGCGCTTTGAACGGAACGTCGAGAAACCCTGCCCGTGCCAGGTTTCGTAGGTCATTGTCGGGTCACGCACCACGGCAGCCAGCGGCGAGAACGCTTTGCCACTGGCATGATCGTAGATATAGATAGCCTCGCCCGGCCGGTTGGTGACCGGATCGTTCGACCACGGCGTCAACTGATAGTCGCGGCTGTTGCGGCTCCAGGTGAAGGCAGCGCCTTCAGCCGATATGTGGAAACCGAACGATGGGTTGGAGATGACGTTGATCCACGGTTGCGGCGTCGTGCGCCGGCCGGCAAGACGCACGACGTAGTGGCGTCCGCCGCCGTCGAAGCCGCCGAAACCGTTCCATTGGTCGAGCCCGCTGCCGTCGACGCGGGCCTCGACCAGTGCCTGGGCGGCAAACGCTTGCGCCGTCGGCACCGGCAAGGACGGCTCGCGAAGCGCTGCAAGGTCTGCCGGCTGGAGGGCGGCGTCTCGCGCCTGCAGTGCCGCGGCCTCGGCGCGCTCGATCTGGTCGAAGATGGTGCCGTTACGCGTATGCAGCACCACCCGGGCGACGGCGAGCAAAGTCCTGTAGGTCGTTTCCTCCATCAGATCGCGGCGCACCGCGAAGATGTGCTGGCGGGGTCCAAGCTCCTTGCCGCGCAACCGGCTGTTTTCGCACAGCGTCTCGACCGCGCGCTGCAAGTCCTGCACGTATGACGAAGCCTGCTCGTTGACGACAACAAAATCGATCATCATGCCGCGGGCGCGCATGTATTCCTGGAAGCGAAGCGCCTGGGCGACGATCTCCAGATCGGCGACATCGGCGATCCTGACCAGGAAAATCGGAAAATCGCCAGATATGCTGGTCGGCCACAGGCTGGACTGCCTGCCGAGCCCGGAGGCTATGGATTCGCCGGGAAGGCGCAGGAACGGATCGGGATATATCAGGTAGCGCGCCAGCTTCTGCACATTGGCGGCGTCGGACAGGCTGAGGCCGAGGTGACGGGTTTGCACCTGCGAGCGCGTCCAGGCGAGCATCGCCTGGCGGGAGAAGCTTTCGGGATGGTCGAGCCGTGCGATAGCGGCATCCAATTCGGCGCGATCGGCGCCGACGACGGTCCAGAACGTCAGCGAAATCTTCTTGTTGGCCGGCACGCGCACCTGCCGGCGAAGCGAGGCGATCGGATCCAGGGTGAAGCCGGAATGGCCGCCAAGCTTGGCGCCGGGATCAAAGGCAGCCGCGTCCGTGATGGTGCGGCCGCGACCGATGAAGGAGCGCCTGTCGGTTTCCGCCTCGGCATCACGCGCCGATCCAGACGGATCGGTGACGAAATGCACCATGGTGACATCGGGCTCGTCCTTTTCGCGCTTGCGCCTGGTGGCGAAGATCGCGCCGTTGTTCGGCGCGATCTCGGTTTCCACGAACATCTTCGAAAAGGCCGGATGCGCATTGTCCGAGGGCTCGGAGCCCAGCACCAGTTCGGCATACGAAGTCACTTCGATGTGCCGGTCGGCGGCGCCGTCATTGTAGAGCGTTACCCGCCGGCCCTCGCCATTGCCTTCCGAGATGACGATGCACTCGACCTCCGAACGCAGCGACCCAATCGATTTGACGAAGCTCGCCTTGTCGTCGGAAAACAGCGTCTGCACACGCTCGTCGGCGGCGCGCTTCGGCTCGGCGGTGGCCGACCACCAGTCGCCATTGCTGGCGTCGCGCAGGAAAATGTAGGAACCAAGGCGGTCCTCGGTCGGATCCGGCTGCCAGCGCGTGACGGCAAGTTCGCCCCAGCGGCTGTAGCCCGAGCCAGTGGCGGTAGCCATGACCGAGTAGCGGCCGTTGGACATGACACTGGTCGAGCGCAGCGCCCTGAGCGGATCGAGCACGATGCGCGTATCCGGGCTCTCGAGCTCGGTCTCGTCCTTGGAGCGCTCGTCGGCCTCGGTCCTGACGGTCGCCGTCGGGATGTCGCGCGGCGCCCTTTCCTGCAAGAGCAATTCGGCCGACTCGATCACCGGATCGCTGTGGAAGCGGTCGCGCAGGCGCCCTTCGAAGATCGCATCGGCAACGGCGGCGATCGACATGCCCGAGTGGTGGGCCATGTAGTTCAGCACGACGGCGTGGTCGGTACCCTCGGGGACGCGTTGCGGCGTGAAATCCACCGCGTCGTAAAAGCCATGCCGGCCCAGTGCGCCCAGCCGCCTCAGCCTGGCCAAGTTCTGCACGGATTCATGCGGCGTGAACTGCGCTGCCAGCACGGTCGCGTAGGGCGCGATCACCGTGTTTTGGCCAAGGCCGCGCTTCAGCCCGAGCCCGGGCACGCCGAAATTGGTGTACTGATAGGTCAGTTCGCGGTCGCGGGCGTTGTAGGCCGCTTCCGAAATCCCCCACGGAACGTTCTTCGACCGGCCATACTGGATCTGGCGCTTGATGATGAGCTTGCTGGTCTGGTTGAGAATGCTGCCTTGCGGCTCCTTCATCACCAGCGGCGGCATCAGATACTCGAACATCGAGCCGGACCAGGACATCAGCGCGCCCTGGAAGCCGATCTCGACGATCGGCCGGCCGAGCCGGAACCAGTGCTCGGTCGGCAAATCGCCCTTGGCGATGGCGAACAGGCTGGTCAGCCGCGCTTCGGAGGCCAAAAGGTCGTAGCAGCTTTCGTCGAGCTGATGCTCTTCGACCCGGTAACCGATCGACAAGAGCTTGCGTTCGGGCCGCATCAGGAACGAGAAATCCATCTCGAAGGCGAAACGGCGCGTGCGCTCGCGCAAGGTCAGAAGCTTAGCCCGCAATGCCGCGACGGCGTTTTCGTCGCTGTGCGCGTCGTGGACATGCGCCTCGCAGGTGGCTTCGAGCCTGGCCGCCCAATCGGCGATGGTGTCGCTCTGGGTCGATGCGGCCTCGGTGTGGATGGCTGTCGCGAGCTTGCGTATCTCGCCGGCCAGGACGGCCAGGTTGATAGTGCGGATCGACGCCATCTCCGGCTGCGCCTTGATCAATTCCACCGCCCGCCGCATGCCGTCGAGACGGTCGGCGAGCCGCTGGCGCAAGGGCCGCAATTGACGGCGGTCGTCGGGCAACTCCTCAAGGCTTTCGTCGAGGATGGTGACGGTGTCGAGGATGCCTTCGAAGTCGCCCTGCACATGCACCGACGGCGCTTCCGCCCATTCGGCGCAGGCAGCGGCCACGGCCACCAGATGGCCGGCGAGATTGCCGCTGTCGACGGCAGAAATGTACAGCGGATAGAGCGGCTTCAACGTCGTGGTGTCGTACCAGTTGAAGAGATGGCCGCGATCGCGCGGCATGCTCTCGATGGTCGACATGGTCGCGTCGATGCGGTTGACGGCGTCGGAGAGGCTGATCCAGCCGAAATCGCGTGCCGAAATCACGGACAGCAGGTAGACGCCGATATTGGTCGGCGAGGTGCGGGGCGCCACCACGGGGGCCGGGCTTTCCTGGAAATTATCCGGCGGCAGATGGTGATGCTCGGCCGTCACGAAGGTCTCGAAATAGTGCCATGTACGCCGCGCCACGGTGCGCAGCGCGTGGATATCGGCGGCCGATATGCGCAGGCGGTCCTCGGTTTCGGCCGAACGGCTGATCCAGCAGGCGATGGCGGGCGAGCCGATCCAGAACAAGGCAAAGAAGAAGGCGACGAAGGCGCCGGTGGAATCGGCCAGCACCGGCACAGCGAGGCCGACGACGCCGATGATCACCGCGCCGTACATGATGCTGTAATAGGAGCCGAGATCGTTGTCGCCGCCCTTGTGTGCCTGCGAGGCGGTGCGCCATTCGAGCAGGTTCTGGCGGCTGACGAACAGGCGGTAGAGCGTGCGGATGATCGCGTCGCCCATCATCCAGGCAAGATGCGCCATCAGCACGATCTTCAGCGCCACCAAGGCGGTACCGAAGGCAACGTCGCGCGCCAATGCCGAGAAATGGCCGCGCGGCGTCTGGTCGCCGCTCTTCGGCAGGATGGCGTTGACGATGTCGAAAGTGGGCGCCATGAACAGCGTGAGGATCAGCAGCGCCTGCCATTGCGCCGCCTGCGTGAATGGCAGCAGCGTCCAGCCGGCGATCGCGGCCATCACCCAGAAGATCGGCGTCACCGAGCGGCGCAGATTGTCCACCATCTTCCAACGCGACAGCGCCGGCACGTTTGAGCGCGGGCCGAGGATGAAGCCCAGAAGCTGCCAGTCGCCGCGTGCCCAGCGATGGTGGCGCGATGCGTCGACCGAATAGCGGGTCGGATAATCCTCAACCAGTTCGACGTCGGTGACCAAGGCCGATCGCGCCAGCGCGCCTTCGAGCAGATCGTGGCTGAGGATGGTGTTTTCCTCGATGCGGCCCTTCAGCGCCGCCTCGAAGGCGTCGACATGGTAGAGACCCTTGCCGGTGAAGGAACCGTCGCCGAAGATGTCCTGGTAGAGGTCCGACACGGCAAAGACGTACGGGTCGAGCCCGCGATTGGCGGAAAAGACACGCTGGAAGAACGACGCCTCGTCGCCACTGGTCAGCGACGCGGTGATGCGCGGCTGCAGGATAGAATAGCCTGCCGTGACTTCGCGCCGGGCCGCGTCGAAATGCGGACGGTTGAGCGGGTGGCAAAGCTTGCCGGCCAGCGCGGCGACGGCGTCGCGGGTTGTGCGGGTGTCGGCGTCCAGCGTCATGACGTGGACGACGCTCTCCGGCAAGGGCACTTCCAACGGCAGGAAGGTGGTGTCGCTGTCGCCGCGCAGCAGGAGGTTCAATTCGTGCAGCTTGCCGCGCTTGCGCTCCCAGCCCATCCAGACGCCTTGCGAGGCGTTGTAGAGCCGGCGCCGATGCAGCAGATAAAAGCGCGGCGCGCCATCCGAGGGATAGCGGGCGTTCAGTCGGGCGATTTCGGCGCGGGCGAATTCGAGGATTTCGACATCCGCCGTATCGATCTCGGTCTTCGAGTCCGGCCAGTCGGAAAGCAGCGCGAAATGGATCTCGCCCGCCGTGTTGGCGAGGTGATGCACTTCGATGTTGCGGATGTTCTCCTCGACGTCGTCGCGCGAGCCGATCAGCGACGGCACCACCACCAGCGTCCGTGCCTCGGGCGGTACACCATGCCTGAAATCATAGCCGATGAGACGCGTCGGCTTCAAAAACAGCGAGACGACGGTGTTGAAGAATGCGAGCGCGCCTTCGCTGGCCGGCACCGCGAACAGGGCCAGCATCAGGACGATCGACGGCACTGACAGGCCGAGATTGGCGAGCGCATTGCCGGAGACGACCAGAAGCAGGACCGTCAGCGCAAACACCGGCACGACGATGCCCAGCCATCCGGTCTTGCGGAACGTCCGGTTGATCGTCTTGCCGATGGTAGGCCGGTAGCCGATCGACCGCTCCAGTTCCATCCGGCGCGGACCGACCAGAAAGAAGCCGACGTCGGTGTGAGCGATCGGACCGGTTTCGGAGCCCGGCGCATCGGCAGCATGGCCGGCGAGTTCAATCGCCCGTTCGGCAACGCGAAATTCGGAAAGATCGGAACGGCGTGCCAGCTCCTCGATCGCAGTCCGGTATTGGTCGCGCGAAAAGAAATCGAGCGCCGCGAAATCGGTGCGCTCGCGCAGCAAAGTGTCGATGCGGCTGACGCCCTCGAACCACACCGTCCAGTCGATGTCATTGATGAGGCGCAGGCCGCGGATGATGTTGCCGGTGGTCACATTGCCGCTGGACAGCGTGCGGTGCTCGCTGAGGATGATTTCCTCGGCGTCGGAGCCCGTCCTTTCCAGCTCGCCCTCCAGCCATTCCAGCGCCCTGCCGGCATTTTGCGAGCCGTCGCGCAGCCGGTAGAGCAACTGGGTTGCGAAGGTGGTGTCCTGCGCATGGGCGCTGTAGCCGGAAAGTATCGTCTGCCGGTCGGCGCTGTCGTCCGTCGCCAGCACACGGTCGGCGACCTCGTTGGCGATCTGGCGCAACTCCCGCGTGCGATTGACGCGCACCGCGATCCGGCGAAGATTCTCGATCAGGACAAAGCGCAGCAGCGACGGCAGCGCCCATAGTTCGCCGATCTTCAGCGGCTCGACGGACTGGAAGCCTTCGACGATCGCCTTGAACATGGCCGACGAGACGGAACTGTCGGAATGCGCGACATAGGTCCATGCGACCGCCAACGCGCGCGGCACGCTGGATCCGTCGGACAGTTTCAGCGTCGGCAACTGGCGATAGAAGCGGCGCGGCAGGTCGCGCTTGACCTGGAAAATGGTCTCCTCGACCAGGTAGTTGTTGTCGAGCAGCCACTGTGCCGCGGGCGTGATCGTTTCGCCCCTCGCCTGGGCAGCGTTGGTGGAACGGTAGACATCGAGAATCTTCCTGGCGCTGTCGCGGATGCGCGCCTGAAAATCGAAAGGCGTCAGCCCGAACAAATCCTTGGCATCGCCATTGGCAAGGGCTGCGCCCAACGCGCGCAGCCGATCTTCCGTCAGGAAATGGGAGCGTATCGGCTCGTCGGTGACAGCCGGGAAGCTGGCGCTCGTCTTTTCGATCTGTGCGAGATTGGTCTGGATATTCATCTAAGGTTCCGTGTTGGGGACGCAGTGCGGCGTCACCGCCACGGCAATGTCCCTAAAACCGGTCCAAATGCAATTGGTTGCATCGCAACACTTGGCCGAATGTTTGTTTCCGCACCACGACAAGGTGTCGTCTTTCGACAACTTCCAGGCGAGCGCCTCCGAGCATCGTTTCGGCTTCTGATCGGCGGAAGATTCAGGCTTTTTCGTGATGCAGGGACCAGCTTACGCAATATTTGACCGGCGTCGCGATCATGTTTGGAAACAGGCGTTAATCGTTGCCGGCAATGCGATCGATGCGGATCACGAACAGCATCGCCGGCCGGACGGGATCAAGGCGCAGTTCCGGCGCTTGCGGCCCGAGCAACAGCGCATCGAGCGGCCCCAGTTGCACGGGCGCGGCGCCGGCCACCCTAAGCTCGCCGTCGAGGGACAGGATGAGTGTTTCATCGGCTCCAAACCGGATTTTCGTCGGAGCCGAAATCAACAGGCGCTCGACCTGGTGGATCGCCCGGGTCCGGCGGGTCATGACGTTGAGGTCGGTGATCGGACCGGCGATCAGCGTCGCTTGCGTTGGCACGTCGGCCGGAAAGGCAAGCGGTGCGGAAGCCTTGGTGATTTCGACCGGCGGCCGGCCAGCGATATCGAGGACCATGCCCTCGCCTTCCAGCAAGGCCAAAGTCCGGTCGACGCCGGGAAAGCCGGAAAACGGGCCGCCGCCCTCGACCAGCGCCATCGAGACGCGCCAGTCGAAATCGTCGAGCCCAGCACCTGCCGGCGAGACGGCAATCTCCGTCGTCACGCCGCCGCCGTTCTTCCACGGCATCGACCGGTATTCCGAGGCCCGAAGGATGCGCAAGGCGCGGCTCAGCCCAATATGCCGGGCAGGTTGAGCTGGTTCTCCCTGGCGCACTCGATCGCGATGTCGTAGCCGGCGTCGGCGTGACGCATGACGCCCGTCGCCGGATCGTTCCACAGAACCCGCTCAAGGCGCTTGGCCGCCTCACGCGTGCCGTCGGCGACGATAACCATGCCGGCATGCTGCGAAAAGCCCATGCCGACGCCGCCGCCATGGTGCAGCGACACCCAGGTGGCACCGGACGCGGTGTTGAGCAAGGCGTTGAGCAGCGGCCAGTCGGAGACGGCATCGGAGCCGTCCTTCATCGCCTCCGTCTCGCGGTTCGGCGAGGCGACCGAGCCGGAATCGAGGTGGTCGCGGCCGATGACCACCGGTGCCTTCAGTTCGCCGCTGGCGACCATCTCGTTGAAGGCGAGGCCGAGCCGGTGGCGGTCGCCAAGGCCAACCCAGCAGATGCGGGCCGGCAACCCTTGGAAGGCGATGCGCTCACGCGCCATGTCGAGCCAGTTGTGCAGATGGGTGTTACCAGGAGTCAGCTCGCGCACCTTGGCGTCGGTTCTGTAGATATCCTCGGGATCGCCGGAAAGTGCTGCCCAGCGGAACGGGCCGATGCCGCGGCAAAACAGCGGACGGATATAAGCCGGCACGAAACCCGGGAAGGCAAAGGCATTCTCAAACCCCTCCTCCTTCGCCACCTGGCGGATGTTGTTGCCGTAGTCGAGCGTCGGCACGCCGGCGTTCCAGAACGCCACCATCGCCTCGACATGCTCGCGCATCGACGCGCGGGCAGCCTTTTCGACCGCCTTCGGGTCGCTGGTGCGCTTCTCGCGCCATTCGGCCAGCGACCAGCCCTTGGGCAGATAGCCGTTGAGCGGGTCATGCGCCGAGGTCTGGTCGGTGACGATGTCGGGGCGTACGCCGCGCCGCACCAGTTCCGGCACGATGTCGGCGGTGTTGCCGACCAGGCCGACCGATTTCGCCTCACCGGCTTTGGTCCAGCGCTCGATCTTCTCCAGCGCCTCGTCGAGGGTGTCGGCGCGCTCATCGACATAGCGGGTGCGCAGCCGGAAATCGATGCGGTCGGGATCGCATTCGACCGCCAGGCAGCAGGCGCCGGCCATGACCGCGGCGAGCGGCTGGGCACCGCCCATGCCGCCGAGGCCGCCGGTCAGGATCCATTTGCCTTTGAGATTGCCGCCATAGTGCTGACGGCCTGCCTCGACGAAGGTCTCGTAGGTGCCCTGCACGATGCCTTGCGTGCCGATGTAGATCCATGAGCCGGCCGTCATCTGGCCGTACATCATCAGGCCTTTTCTATCGAGCTCGTTGAACTTCTCCCATGTCGCCCAGTGCGGCACGAGGTTCGAATTGGCGATCAGCACGCGCGGCGCATCGGCATGGGTGCGGAACACGCCGACCGGCTTGCCGGATTGCACCAACAGTGTCTCGTCGTCGCCAAGCGTCTTCAGCGAGGCAACGATGCGGTCGAAATCGTTCCAGGTGCGCGCCGCCCGGCCGATGCCGCCATAGACGACCAGTTCGTTGGGATTTTCGGCAACGTCCGGGTCGAGATTGTTCATCAGCATGCGCAACGGCGCTTCCGTCAGCCAGGTGCGGGCGTTGAGCTCGCTGCCGCGCGGGCTGCGCACTTCACGGATATTGTGGCGAGGATCGGTCATGATTGTCCCTTTCGAGTGAGGTGCACCGCGCGTCAGCGTTCGGCCCAGGCGATCGCGGTTTCCAGGATCTTTCTCAGCGTGACGCGGATCGGCGCCGCGAATTCGGCGTCGTAAGGCACCGGCCAGTTATCCGGTTCGCCCTTGCCTTCGGGCTCGCGCAGATAGCCACGGTTGGAGAGCTCCATCTGCAGCGCGTGGACGCCGGCTTGCGGCTGGCCGAAATGACGCGTGATCCAGCCGCCCTTGAAGCGGCCGTTGACGACAAAGCTCTCGCCGGTTTCTGCGACAATCTGCGTGACTTTCTCCTGCAACACCGGATCGGCGCTCTTGCCGTCATTGGTGCCGAGATTGAAGACCGGCAATTTGCCTTCGAACAGGCGCGGCAGCACCGAACGGATCGAGTGGCAGTCATAGACGACGATCTTCCCGTGCAAAGCGCGCAGCCTGTCGATCTCGGCCTGCAACGCGGCATGATAGGGCACGAAGAATTTTTCGCGGCGTTCGTCGATCTCAGACGGCCCCGGCTCCTCGCCTTCGCGGTAGAGCGGATCGCCGTCGAAGGTCTCGGTCGGGCAGAGCCCAGTCGTCGTCTGGCCGGGATAGAGCGAAACGCCAGACGGATCGCGGTTGACGTCGATGACAGTGCGCGAGATCGCCGTATGCACCACCGTCGCGCCAAGGCTCTCGGCGAAATCATAAAGCTTGTCGATCCACCAGTCGGCGTCACGGCGGCCGAGCCAGGGCGAGATAAGTCGGTTGTCGAGGCCGGCCAGATCGATGCCGGTATGCGGGATCGAAACCAGCAGGGGTGCCGTGCCTCGGGTGACGGTGAGCCAGGTCATGAGAAGTCTCCGCGCGTTGGAGCTCTACGGCGCCCCCCTCTGCCCTGCCGGGCATCTCCCCCACAAGGGGGGAGATTGGCAGCTGCGGCGCCTCGCTCAGTCCTGCAACGTTGGAGATTGGCGAAAGCCAGTGTAACGGCCAATCTCCCCACTCGTGGGGGAGAT
>NZ_JAMYKY010000012.1:0-169630 GCF_040317695.1 Mesorhizobium sp. M1403 | reverse complement strand
CCCCCCCCCTTGCCGCGGGGGGGCTGTGTCCTCTCGCCCTGCCTGTTTGTTTTGGCGGGGCGGGCGCGCGGGCGGTGGCGGGGGGCCCCGCGGCAAGTCACGGATGTACTGGCGGTCGCGCGAGATGCGCGCCGGAGCGAAAGACCCCGACAAGCCGAAGCAGCAGATTGCTGCCGGCCCGGCCAAAACGCTCCCGATCAGGCTACCAAGCATGGGAAGGCGGGATTTTGTCCCGCCTTTTTGCTGTCTGGATTCCGATGAACCACCGCCTTGGTCCTATGGGACCACTTTGTGGTGTTTTTACCCCGGTCATGGTACCATCAACCCATGAGCAAGCTTGAACAGATTGAGAAATCCGTCGCCGAACTAAGCCCCGAAGAGCTCAAGGCGTTTGCCGCATGGTTCGAGGCGCTGCAAGCCGACATGTGGGACCGTCAGTTCGAGGCCGACGCCAAGGGCGGCAGGCTGGACAAGCTTGCCGAGCAGGCCTTGGCTGATCATCGGGCCGGCCGGACCCGGCCTCTGTGAAGCATTTTGCCACTCCCTCGTTTTGGGAGGCCTACGCAAAACTACCCTCGTTAATCAGAGCAAAGGCGAACAGACGTTTCGCCAAACTGAATTCTGAGCCGTTCCACCCGTCGTTGCATTTCAAACAGGTCGGGCGCTACTGGTCGGCGCGGGTTGATATCAACTACCGCGCCGTAGCTGTTCGCGACCACGATGACGTGGTCTGGTTCTGGATAGGCACCCATTCGGAATATGATCGCCTGCTGAAATAGCCGTGCGGCCATTCACGCCGCCGGCCGAAAGCCGCTAGCGCGACGTCCGGAGCGAGCCGCGAAGCGCGCGACAAGCATGAGGACAGAACTAAGGCAACCACTCCAGCGGCACATGCCCCGGGTCGGCCTCGACCCGTTGCAGCCAGGCGGCGACCGCCGGATAGGCGTCGAGCTGAAAGCCGCCCGTCTCGGCCGTATGCGTATAGGCATAGAGCGCAATGTCGGCGACGCTGAGCGCACTGCCGGCGAAGAAGCTGCTCCCGGCCAGGTGCTTATCCATGACGCCGAGCGCCTTGTTGCCGCGCTCCAGCGTCACCGCCAGCCGCTCGGGCGTCGCGTCCTTGGCTCTTTCAGGGAAGGTCAGCAGTGCTCTGCGCACGGCGATATAGGGCTCGTGGCTGTATTGCTCGAAGAACAGCCACTGATAGGCCAGCGCGCGTTCGTATCTGTCCGCCGGCAGGAACCGCGTGCCTTCGGCGAGATAGAGCAGGATGGCATTGGATTCGGCCAGCCGCCGGCCGTTGTCGAGTTCGAGCAGCGGCACCATGGCGTTCGGGTTTTTCGCGACATAGTCGGGCTTGCGCGTGTCGCCGGTATGCGAGCTGACCTCGACATTGGTGAAAGCGATGCCGAGCTTGGCCATCAACAGGCGCGGCTTGTAGCAATTGCCGCTGTCGATCATTCCATAGAGTATCATCGGTGCTCCCCCTTGCTCGCAACCACCCGTCTCAGGGCTTGATCCAGCCTCCAGCCTCTATCGCGGCAGCGGCGGCTTCATCCAGTGATTTGTTTTGGCGTAACCATCAGCGCCGCTGATGCATTCATCCGAACAAAGGGATGACGTTGCTATCCCTGCCAAGCAGTCTGTCGCTCGACAGCGGCTCCTCATCGAACATCGTACCGGCCAGCGCCGGCCGGGCAAGATAAAAGCCCTGCAGCAGGTCGACGCCGCCATCCAGCGCGACGCGCAGATGCGTGGCGTTCTCGATGCCTTCGACCAGCACCTTGGCGCCACGGTCGTGCAGCGTCGAAACCAACGGCCGGAAAAACCGCTCGGCGGCGGCATGGCGGCAGAATTCGGCGAACCAGGTGCCGTCGATCTTGACGATGTCGGGCTGCACCAGCGCGACCCTTTCTTCCGTCGAATGCCCGGTGCCGAAATCGTCGATGGCGATACGGACGCCGTCGCGCCGCATCTCGCGCGCCAGGCTGACAAGCACCTTGTCGCCGGCAGCCTGCTCGGTGATCTCGCAGACCAGCATGCCGGGATGCAGGCCGAAATCCGCCAGATGCCTGGTCATCAGCCTGATTTCGGCCAGCGCCCGTGCGGGGTCATCGTTGATCAGCGGATTGTAGTTGAAGAACAGGTCGAGCCCGTCGACGCCGATGTTGCGGAAGTTGCGCAAATGCAGCACCCGACATATGGTTTCGACAAATAGCCGATCCGCTGCCGGCACGCCTTCGAAGAACATTTGCGGCGCCACCGGCCTGCCTGCACGATGCGGCTCGATCAGTCCCTCGACCCCGACGGCGGCGAGAAATCTGCCGCGCGGCGCGAAGACCGGCTGGTAGGCGCTCCTCAGCCGGAATGCGCCGTAGACGCCATATTCGATGCCGACCTCGTCGGCAAAGATCGCTTCGCCGACCTTGCGCCGCATATCGGCTTGCCCGGTCACGATGCCACCCTGCGGCCAAAGGGCCGCATCGGCCGTCGCGATGGCGGAACTGCCGCAGGCACCTTCTCCGCATCGGCCGACACCGCGGCCGCCTGCCCGCTCGTGTCGAAGACGCGGAAGCTGGTCGGCGCGAGCTCAGGGCGTGCCAGCACGTAGCCCTGCACCATCGAGGCGCCCGACTTTTCGGCAAGCTCGAGCTGCCAGCCCGTCTCGATGCCCTCGAACACCGTACGGATGCCTTGCTCTTCGAAGCTGGTCACCATGGCGGTCAGCAAGGCGAAGCCGGCACCGGATTCCATCAGCGTCATGATCCAGTCGGCATCGAACTTGACGATGTCCGGCCTGAGTTCCTTGATGCGATTGATGTCGGATTCGTCGGCGCCATAATCGTCGACGGCAATGCGCAAACCGTTGCCCCTGAGCGCCTCGACGAAATTGTAGAGCGTTTCCTGCGACGCCGATTTCTGCTCGGTGACCTCGCAGACGACGCGGCGCGGATCGATGTCGGCCTCGTGCAGCACCAGCCGCATGTCGCGCAGCGCCTTGTCGGCGATGCCGCGATCGGTGAACACCGACGGATCGAAATTGATGAAGATGGAGGCGTCTCGCGGCAGGCAGGCGCCGGCGTTCAGAAGGTGCAGCGTCCGTGTCAGCGCCTCGATATGCAGGCGGTCGACCGCCGGACAGCTGTTGAAGAAACTCATCGGCTGCTGCGGCTCGCCGTCGCGGAACGGCCGGATCAGCCCTTCGAAGGCGACGACGGAAAGCTTGCCCTTGTTGAAGGCGAAGATCGGCTGGAAAGCGCTTTGCAGCGTATAGAGCCCCCAGACACCGCTGGCGGTGCCGTCATCTTGGCGGATGATATGGGCAAGTTCGATGCTGCGCGTCACGGTTCCTCGCTGTGCGAGACTGGCCGACCGGCCACGGTCCTGCCGTTCAAGCTTTTACCGATCGTTGATGAATTTATTGTTGCCAGCATTGCGCGCTGGCTCATTCGACAATGCCTGCGCTGGGCTTGCGCCGGGGCTTGCGCTTGACCAGATGATGCGACATGAGAGGCGCCGCGGCGCCTTCGCCGCGCCGGTCTTTCTGGAGATATTTGTCATGGCCTTTCTTGCCGACGCCCTTTCCCGCGTAAAGCCTTCCGCAACCATCGCGGTGACGCAGAAAGCGCGCGAGCTGAAAAACGCCGGCCGGGACGTGATCGGGCTGGGCGCCGGCGAACCGGACTTCGACACCCCCGACAACATCAAGAACGCCGCAATCGAGGCGATCCGCCGCGGCGAGACGAAATATCCGCCGGTCTCCGGCATCGTGCCGCTGCGCGAAGCAATCGCGAAAAAGTTCAAGCGTGAGAACAATCTCGACTACCGGACGGAGCAGACCATCGTCGGCACCGGCGGCAAGCAGATCCTGTTCAACGCCTTCATGGCGACACTGAACCCCGGCGACGAGGTGATCATCCCGCGGCCCTATTGGGTGAGCTATCCCGAAATGGTAGCGATCTGCGGCGGCACCTCGGCCTTTGTCGAGACCTCGATCGACAACGGCTTCAAGCTGACGGCGGCCGTGCTGGAGAAGGCGATCACGCCGCGCACCAAATGGCTGTTGATGAACTCGCCGTCCAACCCCTCGGGCGCCGCCTATACCGAAGCGGAGCTCAAGAGCCTGGCCGACGTGCTGTTGAAGCACCCGCATGTCTGGGTGCTGACCGACGACATGTACGAGCACCTGACCTATGGCGACTTCGTCTTCAAGACGATCGCCGAGGTCGAGCCTAAGCTTTATGAGCGCACGCTGACCATGAACGGCGTGTCGAAGGCCTATGCCATGACCGGCTGGCGCATCGGCTATGCGGCAGGCCCGGTGCCGCTGATCAAGGCGATGGACATGATCCAGGGCCAGCAGACCTCCGGCGCCTGCACCATCGCCCAATGGGCGGCGGTCGAAGCGCTGAACGGCCCGCAGGATTTCATCCCGAAGAACAAGGCGATCTTCCAGGGCCGGCGCGATCTCGTCGTCTCGATGCTCAACCAGGCGCGCGGCATCACCTGCCCGTCGCCGGAGGGTGCTTTCTACGTCTATCCCTCCTGTGCCCAGCTGATCGGCAAGAAGACCAAGAACGGCAAGGTGATCGACAGCGACGAAACCTTCTGCTCGGAACTGCTCGAGGCCGAGGGCGTGGCGGTTGTTTTCGGCTCGGCCTTTGGCCTCGGCCCGAACTTCCGCATCTCCTACGCCACATCGGAGACACTGCTCGAAGAGGCCTGCACGCGCATCCAGCGCTTTACTGCCTCGCTGGCCTGAGACGTTTCAGCCGCCATACTGCTCGTCGCTGACCTTCTCCAGCCAGTCGACATGCAAGCCGTCGAGCGCCTCCTGCATGGCGATGTGGGTCATCGCCGATTTGGCCGCGGCGCCGTGCCAGTGCTTTTCGCCGGCCGCAAAGGAGACGACGTCGCCGGCCCTGATCTCCTGGATCGGCCCGCCCCAGCTTTGCGCGAGGCCGGCACCGGACGTGACATAGAGCGTCTGGCCGAGCGGATGCGTGTGCCAGTGGGTGCGGGCGCCGGGCTCGAAGCTGACCAGCGTGGCCCTGAGCCGCGCCGGTGCCTCTTTCTCGATGATCGGCGTCTGCAAAACCCGGCCGGTGAAATATGTCTCCGGCGCAACGATCGTCGGCACGCTGCCGCAGGCAATGATCTTCATCGGCGCAATCCTCGATTTGATTCCTCGGTGTGGGGACTTAGACCCTACCACTTTCGTCCGATGCCGGCTGCATGTCCTGCCCGGCTACGGGCAAGGCGAGGCCAGAACAGGCCGGTGCGCGTGCGGTAGGCGTTGTAGGCATCGGCCAGCCTTGTCCGCGAAAATTTTCGCTCTTCGTCCAAGGCCGCGATCACATAGATCGTAACGATGCCGGCGACCGGCACCACCGCCCACACCGACCAGGTCGCGATGCCCCATCCGATCCAGAAGATGATGTAGGACGTGTAGAACGGATGGCGGACATGGAGATAAGGGCCTTCGGTCACCAGGCTGTCGGGATTGTCCGGATCGAACGCGAAACGCAGCCGCGCCTTGCGCGAGACCGAGATCGCCCACCAGAAAAGCGCCGAGCTTGCCAGTTCGATGGCGAGCCCGACGATCTTCGCTGCAACCGGCTGCCGCTCGATCCACAGCAGTGCAAGAAAGAACAGCGCCGTGCCGACCACGACGGCCGAAATGATCATGGCGCCTTGAGACATGCTCGATGACTGGAAATGCGCGCGCATCGACCAGGCATATTGGCCGAGCGTGGCGATGCTGCTGATCGAGAGGAGAAGGTCGAGTGTGGATTCCATCATCAGGGTCCCGGGGTTAGCTGTGGTGGATTCGCTGCATCATACTCGGCAGAAACCGAGAAATCATTTCTTAACCACCGTTCTAAACAACATGGTGACCTCGGCATGCGATGTTGACCTCGAGACAATCCGAAGGTCCAACCAGCTATGGCCGTTTCCCACCGCACGATCCGCACGCCGCAAGCGGATTTGCGCCTCAGCCAGTCGTCGGGACCAGGCATCCCGCTTGTCCTGATCCACGGCTCGGGCAGTTCGCGCGCCGTATTCGCCCGCCAGTTCGACAGCCCGTTGGCCGCTGCCCATCGATTGATTGCTTTCGACCTGCCCGGCCATGGCGAATCGTCTGACGCCCGCGATCCGGCGACGGACTACACCATCGCCGGCCTTGCCCAGTCGGCGGCTCAGCTCCTCGATGCCTTGGGGATCGGCCGCGCCGTCGTCTTCGGCTGGTCGCTTGGCGGGCACGTGGCAATCGAGCTCGCGAGTTTCCACCGCGCCGTCGGCGGGCTGATGCTAACCGGCGCGCCGCCGGTATCCAAGGGCCCTTTCGGCATGCTGCGCGGCTTCCATGCGCATTGGGACATGCTGCTGGCGTCCAAAAAGACGTATTCCGAACGCGATGCCGAGCGCTTCGAAACGCTCTGCTTCGGCGACACCGCCGACCCGTCCTTCCGCAAAACCATCCTGCGCACCGACGGCCGGCTGCGCGCCGCGGTGACGCGCGGCATGCTCACCGGCAAGGGCGCCGACCAGCGACAGGTGGTCGAGCAAGCCGCATATCCGGTCGCCATCGTCAATGGCGAGAACGATCCGTTCGTCCGGCTCGGCTATTTTGAGACGCTCGCCTACGGCTCGCTGTGGGAGCATTGCCAAATCGTCCCCGGCGCCGGGCATGCGCCTTTCTGGGAACGTGCGGACCTGTTCAATCCGCTGCTCGCGCGCTTTGCCGAGACGGTGGCAGTGCAGCGCGTGGACGCAACCCCGCTGGCGTCGCGCCTAGCCGGCACCGGCTGAACCCGAACGTCAACTTCAAATCCCTTCAACTTCAAATCCCTTGCCCTCCCGGCCTGCCCGTGGGACGATGCCCTTTGGGTAGGTGGCAAATTGAAAAAAGCCTCGCCCGCGACGGCCGACAGGCCGGCCGCCGCTCACAGGGAAACGCCTGAGTGGAGGTCAGCCATGGGTACTCGCGCCGGAGGACGACGCACGGGACCGAAATGCATTGCCATAGTCGGTCCCTTCGCAAGCGGTAAGACGACACTTCTCGAAGCCATACTCGCCCGTACAGGCGCCATTCCCCGCCAAAATCCCGTTTCGTCGGGAAATACCGTTTCCGATCATTCGCCCGAGGCGCGTGCCCATGCGATGAGCGTCGAGGCGACCTTCGCTACCACCGAATTCATGGGCGAGCCGTTCACCTTCGTCGATTGTCCCGGTTCCATCGAATTCTCCTTCGAAGCCGAGCCGGTGCTGGCCGCCTGCGACGTCGCCGTGGTCGTCGCCGAAGCCGACGAGAAGAAGATCCCTGCCCTGCAGCTGATCATGCGCAAGCTCGATGATCTCGGCGTGCCGCGTATCCTTTTCCTGAACAAGGTCGACAAGGCGATAGCAGGCGTGCGCGACACGCTGAAGATGCTGCAGCCTGCAAGCTCGGTGCCTCTGCTGCTGCGCCAGATCCCGCTGCGCAAGGACGGCGTCGTCATCGGCTCGATCGACCTCGCTTTGGAGCGAGCCTACATCTACCGCGAATATGCCGAGAGCGAGGTCGCGCAGATCCCGAGCGACGACAAGGCGCGCGAGCTCGAGGCGCGCTTTTCCATGCTGGAGACGCTCGCCGACCATGACGACCGGCTGATGGAGCAATTGCTGGACGAGATCGAACCGCCAAAGGATGCCATCTTCGACGATCTTGCCGCCGACCTGCGCGACGGCATAGTGACACCGGTGCTGATCGGCACCGCCGAGAAGGGCAATGGCGTGCTGCGCCTGTTGAAGACAATCCGTCACGACGCACCCGACATCGAGGCGACGCGCCAGCGTCTCGGCGCGCCCGATGGCAATGCCACCGTGGTCCAGGTGATGAAGACCGTCCACACCCCGCATGGCGGCAAGCTGTCGGTGTCGCGCATCCTGTCCGGCCAGGTCGCCGACGCCGCCGAGCTGTTCCTTTCCAATGGCGAAACGGCAAAGGTCTCCGGCATCTACAAGATGCTCGGCAAGGACCAGTTCAAGCTGACTTCGGCCAAGGCCGGCGACACGGTCGCGCTCGGCAAGCTCGACGCCGTCAGGACCGGCCAGACGCTGAGCTCGACCAAGGGCGGCATCAAGCCGCTGGTCACGCTGGCGCCGCCCCAACCGGTCTTCGCCTTCGCTCTGCGGCCGAAAGAGCGCAAGGACGAGGTCAAGATGTCGGCGGCCATCCAGCGCCTGGCCGAGGAAGATCCCTCGCTCAACCTGCATCACAACCAGGATTCGGCCGAAACCGTGCTGTCTGGCCATGGCGAGATGCATCTGCGCGTCGTGCGCGAGCGGCTGGAAGGCAAGAACCAGATCCCGGTCGAAGGCCATGTGCCGGCCGTGCCCTACCGCGAGACGATCCGCAAAGCGACGCAGCAGCGCGGCCGCCACAAGAAGCAATCGGGTGGCCACGGCCAGTTCGGTGACGTGGTGATCGAGATCAAACCGCTGCCGCGCGGGTCAGGCTTCCAGTTCACCGATACGATCACCGGCGGCGTCGTGCCGAAGACCTACATCCAGTCGGTCGAGACCGGCGTGCGCGATTACCTGAAATCCGGGCCGCTCGGCTTCCCGGTCGTCGATGTTGCCGTCAACCTTTCCGACGGCTCCTACCATGCCGTCGATTCCTCCGATATGGCCTTCCAGATGGCGGCGAAGCTGGCGATGAAGGAAGGTATGGCCGCGTGCTCGCCGGTGCTGCTCGAACCGGTGATGAAGGTCGAGATCGTCACGCCGTCGGATGCGACGTCGAAGATCATCGCGCTGATCCCGCAGCGGCGCGGCCAGATCCTCGGCTACGACGCGCGGCCTGATTGGCCGGGATGGGACGTTGTCGAGGCGACCATGCCGCAGGCCGAGATCGGCGACCTCATCATCGAGCTGCGCTCTGCCACTGCGGGTGTCGCCAGCTACCGGGCCGTCTTCGACCACATGGCCGAACTCACTGGCCGGTTGGCCGACGAAGCGCTGAACGCCAACGGCAAGGCCGCCTGAAACGGCAGCTTGCGGCCAGAACACAAGGAAGCACACAAGGAAACGGCGCCCGGATCATCCGGGCGCCGTTTCGTTGCGGACCGTCTTCGTGGGAGGCGAAACGGCAGGTCCGCCGCATGCTTGCCGCCGGTGCCTGGCGGCGGAGGAAGGTTCGGACGCGGTAGCCGCCTGAGCCCGGGTCGTCCGAGTGATGCCCCCATCTCCCGGACGAGCCACACCGCGTCCTATGCTCTGCTTAATCGATTTGGCGCGCCCGCGGCATGTTACCCGAGGTTACATGTCACTGTTACGCGCCAGTTCCGGCCGATTTTCTGGCGATGTGTTGGTTTCGGGCAACAAAAAAGCCGGATCAATGAAGACCCGGCTGAGTTTGATTGGAAGTGCCTGTTAAGGCTAACCTCCAGAGGGGAACACTCGAGAGCGCTAATGGGAGGAGAACGCGCTCAGGAGATGATCTATATATGTGCTCTTCATGCCCAAGAAACAAGCATCTATTTTGCAACACACACATGCAAAAAGGCGCCGGCTGTGGTCTAATCCGTCCCGAAGCGCAATAGGACCAGTTGAATCGCTGAAATGCAGCCTGTGGCAAGGCAAAAATTGATCTGCAGCCGCGAATCAGCAGCGATTCTTGCTCGGAAAGTCGAAAACGCAGGATGACGTGGAATCGTGCAGCACGCGTTTGTTTTTTCGGCAGCCAGACCTTGCTGGTGCATGTCGCCTAAAATCCCGCCTCGGACTTGACCCGAGAGTGCAGCGGTTTGTGATGCATGAATAAGAACAAGACCTGAGGAGCGTTGCAGGAAACCGTTCAAGGGCGCGCCTTAGCGCATGATCCCGGTCGAACAGGAAGATAGAGCCCATCCCGATTTCATCGGGATGGAACAGGCTCTAGGTAAGGAGACCTCCATGCGAGCCACTTCGGCGATCGCCGGCAGCGTCATCTTCCTTGCTGTAGCGCCCGGCGTGGTCGCCGGACTGTTGCCTTGGCTGCTGACCGATCGCTATCGCCTGCCCTGGTCGAGACTGCCCGGTTTCGTTCCTGTGGGCTGGCTGCTGATTGTCGCCGGCACAGTCGTGCTGCTGCACGCCTTTGCCCGTTTTGCCCTGGAGGGTCTAGGTACGCCAGCCCCGGTCGCGCCGACCGAGAGGCTGGTCGTCGGCGGCATCTATCGCCATGTCCGCAACCCGATGTACGTCGCCGTGCTGTCGATCGTCCTCGGCCAGGCACTGCTGTTTTCGAGCGGGACGGTCGCCGCCTATCTAGTCATCGCCGCGGCCGCCATGATCTCCTTCGTGAAACTATATGAGGAACCGACGCTTGCCCGCCGCTACGGCGACGAATACGAAGCCTACCGCCGCGCCGTACCAGGCTGGCTGCCCCGGCTGACGCCTTGGCGCGGCTAATTTCTGGACGCCGACAATTGGCGAAACCGGCGAGACAGCTCCTTCTCCCCGTCACTATACCGGGGAGAAATGGCAGAGCGGTGAGGGCGGCGCGACACATCAGGACTACCAAACCGCGGAGCCCAAGTACGACATCAGACAAAAAGGCTGGTGCTGCCCATCTGGCTGCCGCTATCTTCTCCGTTATAGTGACGGGGAGAAGGACGCTTTCGCCGATCGCTGTTTGGGGTGTTGTAGGGTCGACATAAATGAGCTTTTCAGAATTTCAGCCACGCCATGTGCTCTGCATGCTGGGAAGGCAGGGTGGATATTCTGAGCTGTGTCGCTCAATTCAGTCGGCAATCGACAATTTCGCCCCGGGGTTTGAAATTGATACGCACTTTTCGCAGGACGCGCCGGATGATCGCATGGTTGAGTCGTTCGATGTGTCTTGGGATCGGGTACATAAGGGGGGACGGACTAAAGAGGACGAAGCGGCCGTCCATGAGCACGGTTGCGTGATTTATGTACTTGGTCCCCATATGGATATCGAAAGTACCGTTGAGACGTCGGCAATCGCCCTTCGCTTAATCGTGCATGCACTGAACAGTGATGCTATTGCCGCAAAAGGCGAGAGTGCTGGCATTGCGCACGGTGCGGCTCGATGGAAACAACTTGGCCGTGATGCGGAAAACGCGGAGGACGGCCCGAGTTTAGCACGTACTTGCCGCCTTGCCTTCAGCAAGCGGCCGTTAAGTGACGGAAAGTTCCTCTGTAGCGTCGGTTTCCATCTCGTCGGTCTGCCAGAGGTCTTCGCGCCAAGGAGTCTTTCCGACGATGAGCTGGTGCTCAGCTCGATAATCGACCGCGTTGCCGATGAGATGTTTACCGAAGGCGTCGGGCTGAGTTTAGTCCGTAACAATGGGATACTGCTACCCATCGAAGCATACGAAGAAGACGACTTCAAATTCAACCCGTATGGTGCCGTCTACTTGGGCGATCACGGCAAAAAGGATACCTTGTCGACAGGATCTAGAAACTAAAACGACCAGCTGCGCGCCTTGGCGATGATGAAATCGCGGAAGACATGCAGCTTCGCCTGGTTCTTCATCGCGTCGGGATAGGCGAAATAGGTATCGAAGGACGGCACTTCGGTTTCGGGCAACAACTGCACCAGCCCGGAATCCTTGCTGACCACATAATCCGGCAGCATGGCGATGCCGGCGCCGCCCTGCACCGCTCGCTTGATCGACAGGATGTCGTTGATCTGCAGCGTCGGCACCCTTTGCCCGCCTTCGAAATCGCCGACCGTCTCCAGCCAGTTCAGTTCCGACAGATGCGCCGGCACCGGCACGCCGAAGGTGACGATGCGATGGGCCTTCAGCTCGGCGATCGAATTCGGCTTGCCGTATTTGTTCACATAGGAGGGCGCCGCGTAGAGATGGAAATGCACGGTGAACAGGCGGCGCTGGATGAGGTCGGGCTGCTGCGGCTGGCGCAGCCGGATGGCGCAATCGGCCTGGCGCATTGTGAGGTCGAGCTCCTCATTGGCGAGGATAAGCTGCAGGCTGACCTCGGGATAGAGCTCGATGAATTCCTGCACGCGCTCGGTCAGCCAGCCGGCGCCGAGGCCGACCGTGGTCGTCACCCTGAGCACGCCGGAGGGCCGGTCCTTGGTCTCGGTCAGCCGCGACTTGATGGTTTCGAGCTTCATCAGCACGTCGTGCGCCGTGCGGAACAGCATCTCGCCCTGTTCGGTCAGAACCAGGCCGCGGGCGTGGCGATTGAACAGCGGCACGCCGACGTCATGCTCGAGCGCGCTGACCTGCCGCGAGATCGCCGATTGCGACAAATGCAGTGTTTCCGCGGCATGGGTGAACGACCCCGCTTCTGCTGCGGCGTGAAACACGCGTAGCTTGTCCCAATCCAACGCCATGATTTCCCCTCGTCCTGTTTTCTGGCGTCCGCCTGTTTTGGCGTCTGAATGAAAAATCAGGCTTTTGCGCGGCTTTTCTCAGCCGCTTATTCAACAATCACTCCGCCGCTTCGCGGTGAACCTCGATCCCCGCCAGATATTTTTCCGCCTCGAGCGCGGCCATGCAGCCAAGCCCGGCCGCCGTCACCGCCTGGCGGTAGATATCGTCGGTCACGTCGCCGGCGGCGAACACGCCCGGCATGTCGGTGCGGGTCGAATCCGGTGCCGTCCACAGATAACCGTTCGGCTTCTGCTTCAGCTTGCCGGCAAACAGCTCGACCGCCGGTGCGTGGCCGATCGCCACAAACACGCCGTCGACCACGAGATGCATCTCCTGCCCGGTCACCACATTGCGCAGCTTCAGCCCTTCGACCGAAGGCGGTATCGGCGCCTTGCCGGGCCGGCCGGTGATCTCGTCGACGACCGTATCCCAGATGACGCGGACATTGTCCTTCTGCAGCAGCCGCTCGCGCAGGATGCGCTCGGCGCGGAAATCGCTGCGCCTGTGGATGACGGTGACGCTCTTGGCCAGGTTGGAGAGATAGAGCGCTTCCTCCACCGCCGAATTGCCGCCGCCGATCACCGCGACATCCTTGCCGCGATAGAAGAAGCCGTCGCAGGTGGCGCAGGCCGAGACGCCAAAGCCCATGAAGGTGTGTTCGCTCGGGATGCCCAGCCACTTCGCCTGCGCGCCGGTGGCGATGATCAGCGCGTCGGCGGTATAGGTCGTACCGGAATCGCCCTTGGCGCGGAACGGCCGCACATTGAGGTCGACCTCGGTGATGATGTCGTTGACGATGTCGGTGCCGACATGCTCGGCCTGCTTGAGCATTTCGCTCATCAGCCATGGGCCCTGGATCGGGTCGGCGAAGCCCGGATAGTTTTCGACATCGGTGGTGATCATCAGTTGCCCGCCCTGCTGCAGGCCGGCGACCAGCATTGGCTTGAGCATGGCGCGGGCGGCATAGATCGCCGCCGTATAGCCGGCGGGGCCGGAGCCGATGATGAGAACAGGCGCGTGCTTGGTGATCATGAATAACCTCTGCGGGGGAGCAGCCATGGATTGTGGCATGAACTCTCGTCGATTGTTGCGCGTAATGTAAGTGTTGCCTGCGACACCAGCAAGGCAAGTTGCCGTTCGTCCCCGGAAAGCTTCAGCGCCGGCGACGGCGACAAGCAACCCGCAGCAAGATGATGCGAAAATCCTCGATCCAGCGGATGGAATAGACAGCAAAGTCGTTTAACTACAAAGTCACGAAAGATTCTTTCGCGTCACCATGGAAGCCGCACGGAAGCCACCATGCCGATCAAGGCCGATCTCGATGCCATCGACTGGAAGATCCTCCGCGAGCTTCAGCAGGACGGGCGCATGACCAATGTCGAGCTGTCGAGCCGCGTCGGCATTTCGGCGCCGCCGTGCCTGCGCCGGGTCCGGCGGCTGGAAGAGGCCGGCATCATCCGCGGCTACCGCGCTCTGCTCAACGCGCCGGCGCTCGGCCTCGACGTCGTCGCCTTCTGCCTGATCGGCCTGCATCACCAGGCCGACGCCGAGCTCAAGACCTTCGCCGAGCGCACCCGCGGCTGGCCGATCGTGCGCGATGCCTGGATGGTGTCGGGCGAGTCCGATTTCCTGCTGCACTGCGTGGCGAGCGACCTCGGCACGTTCCAGACCTTCGTCATCGAGGAACTGGCCTCGGCAGCCAATGTCGATACGGTGCGAACCGCGCTGACCATCCGCCGGGTCAAGGATGAAGGGCTAGTGGCGTTCAACGCCTGATCGGGACCGCAGCAACGGAAGCTTTGATATTCGACAATAGGAATTCTAAAACACTTTAGAATATTAATTCCAATATTAATATTCTAATAAATCTGGTCGATTTAGGCAAAACTTCCAATATAATCGCCAGTTTAATTCGTATTATCGTCTGCACTTACACTCCGAAATTAGACAGGCGAAGCGTTGAGCACGACAGCACCGACACGCTCAATGTCAGCAAGCGACTGGGGGCAGTTGCTGCTTCTGGGTTTTCTGTGGGGCGGCACCTTCTTCTTCGCGCGTATCGCGGTAGCCGAGATTCCGCCACTTGCCCTTGTCCTTTATCGGGTGTCGATCGCCGCCTTGGTCCTGCATCTATGGCTGAGGACATGTGGCATTTCGTTCGCTCCCGCACTGGCGAGGTCCGGCTCCTTCCTGTGCCTGGCTTTGCTCAACAACGTGATTCCGTTCTCTCTGATCTTCACAGGACAAACCGAGATTGGTGCGGGTCTTGCCTCTATCTTCTACGCAACAACACCTCTCTGGACGATCCTCATTGCAAACCTGCTGACGGCGGATGAGAAATTGTCGGCAACCAAGCTTGCGGGAGTGGGGCTCGGAATCGCCGGAGCCGCCATCATGATCGGCCCCGGGCTGCTGTCCAATCTTGGTGGCCCTGCCTGGGCGAAGCTCGCCGTGATCGGGGCGGCCATCTCATACGGCTTCGGCGTCGTCTACGCCAAGCGATTCAAGAACATGAAGCCATCGGTGGTGGCGACCGGCCAACTCACTGCCTCCACCATAGTCATGTTACCGATCGTTTTCCTTCTCTACAGTCCGGCGGCGATCGTGACGTCAAGCGTCCCCATATGGGCGGCAGTGGCTGTTCTTGCGGTCTTCACGACGGCGCTGGCATTCATCCTCTATTTCAACCTGATCGCCTCGGCCGGAGCGACAAACGCTTCCCTCGTGACGCTTCTGGTGCCTGCCAGCGCGATCCTGCTTGGCACAGTGTTTCTCGGGGAAAGGCTGGAGCCGTTCGAGTTCGCGGGGATGACATCGATCATTGCAAGCCTGCTCATCATAGATGGCCGGCTTTTTCGCCGCTGGATGACGCAAAAATCCTAAACTTCGCGACATTGGCAGAAGCCAACTAATTGTGCTCTGACCCAAGCGCCTCGGTCGATACGGTGCGAACCGCGCTGACCATCCGCCGGGTCAAGGACAAAGGGCTGGTGGCACTTTCAGCTTGAGAGACCAGGCAAAGCGCCTGCGAAACAAAAACCCGGAAACAAAAAACCCGCCTCGGCGGGCGGGTCGTTGGTGGAAATCATCACCATACCCAAATTAGTAGCATAGCTGCCGGCACAAAGCAAGAACAAAATTGTCTTCAGCGTTGAAGATTGGCGAAAACCGAGGCTACATCCAATCTCCCCCCTCGTGGGGGAGATGTCCGGCAGGACAGAGGGGGGCGTGAAGGAACGCCAACCTCGTTCACCTGCGACCAGCCGATAACATGTCTGAGGGCATGATTGAAAATCCATCGACAGGTCGGCGGGACAGCGCCCCCCTCTGCCCTGCCGGGCATCTCCCCCACAAGGGGGGAGATCGGCAGCTTCAGCGCTGGCGCCTAATCGAATACCCAATCACCCCGCGTCGCAGAGGCGCGTTTCGACCATTTCGCAGAGATGGTGGTAGAGGCACAAATGCCCCTGCTGGATGATCGGCGTCGAGGTCGAGGGTACGTTGAGCAGGATGTCGGATAGCGGCTTCAGCTTGCCGCCGGTGTCGCCGGTCAGGCTGATGACCGTCATGCCTATCATGCGCGCCTGCTGGGCGGCGGCGAGAATGCTTGGCGAATTGCCGCTGGTCGAGATGGCGAGCAGCACGGCGCCCGCCGAGCCATGCGCCTCGACCTGGCGCGCAAACACCGTGTCGAAGCCGTAGTCGTTGCCCCAGGCTGTCAGCACCGCCGCATTGGCGGGCAGCGCGATGACGTTGTAGGCCTTGCGCTCCCTGAGGAAGCGGCCGACCAACTCGCCGGCAATGTGGATGGCATCGCTGGCCGAGCCGCCATTACCGGCGATCAGCAACGCCTTGCCCTGCGAAAGCGCGGCGACGACGGCGCTGACCGCCCGCTCCATCTCGCTGGTCAGGTCGCGCTCGACCATCGCCAAAATCGCGGCCGCCGAGCGGGCCAGGTAATCGTTCAGTTCGGACATGAAATCCTCAGTTCCCGGCGCGCAATCTGCCGATGGTGCCGGTCGTGCTCTTGCCGGCAACGAGATCGACCAGCACGACGCGCCCGCCGGCCTTCTGCACGACATCGGCGCCAACCACCTGATCGACCGTATAGTCGGCGCCCTTGACCAGTATGTCGGGGCTCAGCGCCTCGATCAGCGAAAGCGGCGTATCCTCCTCGAAGATGACGACGGCGTCGACGGAGGCAAGTGCTGCCAGCACGCAGGCCCGGTCATGCTGGTCGTTGACCGGGCGCCCCGGCCCTTTCAGCCGGCGCACCGAGGCATCGCTGTTGAGGCCGAGCACCAGCCGGTCGCACAGGCTGCGCGCCGCGTGCAACAGACTGACATGGCCGGCATGCAGGATATCGAAACAGCCATTGGTGAAGCCCACGCTCAAGCCCTCGTCCTTCCAGCCCGCCACCAGCCGCGCGGCGGCGGCGGCATCGAGGATGGCATCCTTGTGGGCAACCGGACCATGCGAGCGAAACAGCGCGCCGGTGAGTTCCTCGATCGTCAGCCGCGCCGTGCCGCGCTTGCCGACGACAACGCCGCCGGCGGCGTTGGCGATCGATCCGGCCATGACGCGATCCGCCCCTGCAGCAACCGCCAGTGCAAACGTCGCGATCACCGTGTCGCCGGCGCCTGAAACGTCGAACACTTCGCGCGCCTGCGTGGCGATATGCCGGGCGTCGTCCGCACCGATGACGCTCATGCCCTTTTCGCTGCGCGTCGCGACGACGAAATCGAAACCGTGCGCCGCAATCAGCTGGCGCGCCGCCGCCTCGATCTCGTCGTCGGCGAACACCGCGCGGCCGACCGCCTCGCCGAGCTCCTTACGGTTGGGCGTGATTGCCGTCGCGCCGGCATAACGCGCATAGTCGCTGCCCTTCGGATCGACCAGCACCGGCTTGCCCGCTTCCCGACAGATCGAGATCAGCTCGCCGGCGACGCCGTCGAGCAGCACGCCCTTGCCATAGTCGGACAGGATGACGATGTCGGCGCGCGCCAGCGCGTCGCGGAAATGCCCGACCATCATCGCCCGCTCGGCATCGCCCAGCGGCTTGATTTCCTCTTCGTCGAAACGCAGCACCTGCTGGTTGAGCGCGCTGAAGCGGCTTTTCGACGACGTCATGCGATCGGCATCCTGCGCCAGCCCGCCGGTGTCGACGCCAAACTCGTCGAGCATGCGCATGAGGTTCTTGCCGGCCTCGTCAGCACCGATCACCGAGACCGGTATGGCGGCGGCGCCGAGCGAAACGATATTGGCGACGACATTGCCGGCGCCACCCATCGCCAGCGTTTCGCCGCGCCCGTGCAGCACGGGGATCGGCGCTTCCGGCGAAATGCGCTCGATTACGCCATTGACGAAACGGTCGAGGATGAAATCGCCGACCACCAGCACGGTGGCGCTGCCGAAGCGCGAGATGGCGCGGTGAAGAGGTTCGGGTGAAGGCAGCTTGATCATGTCAACGCGCGGGAGAGCCGATTTCAGTGACAGGGAAATTCGATTGGCAGGGCCGGCCGTTCATGGCGATGCCGATATACCGCAATTCCAGCCAACGCAACGGCAGGCCTTCGACCGATCGCGGCAGCGCGACGGTGCGTCAGCTTTTCTGCAACGCGACATGCACGCCCAGCCCGACGAGCACCGCACCGCCGGCGCGCCGCATCAGTCGTTGCGCCCGGCTCGAGCGCCGCAGCCTGGCGGTCACCGCGCCGGCCAGCATCACGCAAACAATGTCGGCCGACGAGAACATCAAATTGACGATCGTTCCAAGCACGACGAACTGCAGCCAGACCGGAAACCCTGCCGAGGCATCGATGAATTGCGGCAGGAACGCCATGAAGAAAATCGCCGTCTTGGGATTGAGCACCTCGACGGCAACGCTCTCGAAAAAGGCGCGGCGGGCGGATTTCGGCTGAATTCCCGGCAAAACCGCATCGCCTTGGGCCTTGGCGCAAAACAGCGAAACACCGAGCCAGATCAGATACAGTGCACCGACCAGCTTGACCGCCATGTAAAGCACCGGCACGGCATGGAAAAGCACCGACAGGCCGACAGCGGCGGCGAAGACATGGACATAGCCGCCGAGATGGATGCCGAGCGCCGCCATCAGGCCGGACCAGCGGCCGCGCGCCATGGTTTGCGCGGCGGCATAGAGCATCGCCGGACCGGGGATATAGGCGAAGATCGCCGTGGTGGCGAAAAAGGCGACAAGCAGTTCGGTTGACGGCATTACCTTGCTCCTGTCGCCGGTCGGCCGGCAGGCCGACCGAAACGAGATCTTTGCGGCGCCACTATGACGCTCATCCTGCCGCCCGCCACCTGCTTTGTCGACAGCCCGGCCCGGCTCCCCTATAAGGCCAGAATCCCACAAGGCTACAACCGACACAAGGTACCAGAGGCTTTCATGATCATCGTCACGGGCGGCGCCGGCATGATCGGTTCCAACATCGTCGCCGCGCTCAACGCCGACGGTTTCAGCGACATCCTCGTCGTCGACGACCTCACCGACGGCCACAAGATCGCCAATCTCGCCGATCTCGAGATCGCCGATTATCTCGACAAGGACGATTTCCTGGCGCGGATGGAAGCCGGGGACCTCGGCCGCATCGAGGCCGTCTTCCACCAGGGTGCCTGCTCGACCACCACCGAATGGAACGGCAAGTTCATGATGGAGGTCAACTACACCTATTCGAAGCACTTGCTGCACGCCTGCCTGGCCCTGCGCGTACCCTTCCTCTATGCCTCGTCCGCTTCGGTCTATGGCGGCGGCGCCGAGTTCCGCGAGGATCCGCAATACGAACGGCCGCTCAACGTCTATGCCTATTCGAAAAAGCTGTTCGACGACTATGTCCGCCGCACCGTGTTCGATACCGACCATTCGCCGGTGGCGGGCCTGCGTTATTTCAACGTCTACGGACCGCGCGAGGCGCATAAAGGCGCCATGGCCTCGGTCGCCTTCCATTTGTTCAACCAGGTCGAACGCGGCGAAAACCCCAAGCTGTTCGGCGCCTATGACGGTTTCGGGTCCGGCGAGCAGAGCCGCGATTTCATCCATGTCGGCGATGTCGCCGACGTCAATCTGTGGCTGTGGAAACGCGGCTCGAGCGGCATCTTCAACTGCGGCACCGGCAAGGCCCAGCCGTTCCGCGCCATTGCCGAAACGGTGATCGATACGCTCGGCCAAGGCCAGATCGAATTCATCCAATTTCCCGACCACCTCAAGGGCAGCTACCAGAGCTTTACGCAAGCTGATATGTCCCGCTTGCGCGCAGCCGGTTACAATGGCCAGTTCCGCACAGTGGAAACCGGCGTCAGAGACTATGTCGAATGGCTGAAAGCCCAACGATCCTCGTGATCGGCCCACGCTGGGTGGGCGACATGGTGATGGCGCAGTGCCTGTTCCAGGCGCTGAGGGAGCTTCATCCGAACGCCGCCATCGACGTGCTGGCGCCGGCCTGGGCAGCCCCCCTGGTCAAGCGCATGCCCGAAATACGCCAGCAGATCGATCTGCCGCTGAAATCCGGCGCGTTCGAATTCCGCGTCCGCAGGCGCTTCGGCCGCCTGCTGCGCGGCCGCTACGACATGGCCTATATCCTGCCGGGCAGCTGGAAGTCGGCGCTGATCCCGTTCTTTGCCGGCATTCCGCGCCGCGTCGGCCATCTCAAGGAAATGCGCTATGGGCTGCTGACCGACATCGTGCCCTTGCCCGATCGCCTGAAACGGCGCACCGCGCAGGCCTATTTCGGCCTTGCCCAGGGCGGCGGCTTCCGGGCTCCCAAGCTTGCCGTCGATCAGGATAACCAGGCGGCACTGCTCGGCCGTTTCGGGCTGACGGCGAGGAAATTCGTGGCACTTATGCCCGGCGCCGAATTCGGCCCGGCCAAGCGCTGGCCGAGCGAACACTATGCCGGCCTCGCCCGCGAGATGATGGCGAAGGGGTTTGGCGTGGCGCTGTTCGGATCGAAGAACGACGCCGAGGTGACGGCTGAAATCGCCGCGCTTGCGCCGGGCGCCGTCGATCTCGCCGGCCAGACGCGGCTGGAGGATGCCATCGACCTGATCGCCGCGGCGAGGCTCGCCGTCTCCAACGACAGCGGGCTAATGCATGTCGCCGCCGCGGTCGGCACGCCGGTTGTCGCCGTCTACGGCTCGACCTCGCCGCAGAACACGCCGCCGCTCGCAGAGCGTCGCGAACTGGTCTGGCTCGGCCTGTCCTGTTCGCCGTGCCACAGGAAGACCTGCCCACTCGGTCATCTCAACTGCCTGAAGACGCTGGACGTCGAACGCGTCGTGGTGGCGGCGGAGCGGCTGCTGGAAATGCCGGCCGCCGCATGAAGGTGCTGATCGTCAAGACGTCGTCGATGGGCGACGTCATCCACACCTTTCCCGCGATCGAGGATGCGCGCCGCGCCCGGCCCGGCCTGTCGTTCGACTGGTGCGTGGAAGAGGCCTTTGCCGGCATCGTGGCGCTGCATCCCGCCATCCAAACCATCCACAGCGTGGCGATCCGGCGCTGGCGCAGGAAGCTGCTCGAGCCCGGCACATGGCGGGAAGTGGTCGGCTTGTGCCGCGCCTTGCGCGATTGCCGCTACGACCTCGTTCTCGATGCGCAAGGCTTGTTGAAATCGGCGCTGGTGGCGCGGCTGGCGGCAGGACCGATCGCCGGGTTCGACCGCTCGAGCGCCCGCGAGCCTTCGGCGAGCCTGTTTTATGGCCATCGCTACGCCGTGCCGCGCGACCTGCATGCCATCGAGCGCACGAGACGGCTGTTCGGGCTGGCGCTCGGCTACGAGCCGGATTTTTCCCGGCTTGACTCCGGCATCGTGCCGCCAGCCGGAAGATCGACTTTTGTCGGCGAAAAGACCGCCTTCCTGCTGCACGGCACCAGCCGCGAGGACAAGAAATGGCCGGTCGCGGACTGGATCGAAACCGCCCGCCTGCTGGTGGATAAGGGGATGACGCCGGTCACCACCTGGTCGAACGACCGGGAAAAGGCAGTTGCCGAGGCGATCGCCGGCGCCGTTTCGCAAACCGTGGTGGTTCCCAGGTCGCCGCTTGCCGAGATCGCCGCTGTCATCGGCGGCTCAGCGCTGGTGATCGGCGCCGACACCGGCCTGACCCATCTCGCCAGCGCCTTCGGCCTGCCGACGGTGGCGGTATTCCTCGCCACCGAGCCCGGCCTGACCGGCCCGCGCGGCCCGTTCTCATCGACGCTGCTTGCCAGACCCGGCCGCAGCATCACGCCGCCGGAGGTGATGGCGGAAGCCGAGAGATTGCTGGCGCTTAAATTACAAGGCGCTGCATAGGACCTTTTCAGAATTCGCTCTGGCGAGTCGAATAGCGTGGTTTTCGAGAACCGGAGCGGAGCGTACTTTAAAGTACGTGAGCACCGGAAGCGCAGAAAACCGCGCTAGTCGGCCGCCGGAGTAGAATTATCAAAAGGTCCTAGATGAACTGCACCTGGACGATCTCGTAGCCCCTGGCGCCGCCCGGTGCGTTGACCTCGATGGCGTCGCCGACTTCCTTGCCGATCAGGGCACGCGCGATCGGCGAGGAGATCGAGATGCGGCCGGACTTCACGTCAGCCTCCTGGTCGCCGACGATCTGGTAGGTCTTTTTCTCCTCGGTATCCTCGTCGACCAGCACCACGGTGGCGCCGAACTTGACCTTGTCGCCGCTGAGCTTGGTGACGTCGATCACCTCGGCCCGCGCGATCAGATCCTCGAGTTCGTTGACCCGGCCCTCATTGAGGCTCTGCGCCTCTTTTGCCGCGTGATATTCGGCATTTTCGGAGAGGTCGCCATGCGAGCGCGCTTCGGAGATCGCCTCGATGATACGCGGCCGCTCCTGTTGCTGGCGCCAGCGCAGTTCTTCCTTCAATGACGCGAACCCCTCGCCTGTCATCGGGACCTTGTTCATATGCCTGACCTTTCCTGCCGCCGCCCCCGCAATCGGGAGCGACCTTGTCGATGGTACAAAAAGAAAACGGTCCGGCAGCCTCGGGCTAACGGAACCGTCTCACCACAATTTCGCAAGATATAGCAATCTTCGCGGGTTTTTCACGTCCAAAAAGTCGGTTTTTGAAAAATCATCCACCAATTGCGCGGCTGACCCGACGTCAAGCGGGTTTCCAAGATCGCATCGTGTGTACTGTGATGCCAAATCCCGGTTGTGCCAAACGTGCGCAGCACAGCAAAAAACCGGCTGCGATCGCTCACAGCCGGTTATGACGAGCGTTCCGGAGGATCAGCTCCTCATGAAATGATCGATCTGCTCCGACAGCATGCCGTATTCGCGAGATCCCTTGCCCGTGCGCTTCTCGATTTCGCGGAGCTGTTCCTGGGCGCCGGCAAGATCGCCGATCTGCAGGTGCGCCTCGCCGAGATATTCGCGCACCAGCGTGTAATTGGGGTCGATGCGCAGCGCTTCCTCGTAATAGCCGAGGCCGACGGTGATGCGGCCGGAATGGCGGTGCGAATAGCCGAGATAGTTGAGGATGCGCGGGTCCTGCTTGTTGGCGGCGAGGCTGAGCACGGCGATCGCCTCGTCATAGCGTCCATCCATCGCCAGCGCGCGACCGGCATCATAGATGCTGTCGTCGTCCAGCATACCTTGCTTCGGCGAGACACATTTCTTCTGCTTCTTGTCCCAGGCCTCCCCCTTCTTGCACTGGCTCTGGCCGCCGCCGCCATTGCCGCCGCCGCCGCCACCACCTGCCCCGCCTTCACCAGCCGAAAACGCCGGCGCCACAAACAGCGGTAGGGCGGCGATGGCCATGACCTGAATCAGCAGTCGTCTGCGCATTACACTCTCCTTTGAACCTGACAATGCAACACTAACGCCGGGCCGAAGCCGTTTCGTCCCCGGAAAATGCCATTCTATCTCAAAACCGCGATCTCTCCCAGGAAGGCCATCTTATCCCGGGAACAGAGGGCGTCGGAAATCATGGTTCACGATTAACGCCGACGCGCAAGAGAACGTGACGAGCGCTGCAAATCCGCTATCATCGGGCCGACCGAGCACGAAGCAGGGAGACGGCCGGTGCAGCAACGCGTTGAACGAGACTGGGAGCTTTCGATCGGTCCCGACACCGTGCGCCTGTTCATCCTGAAGGCGAAGGCGCTCAGCGCCGCCGTCAACGAAGACTATGCCGACGGCGCCGAGCACGAGGTAGAGCTCGACGGCAACGCGCACGACAACCACCATCACGACGGCCTTGCCGAGGAAAGCTCCGAAAATCTCACCGAGGAGGAACTGCGCGAACTGATCGACGACCTCAATGTCGACGAAGCGGCCGAACTGATTGCGTTGGCCTGGGTCGGCCGCGGCGACTATGACGCGACGGAATGGACGGACGCGCTGACCGCCGCCCGCGAGCGCGCCAACAAGCGCACGGCAAAGTACCTGCTCGGCATGCCGCTGCTGGCGGACTGGCTCGAGGAGGGCCTGGAAGCGATCGGCGCGTGACTGCGCGGTTACCGATTGTGATCGCCGGCCCGCCTCGCCCAAGGCAACTTCCCTGCATTCTGGCCGTTGCGAAGTAATGGCGGCGTTTGGCTTTTTCAGATTGGGTAGATTGCTCCTGGCCGTTACGGCTACGTCGCTGACGGGACCCGCTCTGGCCAAGGCGCCCGAACTGCCGCAAACTGCACCGGTTCCGCAGTTCAACCAGGAAGCCACTCCGCCGTCGCCAGCCGACATCCCGGTCCCCGAACCGCGCCCGGCGGATGCCCCGGAGGCTGAGCCGCCCCAAAACGAGCAGCCGCAAAACGGGCAGCCCCAAAATGGCCAGCCCAAGACCCAGCAGCCGGAGCCGCCGGCGATTGCACCACAGCCTCCTGAAAAGCCGGCGCAGGCTGAGCCGCCGGCAAGCCCACCGGCCGCGCCACCAAACCCGGCCGAGGCAGACAAAAAGACGGAGCAAGAAATCCTTCCAGATCCTCGCTCGGCCGCCATTGCCGGGAAGGAAATGCCGGCCGAAGAATTGGCCTGCCGCAGGCGGCTGAAGTCCATGGGCGTCGATTTCGAGGAGCGCAAGCCCGAGCATGATACGGCGGTCGGTTGCTCGATCCCTTACCCGGTCGTGCTGAAAACGCTCGGCAAATCCATCGCCATCGGTCCCGAAACCGAGCTCAATTGCCAGATGGCGGAAGCGGCCGCCCGCTTTGCTGCTTCGGTCATCCAGCCTGCCGCAAAGGCCGCGTTCGGCACGGATATCAAATCGATCGGCCAGGCCTCCGCCTTCGTCTGCCGGCCGCGCCACGCCGGCGGCAAACTGTCGGAGCACGCCTTCGGCAACGCCCTCGACATCGCCAGCTTCACGCTTTCCGACGGGAAAGAGATCGATGTCGGTCCAACGCCGCCGCAGAAGGACGCGGAATTCCTGGATGCAGTGCGCAAGGCCGCCTGCGGGCCGTTCAAGACCGTGCTTGGCCCGGGCAGCGACGCCGATCATTCCCTGCATCTCCACTTCGACCTCGAACCGCGCCGCAATGGCGGCACGTTTTGCCAATGACGCCGGGCGCCGACAGTGGCGCCGCAATTTGGCCGCAGGCGTGAACGGCGCCGCTGATTTTTCCTTTACACTTCAGGTTTAGAGTCTGTGCCATCCAGGGACAGGGACCCTTCCGATGGCCGGGCTATTTGGCGCTGCGCTTGCCGCTGCGCGGCACACAGGACGCGCGCGCATGGCCGGCAGGCTTGCCGCCATGCTTGCCATTGCGGCGATCTCCGCCTGCAACACCGGCAGCGTATTGTCGCTGCAGCCGGCCGTCGATGTCGGCAGCCAGACCGCTGCCGTTCCGCCCAATTCCGACCCGCAAGATTCCGGTCCCCAAGATTCCGGCCCGGAATATTCCGGCATGCAGCGCCTCGTCCCGTCCGACCCCTATATGACGGCCGCCTATCCGCGCATGGACAACCTGATGTCGCCGGCCGAACAGATGCCGGCTACAGAGATCGATTGCCGCAAGGAACTGAAACGCCTCGGCGTCGTCTACACCGACGTTGCGCCGATCCATGAAGGCCAGTGCGGCATCGACTATCCGGTCAAGGTCTCGGCCATCGGCAGCGTCGAGATGAAGCCGGCCGCGACGCTGACCTGCGACATGGCCGCCACCTTTGCCGGCTGGACCAGGAACGAACTCGTCCCGTCGGCCCGCTGGCGCTATTTTTCAGGCGTCAAGACCATCCACCAGGGCTCGAGCTATTCCTGCCGCAGGATTGCCGGCGAAGGTGTTTTGTCGGAACACGGCAAGGGCAATGCGCTCGACGTGATGAGCATCGAGCTCAACAATGGTGACGACATCGACGTCCGCAAGCCCGGCCTGTTCGCCTTCCGCACACGCGGCTTCCTCAACAATGTGCGCGCCGACGGCTGCCAGTACTTCACCACCGTGCTCGGCCCCGGCTACAATTACGATCACCGCAACCATTTCCATTTCGACATCAAGAACCGCAAGAACGGCTACCGCGCCTGCCGCTGACCGTTCCGGTTTTCAGATGAAATTGGAACAAGCATTTCGCGAGAGCGTCCGGATCAGCTGCGTTGCGTGCCGCCGGTGGAAGCCTTGATGTGCTGCGCGACCAGACCCTGGACGTGCCACAAGTTTTTGTCGCGGATTCCGCTTTCCTCGAGCATGCTGACGGTGCGGAACAGATACTGGGCGGACGAACCCAATGTCCGGCTGCGCGCGCCAATGTCTGTGCCACCTGATCGAGCGGCAGCCGCCCGGCATAAGCCTTGCCGTCGGGTGCCGCGACGAAGGCCAGGGCGCGTAGCGGACCGTCGCTGGCCTCGACCCAGATCCAGCGCGGCACGTTGGTAGGCGGGTTTGCGTCGATCTCCCGTCGCATCAGCCGACCGAGTTGCCCGAAATGATCTTCTGCCGGAAGTCTATAGACAAACGCCTTTGCAGCTGCCGCCCCGGTCCAAAGCCAGCATCAAGGCCGGAACATCACGGGTTCCGCGCCAGCGGGTCAGCTTCAGGCAGAACGAGCGGTGCCATCCCGGCGCCGTAGCCGGGCGCCGCTCGACATAGTCGAATTCGGGATTCCAGATCAGCGAGCCGTAGGCAAAGACCCAGAGCACTTCGGGCCGGTATTCCAGCAGCAGCTGCTCGACAAGACCATCGAACTCCGCGTCGGTGTGTTCTGTCGTCCCGGGCTCGGGGCCGGGGTCGGGCTCGACACGTTCGACCAGCGCGACAAGGTCGGCGGTCAACGCCATGGCAGTGCCGCGCGCCGGTTTGCCCTTCATCACGCCCTCATTCGTGCTAGCCGGTTCTACGCCATTTCATGCTAAAATATGACGATAGACCGGCTGAGCGCCGCTTGCCAAGGATTTCCGGCCTGCCAGTTTGAGCGCCAATGCATGAGCCAACGAAGCCTTCGACGACGTGCAACGACCTGGCTGGTGGCATGCTGTGCCGCTTATCTTTCGCTCGCCTATTTCGCCGCGCCTGAGTTCTGGACGTTGCGGGACCGCAATTTTCGCAATCAGCAATTCGAGATGGTGACGCACACGCCGCAAGGCATTCCGGGCGATCCGATCAATGTCGGCCTGGTCGGCACCAGGAAGGAGCTTGTCCATGCTTTTGCCGTCGCCGGCTGGGATACGGCAGACGCGATCACGCTTAAGACCGCGATCGAGATCGGCGAAAGCGTACTGTTTAACCGCCCCTATCCCGACGCGCCGGTCAGCCGGCTGTTGTTCGAAGGCCGCGCCCAGGACCTCGCCTTCGAAAAACCGGTCGGCGCCAGCGCCGACCGGCGCCACCACGTCCGCTTCTGGCAGACCGATGCGACCGGCGACGACGGCCGGCCGCTTTGGCTGGGCTCGGCAAGCTTCGATCGCGGCGTTGGCCTCAGCCACGATACCGGCGCGATCACCCATCACATCGGCCCCGACATCGACGCCGAGCGCGACGAGTTGATGCGCGACCTCGCCGCTGCCGGCATACTGATCTCGACCAGCCAGATACCAGGCGTCGGCGCCACAAAGGCCGGGCGCAACGGCGAAGGCGATCCCTATTTCACCGACGGCAAGGCCATCATCGGCGTGCTGCTGCAACTGCCGTAGGCGCGCCATCAGCCTTCCCGTCTGACAGCCATTCGCGCCGACGGGGTTCAGGGCACGGTGATCACGATCTTGCCGAACGGTCCCGTCTCCAATCGCTCAAATGCCTGCGGCACCTCGTCGAAGCCAAACAGCTTGTCGATCACCGGCTTGATCGCAAGCGTCTCGATCGCCTGGTTCATCCGCTCGAAAGCGCGGCGATGGCCGATCGATATGCCCTGTACGACGATCCGGTTGCGCAGGAACGGAATGATTGGGAAGCTGAGCTCCATGCTGCCGAGAAGGCCGATGAGCGAGAGCCTGCCGTCGGCGCCCAGCGCATTGAGCGAGCGCCGCGCATTGTCGCCGCCGACCATTTCCAGCACATGCCTGACGCCAGCCCCGTTTGTCAGTTCGCGCGCCGCCTCGTCCCATGCCGGCTGGCTGCGATAATTGATCCCCTTCCAGGCGCCCAGCGCCTTCGCCCGCTCAAGCTTCTCGTCGCTGCTCGAAGTGACGATGGCGCGCAGGCCGAAGGCGGCGGCAAATTGCAGCGCAAACAGCGACACGCCGCCAGTGCCCTGGATGAGAACGGTTTCGCCCGGGATCGGCTTGGCCGCCTCGACCAGCGCGAACCACGCCGTCAGCGCCGCGATCGGCAGCGTCGATGCCTCGATGTCGCTGAGCGACGGCGGCGCCGCCACGGCGGCATCCTCATGAAACAGCACATGCTCGGACAGCGTGCCGGGCAGTGACGAACCCAGCGTATGCTTGTGCAGCACCGGCGGCGCGTCGCCGTCCGGCCAGTCGGCGATGACCTGGCCGAGCACGCGCTGCCCGATGCCGAAGCGGCTGACTTTGCCGCCGATCGCCACCACCTCGCCCACCGCGTCCGACGTCGGCACGAACGGAAAGCTGAGGTCCGGTATCAGCACGCCATCGACGATCATCCTGTCCTTGTAATTCAGCGATACCGCTGTGACGCGTACCCGAAGGTCATGCGGCCCGGGTTGGGGCAGCTTTCCCTCAGCCGGCTTCAGCCTGGACAGGCCGAAACCGTTCATCTGCCAGGATTTGTTTTCTGTGCTCATTTGGTTCGCGCTCCGCGGTTGATGGCTGCGCGGACATTTACGCCGTTTCACTATGGAGAAAAGCGCTTCGATGTGGCATGTTTCGCAACAGATTAATGAGCGAAACTCTACAATAGGAGCGCTTCATTGGAATCGGCCAATCTGCAGGGCATCGTCGCATTCGTTCATACCGTGGAGGCTGGCAGCTTCACCGGCGCCGCTGTCCGGCTGCATGTCACGAAATCGGCGGTCGGCAAGTCGATCGCACAGCTGGAACAGCGATTGGGCGTTCGCCTGCTCAACCGTACCACCCGTAGCCTCAGCCCAACCAGCGAGGGCCTGAGCTACTATGAAGCCTGCGTCAGGGCGCTGGCCGAGATCGAAGCCGCCCAGTCACTGCTCGCTTCCCGCAAGCAGGTGCCTTCCGGGCGGCTGCGCGTCGACCTGCCTCTGGCTTTCGGCCGGCGATGCGTCGTCCCGGTGCTGTTCGACATTTCCAAAAAATTCCCGGATCTGACGATGGAAATCTCGTTCAACGACCGGCGCGTCGACCTGATCGAGGATGGCATCGATCTAGCGGTGCGCATGGGCGATCTCGACGACAGCCTTTCGATCGCCGCGCGCCGCATCTATGCCCAGCGTTCGGGCATCGTCGCCGCCCCCGCCTATCTCGACGCCCATGGCAGGCCGCAATCGATCGAGGATCTCGCCAGGCACAGCCTCATCGGCTACGGCCGCGACGGCGCTGTCCATCCCTGGACCGTCAGGCATGCCGACGGCCCTCTCGAAAAATTCGCGCCCAAGGCGCGGCTGGTGCTCGGCCACGGCGAACCGATGCTCGATGCGGTACTGGCCGGCTGCGGCATCGTCTTTCTGCCGACATGGCTGACGGCCGACAGCATCAGGCGCGGTGAGCTCGAAATGGTTCTGTCGGACTGTCTTGTCGAAAATACCGTGGTGCATGCCATCTGGCCGGTAACACGCAACCTCGCGCCAAAGGTGCGCGTCGTCGTCGACACCCTGATCGAGCATTTTTCCGCGCCGCCCTGGGATGCCGCTTGATTGCTCCGCCGGCTAGTTGAAAAGACAAAGGGCCATTGCTTAAGGTTTGCGCTGCCAGGGCGGCGCCGACTTCGACAATTGATAACCTCCAACACGAATTGGGCATTATCTTTTCTGTCTGAAGCGATTGCCCTGAAAAATCGCGACCGTCCTATTTTCGAAAACCGCGTGGCAATGCTATGGACCCGGCATGCTTTATGCTGAAATTGCCATCGTGGTCGTCCTCATCTGTGTGAACGGCCTTCTGTCGATGTCCGAGCTCGCCATCGTCTCGTCGCGGCCGGCGCGCCTCAAGGCGATGATCGACCGCAACGTCAAGGGCGCTGGCCGGGCTCTGGCGCTCGGCGCCAATCCGGGAAAATTCCTGTCCTCGGTGCAGATCGGCATCACTTTGGTCGGCGTCTTGTCCGGCGCCTTTTCCGGCGCCACGCTTGGCGAGCGGTTGGCCACCTTCCTGGCGTCGGCCGGTATCCGCGAAAGCCTCGCCGACCCGCTCGGCGTCGGCATCGTCGTCGCCCTAATCACCTATGGCTCGCTGATCATCGGCGAACTGGTGCCCAAGCAGATCGCCTTGCGCGACCCCGAACGGGTCGCCGTCAGGGTCGCTCCGGCAATGACCATCCTCGCCGGCTTCTCGGCGCCGCTGGTCTTCCTGCTCGACTTTTCCGGCCGTGCCCTCCTGTGGCTGCTTGGCCAGCGCGGCCAGAGCGAGGAGAAGGTCACCGACGAGGAGATCAAGATGCTGGTCGCCGAGGCCGAGCACCACGGCACCATCGAATCCGACGAACGCCGCATGATCGCGGGCGTCATGCGGCTCGGCGACCGTGCCGTGCGCGCGGTGATGACGCCGCGCACCGAGGTCGACTGGATCAATTTGCAAGCCGACGAGGCCGCCATCAGGAAGCTGCTGATGGATACCCAGCATTCGCGCCTGCCGGCCGGCGACGGCGGCGTCGACGCCATGATTGGTGTCGTCCAGACCCGCGACGTGCTGGCCGCGATGCTGGGCGGCCGCGCCCTGGACCCGCGCCGGCACGTGCGCACCGCCCCGATCGTGCATGACCAGGCCGACGCGCTGGATGTGCTTGCGACGCTGAAGGAATCCGACGTGCCCATGGCGCTGGTGCATGACGAATACGGCCATTTCGAAGGCATCGTCACCCCAGCCGACATACTGGAAGCGATCACCGGCGTCTTCCGCTCGGACCTCGATGCCGGCGACGAGGAAAACGCCGTCAAGCGCGAGGACGGCTCATGGCTGCTCGCCGGCTACATGCAGGCCGACGAGATGGCGGAGGTTCTCCGCATCGACCTGCCCGAGAACCGCGACTACGAAACCGTCGCCGGCTATGTGCTGTCGCACATGCACCATCTGCCGGCGACCGGCGAATGCGTCGACGCGCAAGGCTGGCGCTTCGAGGTCGTCGACCTCGACGGCCGCCGCATCGACAAGCTCATCGCCACCCGACTGCCCGGCGCCCACCGCGAGGTCGTGCGGTAACGATCGACGCGACTTATGGGCTATATGCTCGCGGCGACACCGCTCGCACAATCAAAGTTGATTGGGAATACCGCCTATGGTCGACCACCTTTTCGCCGACCCGTATCTCGCTGCCGTCTACGATGCCTGGCACCCGAGATCTGCGCGCGACGACTATGATTTCTACCTGCCCCGCATTCTAACAGCAGACGCGGTGCTTGATGTCGGATGTGGAACGGGCACCCTCCTTCACGAGGCACGCCTGGCCGGACATTCAGGGCGGCTCTGCGGCATCGACCCAGCACCCGGCGTGTTGAATCGCGCACGAACGCGCACGGATATCGAATGGGTCCTCGGCGATCTCCAATCGGCCGGCTGGACAGCCGAGTTTGATCTCATTGTGATGACGGGGCATGCATTCCAGGCCCTTGTCAGCGACGAAGACCTGCGGGATTTGATGGCGGCTGCGCGACAGGCCCTTGTGCCAGGCGGATGCTTCGCGTTCGAGACGCGGAACCCTTCTGTGCGGGCGTGGGAGCGCTGGACACCCGAAAATGCGGTCGTCGTTGAGCTACCTGACGGGTCTCTGGTGCAGATCACAACAGAGGTGATCATGCCGTTCGATGGACAGACGGTGACATTCACCCACAGGTTCGGCGGAAAGCATCCGAGCCTTCCGCAAGTTAGTCGCAGCACCTTGCGATTCCTCGACACGGACGCCTTATCGAGCCTGCTGGGGAACGCGGGGCTACGGATCGAACAGCAATTCGGCGGCTTTGACGGCAGCCCACTTGGCCCTTCGAGCCCCGAGATCATCACGTTCGCGACGAGATGAAAAGGAGCATCCGCTCTCCAACCTGCAAGGAACGACAACTCGCGGACCCATTGCGGACGTGGAGCCGTATTTCGCGGCGACTGCCGCCGACCGTAGGTCAGAGCCAAGCTTGGCAATCGCAGGATTTAGCGATCAATCGATTGCCTCGATGCCTTGCGCCTTCAGCCGTTCGATATGGTCCTTCATCTCTTTCAGCCGCTCGGGGGAGTGGCCCTGCCACTCGGCGACCTCGCCCGTGATCCTGAGCGGCTCACGGGAGCGATAGGACTGCGTCGGATTGCCGGGAAATTTCTTGCCCGTAAGATTGGGGTCGTCCATGATCGGGCCGGTTGGCTCCACGATATAGACCCTTTCCCGTCCGTCACCAGCGGCCAGCTCTGCACCCCAGATGGCCGCATCCAGAGTGCCGGTCAGATAGACCCAGGCTGCCTGCTTTCTCGCGCCGTAATTGGAGCTGTAGCCGGCTTCTATCAGGTCTCCCGGTTTAAGGTCGACCCGGGTGCCGTGGTAGAATTGGCGTGCGTTGTCGGGGGCTGTCATCGGCTCGCTACCCATCCTCGCTGTCTCAGGCATCATGGTGCCGTGGTGCGCACTATTTCATGCACGTCACCAAATCAAGCATCTGGCCGTGCGGTTATCGGCTCCCGACACCCATTCCGGTTGTCCCGCCCGATGCACGCTATCGGTCGGCTGCCGGTGCAGGTATTATCGGCGCCCTGTACGTTGCTAGGGTGGAAAAATGGATCTGCAAATCTTCAGGGATTCGATTGCAAAACCACAGCCGCCAGCCGGCTTGAGCCCTGCCCTGCAGGCGCTGTGGTGGGAGGCAAAGGGCGATTGGGCTAAGGCGCACGAATGCGCGCAGCAGCGCGACGATACGGCGGGCATGCACGTGCATGCCTATCTCCACCGCAAGGAAGGCGACCAGTCGAATGCCGAATATTGGTATCGGCGCAGCAATGCCGCGCCGTCGACCTCAACGCTTGACGAGGAATGGGAAGAGTTGGCGCGTGCACTTCTAGGGCAAAGCTGACGCCTGCTCGGCCCCTCGCAAAATAGCCGGTCCTGCAACCACTCGCCGGGGCTTCAGCTGGCGCCCCCTGTGGCTTGTCCCTGCCGTTCCATTCCGCAGTGCGCGCCCGCGCCTCTTCGGCGATCAGCTTGAACTCCCGCATCTTCGCAGCCTCGATGGCGAATGCGCTGCTTGGCAGGACGCCGGGGTCCTCCTGACTGTTCTGAAACTGAAAACGGGCCTCCAGTTCGGCCCATATTCGCTCGGGTGCCGTATCCTTGCTGGCAAGCAGTGCGACGACCAGCGCCAAAGTCTCGCGCTGGGCGTTCAGCCGCCCTTCGATCTCTTCATTCGGCAATTCGGACATGCGGGTCGCTTCCAGTTTCTGGCTCAACGGCAAAATCGCACCCTTGTTCCGGAATTCAGCGCCTGCGCGATCGGGCTGAGCGGCAGATGCTCGCGATCGCCATCGCGCTGATCTTTTCTCCTCCGTCCTATTGACTCCTAAATATATGACGTGTCATACGATGACATATCATCTAATGGAGAGGAAAAAATGAAAGTACATGCCATCCGGACCGGGTCGGTCCGCATCAAGACGGCCCAGATCGAAGGACGCGGTCATGGGCTTGCCAGCATCTTTGCCGACAGGAACTGGTCCGGCTGGTTGCCGACCTTCGCCTGGGCCATCGAGCATGACGAAGGCGTCATTGTAGTCGACACTGGACAGGCGGCGCATCTGCTGAACGGGCACGGACGCTCGCTGCATCCGTTCTTTCGCTGGGAAGTGCACTTTCGTATCGAGCCGGAAGAAGAGATCGGGCCGCAGCTGCGTGGCCTGGGTATCGGGCCGCGCGACGTCAAACGGGTGGTGCTCACGCATCTGCACATGGACCACGATGCGGGCCTGGTGCATTTTCCCCATAGCGAGATACTCGCCGCCCCCAGTGAGATCGACACGGCGTCGGGTTTCATGGGAATGCTCCGCGGCTACCTGCCGCAGCGCTGGCCCGACTGGTTCAACCCCATACGGCTCGAGCTCGACGACGGGCCGTTCGGCCCGTTTGCGGCGAGTAAGCGCTTGACCAAAGCGGGCGACGTCATTGCGATCGCTACCCCCGGTCACACTGCCGGTCATCTTTCGGTGCTGGTGGAGGATGGCGACGCAACGCTCTTTCTCGCCGGCGACACCTCATACAACCAGGCACTGATGCTTGCCGGCAAGGTGGACGGCGTGGGACCCGATACCCAACTTGCCGCGACGACCCTGAGGGCCGTCCGGCAGCTCGCCCAGCAGCGGCCGACGATCTATCTGCCGACCCATGATCCGGAGAGCGCCGTGCGGCTGGCGACGCGTCAGCTGGTGACCGCCCCGCTCGAACTGGGAGCGGCGGCATGAAACCGGAAGAGGAGCTGCGATTCCTCATTCTCGGCGCCCAGCGCGAAGGCAACAGGCTGCTTACCGACTTGCTCTCGCCGCTTGGCGTCACCCCTTCCCAGGCTGAAGTCATCAGCTGCCTGAAGGCCGGCGGACCAATGTCGCTCAATGCCGTTGGCAAGCTGCTGGTCTGTGAGACCGGCAGTCCGAGCCGGCTGGTAAGCACGCTGGTCGAGCGGGCGCTCGTCGTCAGGCGCGAAAACCCGGAGGACCGCCGGGAGGTGGAACTCGAACTGACACAGGAGGGGCACCGGCTCGCCGCCGAAATCCGGCAGGTCGAATCCCGGCTTTACGGATGGCTGGGCCAGCGGCTCACCCTGGACGAGACCACAACCGCCGTCGGGCTGCTGCGAGTTCTGGTTGCCGGAACAGCCGCCGGCAATGCGATCGCCCGGCGCGATGGGCCATCATCCGATCTCCCGAAGGAATAAGTCACAAATGTTCGACATATCAATCGAGATCGACAGGCCTGCCCAGACCGTCTTCCGCCATATCGAGGATATTGAAGCGGCTCCCGCCTGGTACTCGGCGGTGCAGTCGGTAGCCAAGCTCACGACCGGCCCGGTCGGACGCGGCAGCCGCTATCGCTTCAGCCGCAACCTTGCCGGGCGGGTCGTCGAAAACATCGTGGAGGTCACCGAGTTCGAAGTCGACGCCCTGCTGACTTTGTCCTGCTTGAGCGGGCCGACGCCATTCACCTACCGCTTTCGGCTGGCGCCGACAGGCCACAAAACGCATCTCCACCTCGAGGGTTCGATTACCGGAAAAGGGCTTCCCGGGCCGATGGCGCTTCTCGCTCTGCCCGCGTCCAGCTTCTTCGAACGCGGCATGCGAACAAATCTTGAGAGCCTGAAGCGAATTGTAGGGACCGCTCGTCCAGCAGAGTGATCCCTGAAGTTCTGTTGCAACCCTGTGCCAGCGTCTGCACGCATCGCCACTTCGGTCCTCAAGCGACCTCGGGCAAGCCTTCCAAACGAAGCCATTTATGTTTCCTGTCAGGCCAGTGGAGCGTTGCCGGGGCCGGAAAATGCGGGTCCTCCAGACAGCCGACCGAGACCGACAGCGCATCCTTCAATCCTTCTGCCCGCATGAAAACGACCGATCCGCAAATGCTGCAGAATGTCTGCTCCAACCATTGTCCCGACGACCCGGTTCTGCGCCACGATCTGGTCTCCCCTTTCTGTCCGACGAGGGCCGCGTCGGCGTAGATGGCCCGGTACGAAAACGCCGTCCCGGTACATCGCTGACACTCCAGGCAACTGCACGCGTAGACACGCCGCGGCTCTCCGGTGAGGATAAGTTCCACCGCCCGGCATGAGCAGGTCGCGGTTCGTCTCGTCTTACCGCCGCTATGCATGCGCCGTTTCCCTGCTCTGATGCGGCGAACCGTTCCGAAACAGAGGCGCGAGAGATGCAAAATCATCTTCCATGCGCCCGAGCGAAAGCGCCTGCCGAAAGATCGTATCCATCGCGCGAGGCATAGCCGCGTCGAGCCCTCGCTCGTCACAAACCTCGAGCAGGTGCTGGAAGGCGCTGTAGTGGGCGCCCAATGATGCCAGCGTTGCGTCGTCGCCGGCAAAGCGCCTGGCATTTGTCCTATCGACCAGGTCGAAGAGAGCCGCATCGACCACCGGCTTGAATGCCGAGAGATGGCTCCGGAACATCTCCAGGCTGAGACCTTCGACCTCGGCAACAGCCATCCCCTGCAATGCTCCGAAGAGCCCGCCCCACATCTGGGTGAGCAGTGCAATATCGAGCGCCGAAGCCTGGCCGGGAATCTCCCCGACATAGCTGGTACCGCCGCCGAGCGCGAGAAGCAGGGGTTTGTGCGTCTCGTAGACGCTGCGGGAACCCGAATAGAGCAATGCGGTCTCGGGTTTTCCGATGAAATCCGGAGTGGCCATGATTGCCCCGTCCAGATACCCGGCACCATGCGCCTCCACCCAGCGAGCTTCTTCCCGCGCCAGACGCGGTGAGCCGGAGGTGAGTTGCACGACGGCTTTACCGGCCAGTACCGAAGCGACGCCGTCCTGCTTCAGCAAAGCGTCGCTGGCGGCATAGTCGAGAACATTGATGATCACGACATCGGCCGCTCGGAACCCATCCGCCACCGAAGGGGCGACCTTGGCGCCCAAAGCCGTCAGCGGGCTGCACTTTGCCGCGGTCCGATTCCAGACCAATGTTGGATAGCCGCGGTCGAGCAGTGTTCGAATAATGGACGAGCCCATTCGGCCCGCGCCGAGCACGCAGACATTCGATACCATGATAACTTCTCCGATAGGCGTTGGCCCTCGCGACGAGGGTTGGTTTATGTTTGGCGCGCCGGAGCCGAAGATATAAATTCTCAATGCGCTGAGAAGTACGCACCTTGAGGTAAGCTAGCGGCATCATGACAGGGACTGCCAAATGAGATGCAAGGAACCGGACAGCTGCGGTTTTGCCGCCGCACTGCAGGCCATCGGCGGAAAATGGAAAACCTCGCTGCTGTGGGAACTGCATCTGCGGCCATACCGCTTCGCGGAATTGCGCCGGTTGTTGCCCGGCGTCAGCGAGAAAATGCTCACGCAACAATTGCGGCAGATGGAAGCCGACGGCCTGATCAGCCGGCGCTCTTACGACGAGGTTCCGCCGCGCGTGGAATACTCGATCACGCCGCTGGGCTTTAGCCTGAACGATGCCGTGACGGTGATGTCGGCGTGGGGAAAGCACCACGAAGCATGGAAATCCCAGCGGAAGGCGGCCTGAGGCAGTCGCTTCGGGAAAAGCGATGTCAGGCCGACCTTGCAGCTAATTTAGCGCGGCGCTTCTCCAAGCCCAGGCGCTGTTGGCAGCTGACCATCTCGAGCGGACGCTATGAAACCTTCTGATTTTTAAGCCGTTATCGCCGGATGCCCGAGGCTAGATTCAAGCCGAAATCGGTTGACGCCGCCCAATTGCGCGATGCCGAGAAGTCGCGCCACGAGAAACAATCGACTGTCGAAGCCGCGTCCGAGGTCGTCGGCGAGGCCGCGCCGCCGCCGGATTTCATCGAACCCGATCCGGAGCTGACACCCGAAGAGGCCGAGCAGGCGCGCAAGAGGTACCTGCTGAAGCGTTTCTGGATCAGCGCGCGCGGTTACTGGGGCAGCATTGGCGATAGGCTCGCTTGGCCGTGCACGATCGGGCTGTTGGTCCTGATCGTCACCAATGTCGGCTTCCAGTATGGGATCAATGTCTGGAATCGCGCAATTTTCGACGCCATTGAGCAACGCGACGCCCATACCGTATATCGGCTGAGCGCCGTTTTCGTGCCGCTCGTGCTCGGAAGCACAAGCCTTGTGGTGGCACAAGTCTTCTTTCGTATGACGATACAGCGCCGCTGGCGCTCCTGGCTCACCACCGCAGTCATCGCGCGTTGGCTTGCAAGCGGCCGCTACTATCAGCTGAACCTCGTCGGCGGTGACCACAGCAATCCCGAAGCCCGCATCGCCGAGGATTTGCGGATTGCCACAGAATCGCCCGTCGATTTCATTGCCGGTGTCATCGTCGCATTTCTGTCGGCCTCGACCTTCATCGTGGTGCTGTGGACGATCGGCGGCGCCTTGACCCTGCCGATTGCAGGTTCGACCGTCACCATTCCCGGCTTCCTGGTCGTCACCGCGGTAATCTATGCCGCAATCACGTCCACCTCGATGGCGGTCATCGGCCGCCATTTCGTCCACCTCTCCGAGGAAAAAAACCAGGCGGAAGCCGAGTTCCGCTACACGCTGACGCGCGTGCGGGAAAACGGCGAGAGTATCGCATTGCTCGGCGGCGAGGAGGAGGAGCGCAGCGGCATGGACAAGACATTCGCCCATGTGCTCAGGCAATGGGCGCTCCTTGCAGGCCAGCACATGCGCACAGCGCTGGTGTCGCAGGGGTCGAGCCTGTTTGCGCCGGTCGTGCCGGTTCTGCTTTGCGCTCCAAAGTTTCTCGAAGGCAGCATGACACTTGGACAGGTAATGCAGGCTGCCTCGGCCTTTGCCATCGTGCAGGGTGCGTTCGGATGGCTGGTCGACAACTACCCCCGTCTCGCTGATTGGAATGCCTGTGCACGGCGCATCGCCTCGCTGATGATGTCGCTCGACGGGCTCGAGCGGGCGGAACAGAGCAACACCCTTGGACGCATAAAGCGCGGCGAAACAGAAGGCGATGCGATGCTTGGTCTGAACAATCTCTCCGTGTCGCTCGACGACGGTACCGCCGTGGTCAAGGAGACCGAAGTCGTGATCAAACCAGCCGAGCGGGTGCTCGTTGCCGGCGAATCCGGCTCAGGCAAGAGCACGCTGGTGCGGGCCGTCGCAGGCCTGTGGCCGTGGGGTAGCGGCAGCGTCAACATCCACGCCGACAGACGGTTGTTCATGTTGCCGCAACGGCCTTACATCCCCACCGGGACGCTTCGCCGCGCAGTCGCCTATCCAGGCGCCGCCGACAACTGGACGCTGAAAAAGATCAAGGCGGCTCTCGACAAGGTGGGACTCGATTATCTCAACGCCAAGATCGAAGAGGACGCGCCATGGGACCAGACCTTGTCGGGTGGCGAAAAGCAGCGGCTCGCCTTCGCGCGTCTTCTGCTGCACAGCCCCGATATCATAGTGCTGGATGAAGCAACCTCAGCACTTGATGAGAAGAGCCAGGACAAGATGATGGAGATGATCATTCGCGAATTGCCGAAGGTCACCATCATCAGCGTAGCGCATCGCGCCGAGCTGGAAACCTTTCATAGCCGCAAGATCACGTTGGAGCGTCGCGAGGGCGGCGCAAAGCTTGTCAGCGATATCGATCTCGTCCCGCGCAAGGGCAGACGGAACTTGCTTGTGCGCCTCCTGAGGCACCGGGGCGCCCAACCGAAAGCCAGCACGCCCTTGAGCAAAGCGGCGCTGCCCCAAACAAAGCTGCCCCAGACAAAAAAGTGAAGGCCACCGGTCGGGACCCGGCGGACCGTCGCCCGTTCGAGTCACTGCCCACATCTGGTCTTAAAAGTGCCAGCCGTGATACCTTGATGCCGTGCAGGTGTTGCTGTCGGAACGTCAGATGGCACGAGCGCATTCCATTTTCGTAGTGCAACGCCGAGGCTGGCTGTGCAAAAGCCCGGATTGACTTCAAGGCCCGGGTTGATTTCAAAAGCCCAGGTTGTTTCCAAAAGCCCAGGTTGATCAAAAGCCCAGGTTGATTCAAAAGCAAAGGGACCAGCAATGACAATCGCCAAGAACACGATCTGCCTTTGGTATGACAAGGACGCCGAGGCTGCGGCCCGCTTCTATGCCGAGACTTTCCCCGACAGCTTGGTGAAATCCGTCCACCGCGCTCCCAGCGACTACCCGTCCGGCAAGGCGGGCGACGTGCTGACGGTCGAGTTCACGGTCGCCGGCATCCCCTGCCTCGGCCTCAATGGCGGTCCCGCGTTCAAACACAACGAAGCCTTCTCCTTCCAGATCGCCACCGACGATCAGCAGGAGACCGACCGCTACTGGAACGCCATCGTCGGCAATGGCGGCCAGGAAAGTGCCTGCGGTTGGTGCAAGGACAAATGGGGCATCTCCTGGCAAATCACGCCGCGCGTTCTGACCGAGGCGATGGCTGCCGGCGGCGACGAAGCAAAGCGCGCATTCGAGGCGATGATGGAGATGAAGAAAATCGACGTTGCCGCGATCGAGGCAGCGCGGCGCGGCTGGTAGTGCTGGGGTGACCCGAAGCAGAAGTCGGTGCATCACCCGGCTGAGGAGATCATCGACAAGATCAGAGCGGAGCGGCTGGGAATGCCGCCGTGCCCATCATGTCCAGGCAGGCGTGCGATGGTGTTGAACTGCGCCGAGTTTTACGACGCCGAGCTGCGACGGCACAACGAGGTCTTCAGGGCTGCCGTCAAGGCGGGAACGCGTGATCGCGTGCTCGATATCGGATGCGGCTCGGGACAATCTTCTCGCGATGCTGCCCGCGTCGCGGTGGAAGGCACCGTGCTCGGGGTGGACGTATCGGCCGAGATGCTCGAGTTCGCCCGGAGGCGTAGCGCGGACGAGGGATTGCGAAACGTCGCCTTCGAGCGCGGCAATGCGCAATTGCTGGCGTTTCCGCCTGCCGGCTTCGATCTGTGCATCAGTCGCTTTGGCGTGATGTTCTTTGCCGATCCGGCGGCGGCGTTCGCCAATATCGGCCGGGCGATGCGACCAGGGGCACGTCTTGTGTGGATGGTATGGCAGGGCCAGGACCGCAACGAGTGGGCGACTGCCATTCAGCGGGCGATTGCGCCGGGGACCGCCATATCGGCAGCCGCCGCCACCCCGTTTTCGCTCGGTGACCCCGTCATCACCGCGGAGGTCTTGCGTGCGTCCGGTTTTGTTTCGGTCGACTTTGCCGAAGTGCATGAACCGGTTTTCTATGGCCTGGACGTCGATGCGGCTTATGACGCTTTGCTTGGCCTGCAACTGGTGAAGGATCCGCTGGCTAGCGCGGATGTGGATGTCGCTGCGGCGCTGCGGCGGTTGCGCGAACTGCTCGACGCGCGCTTGACCGCGGACGGCGTGCTTTTCGACTCGCGTGCCTGGATCATCACCGCAGTTCGGGCGAGCTGATAGTAGCGGTTTTTCGGACATTGATCTGTAGGCGAACTGTCCCCTCGGCTCGGCCTTCCCGTCACCCTATTTGCGGCGTGACTTCTGAAAGCAGCCAATCCCGAAAAGCCTTGACTTTGCGCTGACGGATCGCCGCTGGCGGGTAGACGAGATAGAAGCTGGAGGGGGATTTCAGGGCGTGGCCGAAGGGGCGGACAAGTCGCCCGGCGGCAAGGTCGGCTGCAACGAGCATGGTCCGGCCCAGCACCACCCCTTCGCCTTGTGCTGCCGACTCCATCGCAAAGGTGGCAGAGTCGAAGGTAATCCCGCTCTGCGGGTCCACGCCGTCGACCCCGGCGCTTGCGAGCCAGGTCGCCCAGTCGATCGGAAAGCTGTCACGGATCAGCGTGTGATGTTTGAGATCCTGAGGCGTGCGGAGCGGATGTGCACCCTCAAGAAGCTTTGGGCTGCACACTGGAAACACCTCCTCGCCGGTCAAGAACTCTGACGTGAGCCCCGCATAATTTCCGCTGCCATAGCGGACCGCGACATCGATGCCGTCGCCGAGGAAGTTGGTCAGCTTCCCGCTCGTCGAAACCCGCACATCGATGTCGCCATGCGCACGGTGAAAGCGATAGAGGCGTGGCACCAGCCATCTCCCCGCGAAGCCATCGGAGGTACTGACGTTCAGTGTCGAGCTCGAATAGCGGGCCGTTGCTGCAGCGGTGGCGGCAGCCAACTGGTCGAGCACCTCGCGCACCGCCCGCGCATAGGGCTCGCCGACGGCGGTCAGGCTCACCGAACGCGTACCGCGCTCGAACAGCTGCACACCGAGCTGATCCTCAAGGTTCTTGATCGCCCGGCTGATGGCGCCGTGGGTGACATGAAGTTCCTCTGCCGCCTTGGAGAAACTCAACAGGCGCGCCGCGGCCTCGAAGCTCGGCAAGGTGGTGAGGGGAGGCAGCTTCCGGGGCATGATCGATACCTGCATGTGTGAGCGTTGCTCACATACTGTCGCCGATAAGTCGTTTGTCGTCCAGACCGGAAGACGGCATGTTTGCTCACGTAATCAGTCATCCGCCGCCGCTGCAAGAGGCAAGTCTGATGTGACTGATACTCTCGCTGACGAAAGTCGCGGGGCAACCGCCCACATCCACGGAGAGCACCATGAGCGCCAAACGAGTTGAACCCATCGTCGACGTCCTGACCGGCATGGCCGGCCGCATCCTCGCCTCGAGCAGCCGGCGCCGGACCGAGCGGCTGATTGCACGCTTCTCGACCCGCCGGCTCGAAGACCTCGGGTTTGCCCGCGACTGGGACGGCTCGATCTATCGGCAGTCGGACCGCCGCTAGCCTGAACGAAAGTAACGGCGGACAGGTTCTTCGCGAAAGATCGCTGTCGCAAGGAATTAACGGAGAACGGACATGGCCACCATCCATCCATTCCTCTGGTTCAACACCGACGCCAAGGAGGCCCGCGATTTCTATCTCTCGGTCTTCAAGAACGGCAAAGTGCTCGAGACGATCGAATACACCGACTGGGTGTCCGGAACCAACAAGACGGTCCCGCATGCCACCTTCGATTTCGAGCTCGAGGGACTGCACCTTACAGCGCTCAACGCCGGGCCGCAGCCGCCCTTCAACGAGCGGCTCTCGCTCTACATCGAGACCAAGGACCAGGCCGAGACCGACTACTACTATGAGGCGCTCACCGCCGGCGGCGGCAGGGAACAACCCTGCGGCTGGCTCACTGACAAGTTCGGCGTCTATTGGCAGGTCATCCCGGAAATCCTGCCGCGGCTCAGTGCCGATCCGGATCGCGAAAAGGCCAACCGCGTCCGGCAGGCGATGTATGGGATGCGCAAGATCATCATCGCCGACCTCGAAGCCGCCTACGCCGGCAAGGCTTGACCCTCACCTACATCGCAAACGAATGGAGACCTCCCGTGACATCGCTCGTGGACAGGAAAGTCGTCGTCGTCGGAGGCAGTTCCGGCATCGGTCTTGGCGTCGCGGAAGCTGCGCTCAACAGCGGAGCTAAGGTCGTGATCGTCGGGCGGTCGCACGAGAAACTGCAGGCCGCCGAACGGGCGCTCAATGCGGGTAATCGCGTGACAAGCTTGGTCGCCGACATGACCGACGAAGCGGGCGTCGCTCGCCTGTTCGACAAAGTCGGTGCGTTCGATCACCTCGTATCGACAGCCGGAACACTGCCGCCCGGCGACCCCATCGAGCGCGCCGACATGGAGGCGGTGCGGCGCTTCGTCGACAACAAGCTGATTGGCGCCGTCATGCTCGCCAAGCACGCTGTGCGCACCCTGAGGGCCGGCGGCTCCATGACCTTCACGTCGGGTATCAACAAGGACAAGCCGCCGGTGCCGGGAGGTGCAGTCGTCTCCGCGATTGCCGGCTCATTCAGCTACTTCGCCCGCGCCCTGGCGCTCGAACTGGCCCCGACACGCGTCAATGTCGTGTCTCCCGGATGGGTCGACACACCGATGTGGGACATCGTTGGAGAAGCCAAATCCGGCTTCTTTGCCGACATGGCTGCCCGGTTGCCATCGAGAAAAATTCCGACCGCTGCGGACGTCGCCGCCGCCTACCTCTACCTCATGGAAAGTGACTTCACGACCGGCGAGACAATCCGCATCGATGGCGGCCATAACCTGATCTAGCCGCCATTTGCACGCCGCCTGAATGGGTTGAGGCGGCATGACCGCCAGTCCGGCGCACTCCTGCCGGAGGCGGCGAGCGCCGGCGGCGTCATACCGACGTAGCTCAATCGGGGTTTACATCGGCAGCCAGGCACCTAGTTTTAACGTCTCGCGCCGTGCACTTGAGTGCGTGGATGATCGAGGACGGGACCGTGAGCTCTGGCCGGCCCCTCAAAACCTTCCAAAAGGATGACTACCATGACACAGGCCAAGAATGGCGACACCGTGCGCATCAATTACAATGGCCGCCTCGCAGACGGCACCCAATTCGATTCTTCCGGCAACGAACCGCTGCAATTCACGCTGGGTGAAGGACAGGTGATTCCCGGTCTTGAAACCCATGTCGAGGGCATGGAGGTGGGCGCGAAAAGCACCGTGACTGTTCCCGCCGAGGCCGCCTATGGCCCCCACCGCCCCGAAGCGGTCATGACCGTTGACCGCGCCCGCGTACCAGACAACATCAACGTCGATATCGGCACTCGATTGCAGGTCAGAACCCCAGAAGGGCGCCCCATGCCGGTAACAGTCGTCGGCGTGGACGACGCCAGCGTCAAGCTCGACGGCAATCATCCGTTGGCCGGGCGGGATCTGGTGTTCGACGTTGAACTGGTCGAGATCGTTCAGGCGGCGTAGGGCACGGTCAAGGCCGTGTTGGCTATGACCTGGGGTGACGCACTTGCGCCGGAGATTTCGGCGGTGCGTCACCTGTCGGAGGAAAAGACCGCGAGCAGCGCGGCGTTCGCGGTCGGTTACGAAAGCGTGTCACAATTCACCCGGGAGCACGGTCGTCTGTTCGGTCTCGCTTGACAGCGGACTTCTCGTGACCGCAAAGTCTCATGATGCGGGCGATTGGTTGGAATAGAATTGCGCGTGTCGGGGCAATCGTGCTGATGATCGGCACAAATGTTCCTGTGCCGGCACGTTCCGATTCGCTCCTTCTCACAAGCCCGTCCCAGCCAGCCAATGTCGGCGATGCGATGCTGGCGGCTGCCAATTATCATGATTCCGGCGACTATGACCGCGACCTTGCCGCAGTGGCGAAGCAGGCCGGCGACTGGGTCGTCAAGCGCGCGACGGAGGTGCCTCGCCCCGCACTGGTGCTCGACATCGACGAGACGGCTTTGGCCAACTGGGAAGTGATCACACGTGACAATTTCGGCCGCCCGATCAGCGGCGCCTGCGATATCGCAATCGACGGTCCCTGTGGCTGGGCCGCCTGGGACCAGCTTGCGAAGGATCCGGCCATTGACCCGGTGCTGGAGGTCTTCCGGCAGGCGCAAACGGCGAAAGTCGCGGTGTTCTTCATCACCGGACGTCCGGAGGACCAGCGTCAGGCAACCGAACAGAACCTGCAGTCGGCCGGCTATGCCGGCTATGAGCACCTTTACATGGTCCAGCCTGGGGCCAAATACGGCTCCGCCGCAGATTTCAAAGCACCCATAAGGGCCGAAATCGAAAAGGCCGGCTACACGATAATTGCCAATGTCGGCGACCAGCCATCCGACTTGTTCGGGGGGCATGCCGAGAAGCTGTTCCTGCTGCCAAATCCGTTCTATCGGGTTCGCTGACGGCCGGAACGGCACAAGCCCGGATCCCCGGCTCCTTGCCGAGCACCTACTAGGGTATCAAGACGACCTTGCCGGTCGCGCCGCGCTCGTCCAGCAGGCGATGCGCCTGACTGGCCTGGTCGAGCGGGAAGCGACCGCCGTTGGTCACTTTAAGCTCACCATTTGCCGCCAGATTGAAGAGCCCCGACAGGCCGTCACGGAGCACGTCTGGAGAAAGCAGCGGCAGCAGTGCAAAACCCCTCAGCGACTGGTTGCGGCCGATCATCGCCTCCATCTCCGGGGCGCCGAGCGCGTATCTGCCAAGTGCGGCAAACGCCAGCTCTCCGCGAGGTGCCAGAGCCTCCAGCGCAACCGCCGTCAGCGGGCCGCCGACAATGTCGTAGACGATGTCGACGCCGGCGCCGCCTGTCGCTACCCGGATGCGCTCTGGCCAGTCCGTTTTGCTGTAGTCGACGGCAACGTCGGCCCCCAGCGACAAAGCAAGATCGAGCTTGGCCTTGCTGCCGGCAGCCGCGATGACATTGCTCGCCCCTGCCCGCTTCGCAAGCTGGACAAGCAACGAACCGACGCCGCCCGCGGCAGCGGCGACCAGCACCGATTTGCCGGCCGGCGGGCTTTGCCGCGACAGATGCAACGCCGTCAGTCCTTGCACCATCAATGCCGTCGAGGCTTCGAACGAGAGCGCATCCGGCAAGGGCACGGCCAGGCTTGCGTCAATCGTCACATAATCGGCATAGCCGCCTAACGGGCGGCTCGAGGCGAACAACGGCGCGGCGACGCGCGTGCCGAGCAAGGAAGCATCCACCCCATGCCCGAGCGCCTCCACGATCCCGGCGGCCTCGACGCCAAGGATCATCGGCAGTTGCGGCGTCACCGCGTAGCGATCTGCGCGCATCAGCACTTCGAAGAAATTCACCCCGGCCGCACGAACGCGGACCAGGACCTCGCCGGCTTGCGGCTCGGGCTTCGGCACCTCAACCATTTCGAGAACGTCAGGGTCGCCGAAACGGTTCAGTTGAATGGCTCTCATCACATGCACCGATCGTTATTGGCATCGGCCGCTGTTTGCCACTATCTGCCTGGCTTCGACCACACACCGATTTGTCCGCCGCTGACCGGGAGGTGACCATGGCCAAGCTGATCAAGAGACTGCCGATGCTGCCGGCCGAGCGCGCGCTGAAAGTGATTTCGGGCCGCTGGAAGGCGATCATCCTCTACCATCTCTTCGACGGGCCGCGGCGGCTGTCGGCGCTGCAAGGATTGATGCCCAATATCACGCAGAAAGTGCTGATCCAGCAGCTTCGCGACATGGAAGAGCACGGCCTCGTTCGCCGCGAGATCTTTGCCGAGATCCCCTCGCGCGTGGAATATTCGGCGACGCGGCTCGGCCTCAGCCTCGAGCCCATCCTGCTGGCACTTTGCCAGTGGGGTCAGCACCACGCCGACGAGTTGAATGAGATGGACCGCCTTGCCGATTGCATCATCAGGCCAAGGCAAGCGCAGGACGCGCATGCCGTCTGAAAAAAAACGGGCGGCGCATGCGCCGCCCTGAATCCTTGGGAGAATTAATCCTTGGGAGGATTGTTCGAACCTGCGCTCAGGCCGCCTTGACTTCCTCGGCGACGGCATCGGCCTGACGCGCCGTCTTCAGTACCCTGGCCCACCATGCAATGTCGTTGACGAGCGCGGTTGCCGCCTGGTTGAGGTGCTCGAATTCATCGAGCTTCTTCTCACCTTGCTTGACGGCAAGGAAATCGGCCCAGGCGATGTGGACGGCGGACTTCACCGGCGCCATCTGCAACTCGACCGCATGCAGCCTCAGCTGCTCGACCGCACGCGCGCCACCAACGCTGCCATAGCCGACGAAGCCGGCCGCCTTCTTGTTCCACTCGTTGGCGGCGTAGTCGATGGCGTTCTTCAGCACGGCCGTCGGGCCATGATTGTATTCGGCGGCGGTGAAGATGAAGCCGTCGAATCCGGCGACCTTCTTTTGCCAGCGCTGCGCCACTTCGTTCTGCGACGGCGCCCAGGCGGAGGATGCGACCTCATCGAAGAACGGCAGCGGGAAATCGCGCAGGTCGACGACTTCGACATCGATGTCGGCATGCGACCTGGCGATCTTGGCAATCCATTGGGCCGGGACGTCGGCAAAGCGCGCGGCGCGGGTCGAACCAATGACGATGGCGATTTTGGGTTTTGACATAGAGGGGCTCTCCTTACAGGAATACTGGTATCGTTTAGATACCTGCGCTATATGAGTAACTGGCCGCTCAATGTGCAAGGAGGCACTTTTTTGTTACCAAGGCACCCGCACCGCACCGAGGACTGCCGCGCCATCTCGGAAATCCTGCAGCGCGTCGGCGACAAATGGACCGTGCTCGTCGTCGGCAAGCTCGGCGACGGGCCGCTGCGTTTCAACGAGCTGCGCAGCGCGGTCGGCGGCATTTCACAGAAGATGCTGACCACCACTTTGCGCGGGCTCGAGCGCGACGGCTTCGTCACGCGCACCGTGTTCGCGACCATCCCGCCGCGGGTCGACTACGAATTGACCGACCTTGGCTACGAGCTTCTGGTGCCGGTCGGTGCACTCGGCGAATGGGCGCGCAAGAACACCGAGCGTGTCAAGGTCGCGCGCGAAAAATTCGACGCCATGCACAGCTGAGCCCTTGCGCTGCAAGGGTTTGAACCTGTCGCGGATCCTCCGGATGAGCCCTACTGCTGTAATTGCATCTTGCTCTTCGGCAGCTTCTCGATCCGGTTCCATTTCGGGTTGGGACTGACCACCTTGCCGCCAATCGTGCAGGTCGTGGTCGTCTCCTTCCGGCAATTGCTCACCGTCGTACCGCTGGTGTCGCATTTCGTCGCCGAGCAGATCTCGCACTTGGCCGCCTGCCCGTTGATGGTGCGGTTTTCCGACGTGCAGGTGGCGCCTGGATCGCCTTTTTTGACCTCGGCAAAAGCGCTTGCGGACGACAGGCAGAGCAAGGCTGCAAACGCACCGGCCAGGGCAGCGTTCAGCATGTGTTGACGCATTGTCTTTCCTCCCAAGATCCCGTCGCTCGCGCTGCAGGCGCGCATGCGGGAACCCGTTGGTCAAAGACCACGCCGGATCGCTGCCCGCATCCCCCGCGCGGGAGAGACGGCTGTTTAAGTTCGTCTTCTGGAATCAGGCCGGTCAGCCTTCGGCCGGAACCGCCTTCGGCTTGCCTTCGCCGTCCAGCGCCACCATGACGAAGTCGGCATGGGTGACCTTCTCCATCAGGTCGGAGAGATAGCGCTGCGCCCAGGCCTCGACCTTGAGCGTCATCGAGGTGCGGCCGACGCGTTCGACATGCGTATAGATGCACAGCGTGTCGCCGATCTTCATCGGCTTGGCGAAGGACATTTCCTTCACCGCCGCCGTCACCACGCGGCCCTTGGCGCGCTCGGCGGCGCGGATGCCGCAGGCGAGATCCATCTGCGCCATCACCCAGCCGCCAAAAATATCGCCCGCCGCATTGGCGTCGGAAGGCATGGCCAGCGTCCGCAGAGTCAAATCGCCGATCGGCCGCCCGTCCGCGTAATGCACCATTTGGCCAATCCTCTCGAAGCCGATCGTCCGACCCCGTACCGTCCTGGCACGGACAGGTCAACGCCACTGAATGGTGTCGCGGCCTGACGTTCGGCGATGCATTCTATGGCCGAGGTGAGAAAGCTGGCGCGCCCGAGAGCTTACCAATAGGCGCGCTTTACAAAGCGGGCCACGGCGTCGGGACGTAGGCGTAGGCGTTGCCTTCGCGGATCACATGACCGATGCCTGGGAAGGGCAGGTGCATGCCTGCGACGAGCAGGTCATCCGCCGACACCATGTCGAGCACCTTCTTGCGTGTGGCGATTGCGGCCGCCTGGTCCACGTCGAAAGCGATTGCCCATTCCGGATGCGCAAATTGCAGCGCGGAGGCGTGGATTACGTCAGTGAAGAGCAGCAGGTTGGCGTCACCAGAGCCAATCCGAAGCGCGAGATGCCCCGGCGTATGTCCGGGCGCAGGCAATGCCCTGATCCCGGGCGCGATCTCGACCTCGCCTTCGATCTTCCTGACTTTGCCATGGTAAGGCACCAGCGATTTGCGCGCTATTTCGAAGTACGGCTTCATCTGGTCGGGCGCCTTGGATAGGATCCCGTCATCGTGCCAGAAAGCGAATTCCGGCGCGGCAACCACGACCTCCGCTCCCGGGAAGGCGGCCTTGCCGCCAATTCCGACAAGGCCGTTGGCATGGTCGGGATGGAGGTGGGTGATGATTACCGTGTCGATTTCTTCCGGCCTGACGCCGGCGGCTGCGAGCGCCTCAGGTATATGTCCCAGTATAGGCCCCATCGCCGATGCCGTGCCGGTATCGATCAGCACCCGCCTGTCGCCCCTGGTGACAAGGTAAGCGTTGACCGAGGTCGGGAGTGCCTTTGGCAGGAATGCCTTTGCCAAAAGCGCTTCAGCGGCAGCCGGATCGGCGGAAGGGAAGAGTTCAAGGCCGAGATTGAGATAGCCGTCGCTCAGTGCTGTGATTTCGAGGTCGCCGAGCATGAACCTGTGGGCACTCGCAAGCGAAGCCGGAGACGGGGCGGCGATAGCCGCAGCGTTGCTCCCAAAGAAGCTGATCGGGGAAAGTAGCAGGGCGCCGGCACTAAAGGTCCCGAGGCCGAATGTTCGACGGTCGATATTCATGGTCTTGTCCTTCGAATTGCAGATGAAGCTAGTCCCAGACTACGTCGTCGCTGCCAGTGCGGATGCCGACCCCTCGGACCACTCTTCGAGCGGGGTCGGCGCGGGTCATGGCGAACTCCTTGCGACATCAATAATGCGCCTCACAAGCAGCTGGAATAGCGACGGGATGCAGTTCACTGCTGCAAATTATGCAGCAATCAATTTAGGCGGGTAAGGCCGCTCGTTTGGCCGTCCGCTGAACGGCCTGGCCGAGCCCCGGCTTTGCCTACTGGACAGGCTTCCGAGGCTCGAGCGCTCGACGCAACGTCGGCGCCTCTTGCTCGATATGATCCCACAGACGGTTGGAGATCGGCCCGTGCGGCCGGTCGCGGCGGCGCGCCACCGCGAACTCCTCGGTACGGCCTGGCAGATGACGGCCGGACGCTCCACGCGAACGCAAGGAATGGCCGGATTGCTGGACTAGCCGGACGTTGAATGTGGATCAATTCGGGCTGAAAAGAAGCAAAGTTCTGGCTCCATGACGACGGCAGAGCCGATGGTCCCGCCAGCGCAATTCCTTTCCCTGCCCGTTTCGGACCGACGCTTTTCAGAACGCGAAATCCGCGGACTGAACGACATCGGCTGGGAGCCAGGTTTCATGAACCTGCAAGATCTCGGGCCCGCGGCTGTAGCCGCGATCGCGGACCACCATCGTCGTGACCCGGCCATTGTTCGGTTCATCGGAGTCCTTCGCGTCGCGTTGCCATTCGTGGTAGTTCACGACCGCCAGGTCGGCGCTTTGATGGCTGATCCGGATGTCGCGTATTTTGATACGGAAGGCCGGATTCGATCCGTAGATGCTCTTCATGTAACCTGCGAAGTCTTTTTTCCCGAACGCCCTGCCGCCTGGCATGATGGCGACCAGATCGTCGCTGATCCGGTCGAGCGCGTTCTTCTTGAACGTCGCGTCGTCGCCAGGGCATCGGCCCGCCACCCAGTCGGTGAAGAATTCGTGGATGTCGTGGATCGTCGCCTCGATTTCCTTCGTTTGAAGGGACATTTTTTCCTCCTGTCTCAAGATGATGCTGGATCAGGCGCTTTACGCCGTGGCTTGCCCCGACCGGACGCTGCTTGAGGACAGCCCGTACCACGCGAGCCACAGGCACATGAGAAGCGAGGAAACCAGCCAGATCGGACCCCCGATGCCGATCCCGAGCTGCTCACCGAGTGTCCACCCGGTTGCCGAAAGGATACCGAACGCCGAGCCGACGATCGCGGCCCATCGGGGCAGTATCCCGACGTTATCGCGGGCGTCGTGATACGCGACAAGCGCTGTCGCCAAGGCCAGCGCCCAGAATCCGTTACCCATGCCGCCGGAAAACGCCCACCAGGTCATGAAGGCGTTGGTGTCACCCCGGTCGGCCACGACCGCGACCACCGATGCCTCGGCGACTGCGGTGGAGAACGTGGTCAGGGCGCCGAGAGCCATCACCATCCAGGCGGAACTCAGCATCGGCGAATGCCGGACCCGGGGATTGAGCGCCAGGTTCAGGAACGAAGCGCCGGCGATCAGGAACAGCGCCGCTGCCGCCGTCCAATGGACCGTAGCCCATCGCCCATGGCCCTCGGCGATATTCTGCATCTGAACAGACAAATCCGCGTCCGGTGGCCCGTGAAAGACGAGCGCAGCCGCCAGCAGCAGCGTTCCGGTGGCGAGCCAGACACCGCCGGGCCCGCTCATGCTGTTATTATTCGTTTGCATCGGGAAAACCTCCTGTGGCCTTTGCCACGCCATGAAGTTTAGACCCGCGCCACGGTTGCCCGCTTCGGCGTAAATACCCACGCAGCGAGAAATTTTGGCTTGGGTAGGATTACCCAGATACGCCCATGCCGATCAGGCCGTGCTCGACCGCAAAGGCCGTGGCTGCCGCGCGCGTGCGCACGTTCAGCCGCGTCAGGATATCGCTAACGTGACGGTCTACCGTCCGCTGGCTCAGACTGAGCTCGCCGGCAATTTCCGGGTTGGTCAGGCCTGACGCGATCAGGCGCAGAACCTGCGTCTGTCTGGGGGTGAGAGCTTCGCTGCCTGTCGCCGTCATGATAGCCCGCAGCTTGCCGGCAACGGCTTCGTCGGGGCGCGCGCCGAGCTCGCTGAAAAGTCTTATCGCTTCGTCCAGTTCGGTCTGCGCCGCTTCAGTATCGCCGGTTGCGAGACAGGCCCGCGCTGTCAGCACCCGCATCCGGGCAAGATGATAGGGCGCCCGAAGGTCCCAGAGGATCTCCACTGCGCGCCGGATATGGGCCAATGCCTCCGCGGCTCGACCAGCATGGATCAGCACCCGCGCGGTAGCCTCGGCGGCTGCGGCGCGGACTGCATCCGCGGAATATTGGCGCGCGCAGTCGCGCAGTGTTTCGCACAGTTCCCAGGCGTCATCGGCCGAACCGACAGCGAGAGTGATTTCCACCGCAGCCGGCAAGAGGCGGAGTTTGTCCGGCATGTCATCGACCGACTGCAGTGCGCGGCGGATCGCCGAAAGGGCCGGCTGCTCGTGCCCCTGCTGCAATCGCATAAGCGCCAGTCCCGGCTGCGGATCGAACCCGAGCCTGCTCGCTGCGCGATAGGCGGCATCGGCCTCGTCCCATTGGCCGCGGAGGCGAAAGACCTCGCCCTTCTGGTAGAATGCCGGACCGGCGTGGTGCTTCGAGGGCCCCTGCTGAAGGCGGATGCTGGCGACACTGGCCTCGCGGCCGGCCTCGTCCCAGTGGCCGTCGAGGATCAGGATTTCGGCCCGGTGGATCAGGCATCGGCCGGTGAAGGCAACGATGTCGGGCTGTCCCGCGCACCATCCGATCAGCGCCGATGTCCATTCCCTCGCCCGGCTCGTGGCATGAAATTTCTGACAGATCTCGATCACGCTGCAGTAGACCAGCCCGGTAACGATCGGTGAGAGCCGGCCCGAGGTGACCGAAACCATCGCTTCGTCCAGCAGTTCGAAGCCGCGCACATAGTCGCCGCGCACGATCAATATCCGACCCTGAAGGTGGCGCGCGATAGCCAAGAGGTCCGGATCTTCGCAGCGCTGTCCGATCTCCGCGGCACGTGTTGCGTGGGTGAATGCTTCGTCCGGACTGTCGGCGGCGAGGCATTGTTCGACCATTGGGAGCTGAAGGTAACCTTGTTCTGCACATTCCGGCGCATGATCCGCGACCAACCGGTTGGCGCGGGTCAGCCATCCGCTGCCTTGGGCGAATTCGCCGCGAAACATCAGGGTGAGCCCGATCCAGAAGCCGCAACGCGCTGCGGATCGTTCGCGTCCGTTCCGGAGATGCTCTTCGAAGGCCCTCTCGTAGTCCCGAACGAATTCCTCCTCGCGCCCAAGCATGTAGGCGGCTTCCCCGAGGCGCTGGAGCTCGGCGCCGCCAAGTTCACTGCGGCGGTCTCTGTCTGACAGTTCGCGGTGAAGCCTGGACCAATCTCCGCGATTGGCTAGCTCCGCATACGGATCCGATGCAACTGCACCGTCTTCCGGCGACTTGTCGGGTGATCGGTCGGAGGGCGCGGGCATATCCTCAGAATAGCACATATCTTGCTGAGGAGGTGGCGGCAGGTTACCGATATGGCAGAAGTTCGTTTCGGGCTCAATCGAGCCGTTCATCGCGTCCGCCGCCGAGGACCGGGAAGGGTCGCACCCTGCCGTCTGCAAGGTGTTTGTCCAGCGACTGTTGTGTGGCGAAACCGGCTAAAATCCCAGTCGTGTGAAACTTGTCATGGCCGCTTAGGTGTCATTTCGCCCTCTACCGGAACCGCCCCCAACGTCGGCGCCTCTTGCTCGATATAATCCCACAGACGGTTCGAGATCGGCCCGTGCGGCCGGTCGCGGCGGCGCGCCACCACCAACTCCTCGGTACGGCCTGGCAGATGACGGCCGGCAATAGATTGCAGGCGTCCGTCGTGCAGCTCCTCCTCGATCAGGAAGCGGGGCATATGGCCCCATCCGAGGCCCTGCAAGATGATTTCCTTCTTCATGCCCTGATCGGCCACCATGCATTGCGGCGCACCCTCGATCATGAAGTAGTCTTGTCGCGGTGAATGGCGGGCCGTGTCGCGCATGACACATTGGGTGAACGCGTGCATCTGATCCGGCGTGATTGGGTGCTTGATGCGCTCCGGCAGAAAGCCCGACGCCACTACCGGAACAAATTGCACCTTGCACAGATCGATCCATTCCACCCGCGGGTCGCTCTTGTCGATCCAGTGCAGGATCAAATCGGCTTCGTCATCGAAGAGGCGCTCCCACGGGCCGCCCACCGCCTCGAAGTGCAGATGCAGGCGTGTGCCCGGACACTGGGCGAAGAACCGTCCGAGCATGCCCAGTGCCTGCGGACGCGGGCACAGGTCACCGATCACCACATGGATCTCGCTTTCTTCGCCCATTGACAGCTGAGCAGCATGAAGCCGCAAGCCCTCGAGCTCGCGCAGCAGCGATTGTGCCCTGCGATGGAACGACAGCCCTGCCTCGGTGGGGCGCACGCGATAGCCGCTGCGATCCAAAAGAACGAGGTCGAGTTGCCGTTCCAGCTTTGCCACGGCGGCGAATATAGCCGGGTGCGAGCGATGCAGCATGGCCGCCGCAGGCTGAAAGCCGCCGCAGCGGACCACCGCATCGAAGCATTGCAGGTCGTGCAGGGTAAATTCGGCCATGTCAGCTTACATTACAGAGATTATCCTATCTTTGTAATATCATCAAAAGCGTGCCGCAGCTAGGCTTCGCCACATTCAACGCTCCAAAAAGGAAGGCGTATTCACCATGAATGAGATGGATTTCGTGATCGTCGGCGACGGCACGCGCATCGCCTACCGCATCGACGGCGACGCCGGGCAACCTGTGCTGATGCTGTCGAATTCCATCGGCACCACGCTGCGGATGTGGGACTTGCAGGTCAACGAGCTGTCGAAGCATTTCCGTGTTCTGCGCTATGACTTTCGCGGCCACGGAGGGTCGAGTGTTCCGGCCGGTGCTTATTCGCTCGACCGGCTTGGCCGCGACGTGATCGAGTTGCTCGATGCCCTGGGCATTGAACGCGTACACTTCCTCGGTCTGTCGTTGGGCGGCTTCGTCGGGCAGTGGCTCGGCATCCACGCGCCCGAGCGGATCGAGCGCTTGATCCTGAGCAACACCTCATCCTACCTCGGACCGGCAAAGCAGTTTGACGAGCGGATTGCCGCCGTGCTGCAGGCGCCGGACATGGCGGAAACAGCCGAGATGTTCCTGGGCAACTGGTTCCCTGCGCGTATGCTGGCGGCCAACGGGCCCGTCATCGAAGAATTTCGCGCCATGCTGCTGGCTATCGACCGGCAAGGCTTGGCTGGCTTGTTCGCGGCGGTTCGCGATGCGGACCTTCGCCGAACCATAGCCCTGATTTCCAGGCCAACGCTGGTGATCGCCGGCCAGCACGACACTGTCACAGCCGCCAGCCACAGCGAGTTGATCGCGGCGACGGTGCCCGGCGCGAAACTGGTTGTTCTGCCCGCGGTTCACTTGTCGAACGTAGAGTACCCCGCCGAATTCATGGAGGCCGTGCTCGGTTTTCTGCGGTGAGTTGGTGCAGGAAGGGGATGCTGAGTGACTCCGTTTTCGCCGGTCGCTTTTTTCACAAGCGATGGCGGGCAGGCTAGGCGAAAACCATCATCCCACTTTGTCAGACAAATTCGTCTGGCCGTAGTGCCCCTGTCTTCAACAGGTGCTGGAGTGTGTACGAGACGGACAGCGCGTCATCGAGTGCATCGTGCCCCTGTAAAGGAGGATGTTGGACCCCGTAGTAATCGGCCAGTTTGTTGCTGGCCGTCTTCGCCAAATCCTCGACCGGCATCCCTGCCGAGAGCAGCAGCTTGACGGCGTTGTCGAACCGATGTGCCGGAATAGAGGGCTGAACACCAGCGACATAACAACTGATCGCGACCATGTTCAACTCATCCTTGCCCCACGACCAGAACCGCGCACCGCCTGAAAAAATATCAACGTCAGCAAGGGCCGTCTCCAGGCAGATGCCTTCGGTTTCGATCTTCTCCCCGGTGATGCCGGTCAATTTGGTGAAGAACGGATCGATAGAATACCTTTTTCCATACCGGTCGATCGGTTGAATGTAAGCCATGAAAGTGTCCAGGAGAGGATAGTCGCCCTCAAGGCCAAGCTTGACGGCACCGATCTGAGCAATAACTGGATCCGGGTCGTGGGCGGCACACCAGAATCTCCGTTGAGATCCTTCAAGGCAAAGAAACTCGCAGTCGAATATGATCGCCGTATTCATACCAGTCTCTCGCTTTTGCACTAATGCGCTCGTTGTAACCGAGTTTGTCGCGAGCACTGGCAAGCCATAGAGGCGTGTTGCCGCGTCTGGAAGACATCATTCGCATGAACCGAAAGCGATGATGCGTCGATGCGCAGTGCAGGCTAGACTGGACAGGTAGATAGCGGATTACGGCTGATATGGAATTTAGCTTTCGCCCACTAACGCCCGATCTGTGGCCCGCGCTCGAGGACCTGTTCGGCGAGAGCGCCGTCTGCAGTCGCTGCTGGTGTATGTACGGGCGGATCGGCAGGGCCTATCGAAAGAGACCAGGCGAGGAAAACAAGGCCGCGTTCCGGCAAGCCGTTCAGCATGGTCCGCCTCCAGGTCTGCTTGCTTTCGACGGCGATACCGCTGTCGGCTGGTGCCAGTTGACACCGCGAGATGCCGTGCCCTGGCTCGATCGGCTGTGGCAGCTCAAGCGCGTGGATGACAAGCCGGTCTGGTCGTTGTCCTGCCTCTATGTGCGAAAAGAATACCGCCGGCAGGGCGTCACGTCCCACCTGATTGCACAGGCCCTGGAGGCTGCGCGGCGCGCAAATGCGCCTGCGCTCGAAGCCTATCCTTTCGATGCCGACATATCGCCGAGCGCATCCGGCAGCGGATATGCCTCCACCTTCGCGCGCGCCGGGTTCGGGGTCGTCGCTCGCAGGGTACCGGCCCGTCCGATCATGCGCTATGATTTCAGGTAGATTGCCGATCGTCGCCTGTAATGCTTGGATCGCTTGTCGAGGAAGCGCAGGCACTTCGAAATGAAGCCGGATCGTTTTCAACTTTTGGTCAGAGGCACAACGTGGATTGGTTCACACGACGCAAGCCGTTCTCGGGCGCTGCGAAGTCAGCTTTCCCATTCAGCTTGTTGACCACAATGGCAGAGGAGGAGCTGACGCCCTTTGTCGACGACACTTACCGAACGACGTCCCGGCATCTCATTTCTGATGGAGCGGGCATCTATATTCCTTATCGGTTACATTTTCTGCCAAGCGTGCGAGAGCATCACCTTGGCTTTTCATTTCCGTCGCATTGCCTGCTGACACGATCGACAGATGGCTTTTTGCGGCAGAAATCAGCCAAGGTAATCCTGTCGCTGAACGAAAGTTGGAGCATCGCCTTCGTCGTTCTGCTGTTGGGCGAATATGTCGTCGAAATCGCCGAAGACATCTACGCCGCGTTACCTGATCTGGACGCATTAGCCTATGCCAGTTTTGTCCGACAGAACCGAGACGTAATGCGTGCAATGCGCAGCAAGGCCACAAGCTATTGGAATGCCGATTTCAGGCGTGCTTATCCCAACCGAAAATCCTATCCAGCCATTGCTGTCCTCAATCAACTCGATGCGTGGGCAAGTTAGGTCTTCAGCAATCTTCTTGGCGCTGAAAGTCGAAATTCAAACGAAGTTGCCCGTCGCTTTTTTCACATCGGATGCCGGAAGACCCGGCGACGCCGCGCCGCGCCGAAGCCTAGGTTAGAGCCCGAATTCCGGAGCCGCCCGCAGCCACCATGCAGACCTATGACTTCATCATCGTCGGCTCCGGTTCGGCCGGCTCGGTCCTGGCCGAAAAACTGTCGGCCTCCGGCCGCTTCTCGGTGCTGGTGCTCGAGGCTGGCGGCAGCGACCGCCGCTTCTACGTGCAGATGCCGCTCGGCTACGGCAAGACCTTCTTCGATCCGGCGGTCAACTGGAACTACAAGGCCGAGCCGGATCCCGGCCTGGCCGGCAATGTCGACCACTGGCCGCGCGGCAAGCTGCTCGGCGGCTCGAGTTCGATCAACGCCATGGTGTGGATCCGGGGCGCGCGCGAAGACTTTGACGCATGGCGGGATGCAGGCAATCCCGGCTGGGGCTTCGACGATCTCCTGCCCGCCTTCAAGGCGCTGGAGGACAACCAGGGCGGCGCAGACCAATGGCGCGGCGTCGGCGGGCCGCTGCACGTCACCGACTGCTCGACCTCCGTCCACCCGCTCACCAAGCGCTATCTCGCGGCCGCCGGCCAGGCCGGCCTGCCGCTCAACCCGGATTTCAACGGCGCTTCCCAGGAGGGTGTCGGCGTCTACCAGATCACCACCAGGAACGGCCGCCGCATGTCGGCGGCGCGCGCCTTCCTGCGCCCGGCGATGAAGCGCAAGAACGTCCGCGTCGAGCTCAATGCGCTGGCGACCAGGATATTGTTCGAAGGCAAACGCGCCGTCGGCGTCGAATATCTCCAGAATGGAGAGACGAAAACCGCACGCGCCGGCCGCGAAATCATCCTGTCGGGCGGCGCGGTCAATTCGCCCCAGTTGCTGCAGCTTTCCGGCATCGGCCCGTCGGCCCTGCTCGGCGGGCTCGGCATTCCCGTCATCTGCGCCAACGAGAATGTCGGGGCAAACCTGCAGGATCATGTCGGCATCAACTACACCTATCGGGGCAGGCTGCCGACGCTCAACCAGATCCTGCGCCCGTGGTGGGGCAAGCTGATGGTCGGCATGCAATACATCCTGACGCGCTCGGGCCCGCTGTCGCTGTCGATGAACCATGCCGGCGGCTTCTTCCGCACCGATCCGGCGGCGGCACGGCCCAACATGCAGCTCTATTTCCAGGCTTTTTCGACGGTCATTCCGAAGACCGGCGAGCGCCCGATCCTGACGCCCGATCCGTGGCCGGGCTTTTCCATCGGCCTGTCCAATTGCCGGCCATCGAGCCGCGGCGAGATCATGATCCGCTCCGCCAATCCGCGTGACTACCCGAAGATCGTCGCCAATGCCTATTCCACCGAAGCGGATGTCGCCGAAATGCTGGCGGCGGTGAAGTTCGTCAGGAAGATCGCGTCAATGCCGGCGATGGCCGAGATTATCGAGGAGGAGGTTCTGCCCGGGCCGTCGGTCACCTCCGATGCGGACCTCATTCAGGATTTCAGGAAGCGCTCGGGCACCGTCTATCATCCGGTCTCGACCTGCCGCATGGGGCCGGACCCGGCGCGCGCCGTCGTCGATCCGCGCCTCAGGGTGCATGGCCTCGAAGCGTTGCGCGTCATCGATGCCTCGATCTTTCCCGACAACATCACCGGCAACACCAACGCCGCCGCTATCATGACCGGATGGAAGGGCGCCGAACTGGTTCTGGAGGATCAAAAATGAAAATCACCGACGTCAAGACCTGGGTGGTCGGCAACCCGCCGCCCGGCATCGGCGGCAAATATTTCATCTTCGTCAAGCTCACCACAGATGGCGGCGTCGTCGGCTACGGCGAGGCCTACAACGCCACCTTCTCGGCCCATGTCACGGCGAGGATGGTCGAGGACATGGCCGAGCGCTATCTGATCGGCCGCGACCCGCACGACGTCGAGACCTTCTTCCGCCGCGCCTATTCGTCCGGCTTCACCCAGCGCCCCGACGTGTCCGGCATGGGCTGTTTCTCGGCGCTCGAAATCGCCTGCTGGGACATTATCGGCAAGGAGGCCGGCAAGCCGGTCTACAAGCTGCTCGGCGGCCAGGTGCACGAAACGCTGCGTTCCTATACCTATCTCTACCCGCACAGCGGCAGCGTCCACTCCGAGGACGCGCGCGGCAAGAACGTCTACAACGATCCCGACCTGGCTGCCGCCTGCGCGCTGGAATATGTCGAGCAGGGTTTCACTGCGGTCAAGCTCGATCCGGCCGGCCCCTACACCGCCTTCGACGGCCACCAGCCGCGCCTCGTCGACATCGACCTCTCCGCCCGGATGGTCAAGGCGATCCGCGAGGCAGTCGGCACCCGCGCCGACATCCTGTTCGGCACCCACGGCCAGTTCACTGCGTCGGGTGCGCTGCGCCTGGCCCGCGCCATCGAACCTTACGATCCGCTATGGTTCGAGGAGCCGGTGCCGCCCGACATGCCCGAAGTGATGGCGCAGGTGGCGAGGGGCACTTCGATCCCGATTGCGACAGGGGAAAGACTGACCACGAAATTCGAATTCGCCCGCGTCATCGAGAACCGCGCCGCCACCATCCTGCAGCCGGACCTCGGCCGCTCCGGCGGTATCCTCGAAACCAAGAAGATCGCAGCCATGGCCGAGGCCTATCACATCCAGGTCGCGCCGCACTGCTATTGCGGACCGATCGTCGGCGCCGCCAACATCCAGCTCGCCGTGACGCTGCCCAACTTCCTCATCCTGGAATCGCTGAAGCAGTGGGACGGTTTTCACGCGAAGCTGCTCAAGAAGAAGATCGAATGGCAGGACGGCAACGTCATCCCGTCTAAGGAGCCGGGCCTCGGCGTCGAGCTCGATGAGGCCGTCTGCGAGGCGCATCCCTGGACCGGCAAGGACCTGCATTTGCAGATGATGCAGACGCCGTTGATGCCGTGAGTTGTCCAGCGGGACCTACCAACAATGTCACGCGATTTCAACGTGTTGGACCTAGGATCGGAATCACCGCCGAAACAACTTGAATCAATCCCTCAACGGCTTGATTCAATATCTCAGCGTCAATGCGCCGGGCAGGATCTCGAAGGTCGCCGGTATGCGACCCGGCGATTCGCCGTCTATGTCGATCAGCGCGGCGTTCTTTTGCACATCGCCGAGCGGCTCGACAACCACTTTCTTGCCGCGCAGGATGGTGATCGCCGGATGGTTGCGGTGCCGCCCGCCATAGAGCAGGCGGATGTCCCAGATCAGCTTCAGCTTGCCGGCGGCGCGCAGGATAACGATGTCGAACTCGCCGTCGTTAAGCTCGGCGTCGGGCGCGATCATCATGCCGCCGCCAAAGAATTTTCCGTTTGCCACCGCCACCAGCGCCATGCGCGCCTCGACCGGGGCACCGTCGTCGACAGTGATCGCAACCTCCTGGAAGCGGTAGCGGAGGAACTCCCAGACCGTGCGCCAATAGAACAACGCCTTGGCCGAAACCTTGCCCTTGCGCTTGTCGGCATTGACCGCGCGGTCGGTGGCGCCGGAAAGCCCGAGGCTGGCGATGTTGATGAAATGGCGGCTGGCCAGCGCGCCATGGTCGTCGACATAGCTGATGCACCCGGCATCGACCTTGCGCCCCTTGGCCTCGGCAATCCGCTTCAGTGTCAGGTCGACATTGTCCGACAGGCCGAGCCCGCGGGCGAAGTCGATGCCGGTGCCGCAAGGCAGCAGCCCGAGTTCGGCCGTCCGGCCGCTTTCCCGGAAAGCCTTCAGCAGCCCGTCGGCGACCTCGCTGGCGGTGCCGTCGCCGCCGGCCGCGATCACCAGCTCGAAGCCGATGGCGGCAAGGTCGAGCGCCAGCCGTTCGGCATCGCCCTCGGCCTGCGTTTCACGCAGCTCGAAATCGCCGAAATGTCTTTTCAGCGAAGCCGCAACCTCGGGCCAATGCCGCTTGAGCCTGCCGCCGCCGGCGATCGGATTGAGAACCACCGCGACCTTCAAGCCTGCCTCCCCAAGGCCATCGAACACGCCTTCCACTCATTTGCCGGCATTGAAGCCCGCGCCGGCCCGCGGGGCAAGATCGAATGTCTGACAATGCGATCGAGCATGAAAAGCGATTTCGGCTGAGACTTGGCTGAAAAAGAGTCCAGCCCATGTCACATTCGGCAAATCCAACTCGTCATGTCTCCGGAAACCCTTGAAAGGAGATCACGATGGCACCCAGGCTAAACCCCTTTACCGCCAGCCCCGCGGCAATGCGGCCGTGGATCGAGCTGGGAAAAACAATTCAGACCAGCGGTCTCGAGCCCTTGTTGAGGGAACTTGTCATGACGCGGGCATCACAGATCAACGGATGCGCCTTCTGCATCCACCATCACGTTGAAGATGCCCGCAAGTACGGAGAGACCGAGGACCGGCTCCATCTTCTCAGCGCCTGGCACGAGTCCGCGCTATATTCCGACCGCGAGCGGGCCGCGCTGGGCTGGACCGAGGCGCTGACGCTGGTGTCGGAGACCCGTGCGCCTGACGATGCCTACCAGGCGCTGCGCCAGCATTTTACCGAGGACGAGCAGGTGAGGCTCACCTTGCTGATCGCGCAAGTCAACGCCTGGAACCGCATCAGGATCGGCTTTCGTTCTGTCCACGCGGCTGAGGAACGGCAGGCCGCCTGATGGCACCCGCATCGGGCCAGGACGCCGCTGTCGTCTTCGATCCCCTACGTCCGACCCTTGTCCGCGTTGCATATCTAATGCTGGGCTCGATCGCGGACGCGGAGGACGTTCTCCAGGACGCTTTCTTGTGCTGGCTCGATGTCGACCGAAACGCGGTGCGCGAACCGGAAGCTTTTCTGCGCCGGGTCGTCACGCGTTTGTGCCTGGACCGGCTCAAGTCGGTGCGGCGTCGGCGCGAGACCTATGTCGGCCCGTGGCTGCCTGAGCCGGTTATGAATCGGCTGAGGACGAGACCGATGACGTAACCTTGCCCTTGCTGATGGCGCTGGAGCGCCTGTCGCCGCTGGAGCGCGCTGCCTTCCTGCTTCATGACGTGTTCGGCCTCGACTTCGCCGAGGTCGCGGCCACGATCGGCCGCGAGCCCGCCACCTGTCGCCAGCTCGCCAGCCGGGCGAGAGCCCACGTCCGCGCCGACCGCCCTCGCTATCCCGTGCCGCGGGAACAGGGCCTGGAGATCGCCGAAGCCTTCTTCGCCGCGTCCCGGGACGGCAAGTTGGACAGCCTGCGCGCACTGCTCGCGGCGGACGTCACGCTCTACGCCGATGGCGGCGGCAAGGCACCGGCGCGAAAGGCGCCGGCCTTTGGGCTCGATGATGTCATGCGCCAGTACGCGACGTTCGCGTCTGTCTATGCGGTGAGCCGATCTCGCCTGCTGCGCTATGGCTTTATCAACGGCCTGCCGGGGTTCATCACCATCGAGCGAGGCGACATTCTCCAAACGACTGCGCTGGAGATTGAGGATGGTCGCGTCGTCGCCATCTATGTCGTGCGCAACCCCGATAAGCTCAGGCACATGGCTGACACCCTGCATTGACGGCTTGGCAGGCGGGCACCGCCAATCAACTGCCCACGAACCCCTCTGCGAATACGCGCCTCAGTCCCCGATAATCCCGCTATCCACAGGCGCGCGGCAGTTTCGCCAAACGCTTATCCGGCGTACATTAAACCCATCTCAGGCGGCTACCGATCGCCACGCCGAAAGGCAAAGCGGAACGGCGGATTTCCTGAGGCCCGTACGGCCCTGAACGAGAACAGGCTTGCTTGTTGGAGGGATGGAAGCCGAGACCTACGGGGCCGCGGAAAGCGTGCGAACGCCAACGGCGGACCGATGCTGCCATGAAGGACGGCAAAAACCTTCGATGGCGCGCTGGGCAAAGCTCGCAAGAGTGGAGACCGGCGTGGTCCGGAACGGACGCTGCCCTCGGGTGGCGACTGGCAGGACCGTCAAAATCAAGGCCGGCATGGCGCGACATCTTTCGGGAGTTGCCGCCGCGACCGTGTCCTGATCTGACAGGGAGGCGCTGGGAGAAATCCCGGCGCCGACTGTCTTTGTGGCTCCGCCTGACGATTTTGCCGGCGACGCTTCACCCTGCGCCAAAATCAGCTACTATCCATTAGCCGTCGGGGGCCGTTTGAGAAGGCTGACGGCAGGGGGATACTTCATGACGCTCATCCAGAAGCTTGCTGTTGCCTATGCTTTCCTGTTCTTCGGTGTTGTTGCCATCGGCTATGTGCCGGCCTTCAACGATGCCGGCGGCAATCTGTTCGGCCTGTTCTCGCTGCAATGGTATGACGATTTGCTGCACGCCTTCTCCGGCGTGTGGGCGCTGGCCGCCGCCTTCATCTCGCACCGCCAGGCGGTATTCTATTTCAAGCTGTTCGGATCGGTCTATCTGTTCGACGGCGTGCTCGGCCTGGTCACCGGTTCCGGCTGCCTCGATGGCGGCATTTTCATCAACGGCTTCCGCTCCTTGAACGACATCGAATTCCCCGCCCGCTTCTTCGCCAACCTGCCTCACATCGTCATCGGCGGCTTCGCCGTCTATGTCGGGTTCTGGCTGTCGAAACGTGTGTATGACCATTTCGCCACGGCCTGACCGGCCATGTTCCTGTTCCGCTGGCTGAAGCGCATCATCAAGGCGATCCTCTGGCTCGTCGTCATTGTCGTGTTGATCCCGATCGCCGGGCTGGCCTACGGCTTTCTCACGACGCCCTCGCTGGACACAACACCATTGCCGGGCGTCACTGAGGGTGCCCCGCCGAAGGCACTGGCCGACAAAGTCCGTGCCGAGATCCCCGGCTACCAGCGGCCAGAGGAATCGACCTTTCTGACCTATCCGGAATGGGCCATCGTCTACGCCGCCCGCGAATATGCCGGCTTCGTCGACAAGAACCAGCCGAGCGGTTTTCTCTATCTCTCCTATATCGGCCGCTTCTGGCAGGACTATGCGATGGTGGTCCGCGCCAGCTCCGCCTACAAGTTCAACCTCGACAACCACCAGATGCTGGTGATCATCGGCACCAGCCACACGATCGAGCACGCCATCCAGTGGGCCTATGAAAATACGGTCGGCCGCATTACCGAAGCGACGGCCGGCAAGCGCACCGCCGTCGACATCTACCAGGCCGAGGTGGCGGCGGAGTATGCCGGTTTTCTCGACCAGGTGCCGTGGTACCAGTTTCCCTATGCCGAAAAGCGTGCCGGCCTGTTTGCCGTCCAGCCGGCAGCGGACGACAGCGCCGTCCGCACCAGCGAACGCAAGCTCGCCTTCGGCCTCGCCTACACCATCAAGCAGGGTTACGCCGATCTGATCAAGTCGGCGCTCGCCGCCACCACCGACCCGGCCTTGCTCGACATCCACGTCTGGGCCAAGGGTCCGGTCAGCGAGGTGACCCGCAACGAGCCCGACACCTTGCTGGAGCGCGATCTCGGCGCCGACGGCACGGTCTTCGTCACCAGGCGCTATCAGGTGTTCACCGACATGATCCCGCGCCTGATCGGCAAGGGCGTCTCCTTCGTCGAGATCGGCGGCAATGACGAGATCATGGTCACCGTGCTTTCCAATGACGAGATCAATGTTCCCCAAGGCGCACGCACCTTGTTCAGCTACCCGCTTCCGGCGGAGCCTTCGACGCGCCGCACCGGCCTGACCGTCGCCGTGCGCAAGCTGCACCTCGTGCTGCCGGCGCTGATGACGGCGGGCGCCAGGCTCGAGCACGTCTACGATTACTGAGGCCTTTCGGTCACAGCCAGCCTCGGCAAGACGTGGCGTGATGCTCCGCCACGCTCATTCCACAATCGCGGCCAAATCCCGCCTTGTTCCGCAACGATTGATGACGCCGTAGCACTTTGATCTTGCGCACATGCGCCAGGCAATTCGGAGGGACAAGACCGTGATCAAGACCGCCCTTGTCGCCATGACCATCGTCGGCTGCGACTGCGACGCCAGGCTTTGCGAATATATCGGCGAGACGCCCGCCAAATGGTCGACCATTGCCGAATGCGAAGCGGCGATGAAAAGCCAGATGCTGCACGAGCGCAATTTCGATTATCCGCTGGTCTCGGGCATCTGCCGGACACAGAACTCGTCTTCGTCATCGCAGCTCGCGGCGACCACTTCGGAGCCCGAATTGACGACGGCCAGTACGGCCGCGACAGAGCCGCTGCCAGCAGAACTGAGCCATCGGCCCAGTGCAGCGGTCGGAACGCAGGCGACGGCGACGGAAACAGAAGCCGTCCGGCCGGTCGCCTACGAAGCGGCGGTCGATGGCGGCAGCGCCCTGCTCTACCGCACGAAGACCGGGTACGCCGTGGTCAAGACCGATCTCGGCCGCGCCGCATCGGCAACGATCGGCATCGCCAGGCGCTCGGCGAACTGGCTGGCGGCGAAGCTGCCTGACGGTCTGTAACCGGCACTTCAGGCCGTGCCGATCAGTGCCTTGATGGCGCGGTAAAAAGTCGAGGAAAACAGCTCCCCCGGATCGTATTGCCGCTTCTTCGCCAGGAAGGACGGCAGTTCCGGATAGGAGGCAAGCAGCTCCTTGCCCGTGTAGTGGAGTTGGTAGGGCAGGAAAAAACGCCCGCCATGCTTGATCGTCACGTCGATTAGCGCCCTTGTCAGTGCCCGCATCCTGGCATTGCCGTCGGCGTCGGTCGGCTGATTGATGTAGAGCACCAGCGAATAGGCCGGCTCCGGTGCATAATTCAACGCCACATCCTCCTTGTGGACGATGCGTACCGAAGCGTTGAGCACCGGCAGGGTCTGGTTGCGCAGGATCTCGCGCGCTTCCGCGATGAACGGGTTATAGCCCGCCCGCGGGATGAAATATTCGTGCAGTATGTCGGTTTCGTCGAGCAGATCGTTGAACAGATAGGGTACTGAATCGTGCATCGGGTTGTTGCGGGTGACCAGGCAGGCCTCGCCTTCGGCCATTGCCGCCGTCCGCGCCACCGTGCAGCTCTCGAATTGCGGCTCCAGCGTCTTTTCGGTGAACCATTTCAGCTCCTGGAACAGGCTGCCCCATTTCGCCAGGTTGATGATCACCCGTTTGAGCCCAACCGAGCCCGGTTCACCGATTGCCGGCTGGTCGGCCGGCGGCTGGTCGGCGACCTTGTCATAGCGATAGACGATCATATCCTCGAGGAAATTGCCCGGCGCAGTCGACAGATGCCCATAAAACAGACCAATCGCCCTGTTTGGCTCCAGCACCTCGGCGAAGAACGTCGGGAATTCGTCCGATTTGATGATCTCGCGCGAGGTGCGGTAGACGGCGTTGTCGACGATATCGAGTGTCGCCTCCAGCACCACGCCGAACAGGCCGTAGCCGCCGACGACGTGGCGGAACAGCTCGGTGTTTTCGGCCGGTGAGCAGGTTGTCACCGAACCGTCGGCCAGCATCACCCGCATCGAACGGATCGAGCCGGCGACCGAGCCGGCCTGGTGGTCCATGCCATGCGCGTTGACCGAAAGCGAGCCGCCCACCGAAAAGATGTCGGTCGACTGCATCGCCTTCACCGCAAAGCGCGGGTGCAAAAAATCCTGGATGTCGTGCCAGCGCGCGCCCGGCTGCAAGGTCATCGTCTTCGCCGCCGCATCGACGCGGACCTTGTTGAATTTGCGCATGTCGAGGATCAACGCATTGTCATCGAAAGCGTGGCCGCCCATCGAGTGGCGCACCGCCGCGACCGAGACCTTCAGGCCGTTGGTGCGGGCAAAGGCCAGCGCGCTCGCAATGTGGTTTTCCTCGCTGACTTCGATAACGCCGTAGACCGGCGTCATCGACAGGCCGCTGGCATCGTTGATGTCGCCGCCCTTGGCCAGCCATGGCAGCGCCGGATCGTAGGCTGGCGCGTTCTCGAGCGGCTTCAGCGCCAGGTCGATGCCGTCAATGTCGGCAATGCGGCCGGAATTCTTCTGCGCCGACGGGCCGCGCGCCAGCCTCGCCACGGTCGTCCCGCCCCAGACCATCGCGCCGCCGACCACCGCCGCACCCAGCAGCAACCGCCGCGACAGGCGAAACCCCTTGCGTTCCTCGATCATAGCCCCACCCCACTGTCCCAGGAATAGCGCCGGATGGAGACAAAAACCAGTTGCCAATCAGACGTTCGGCGAATGATGATCCGGTTTGTCTGGCGGAAATGTCGAAAGCAGTCTCACCATGAAGCTTGCAGCCGTACCGCGCTTGCCCTGTTGCTCGCGTTTGCTCCGGCATCAGCCGACGCGCAAACTCCTGGTCAGGGCGACGACAAGGTCGTCAGCGTAGCTGGCGACGATCCGGAGATGGCGGCCGCTATCGAGCAGGCGCGTGCCGGTCTCGACGACTTCCTGGCATTGGCCGACGCGCCTCCATCCGGAACCGCCGACTTCCAATTGAAAGTCATGGTCAGGGACGGGGACGCCACGGAACATTTCTGGGTCATTCCCTTCCACCGTACGGCGGCCGGATTTGCGGGAACCTTGGACAACGAGCCGCAGACCGTTCACAACGTCGTGGCAGGCCAGGAGATCGAATTCAGCCGGGACGATATTTCCGACTGGGGTTATATGAAGAACGGACGCCGGGTGGGAAGCTTCACTGTCTGCGTTCTCTTCAAAAAGATGTCGAAGGATGACGCCGACTATTATCGCCAGAACTATGGCTTCGATTGTTGACGGCTGAATTCCAGTTCAACCGGCTTCTACATCGTTCACGCCGATCTTTCGCACCAGCGCCGCTGTCGCCAGGATCGCGCCCATGTCGGCGATCATCGGCGCGACATGCTTGGTGTAGTCGAGGCGCGTGGAGATATCCGGCAGCTCGAAGAAATTCCTTTCCTGCGGCAGCAGCAAGAAGCCGTCGCTGCCGCTGAGCGCAACGCGTGCCGGATCGTTCGGCCGGGTTTCGCCGAGCCATCGCAGCGCCTGCGCCAGCCGGCCGGTCACCAGCGGCTGCGCCGCCTCGATATTGTCGGTGCGGAACTCGTAGGCGGCATCGAGCTCCGGCACGCCGCTGGACAGTTCCTGCATCTTGCTGCCGAAGATGCCGCGGAAGAAGCCGACGACCTTGTTGGTCCGGCGCGCGGCGACCAATGTGCCGGGGAACGGCACGATCGTCTCGAAGGCGACGATTACGCCCTTGAACACTGCTGTCGTGCTCTTGCCCGTCCCTTCCCGGAGATCTGCTTCGTAAAGCTCGAACGGAAACCCTTCATAGCGGCCGGAAAAAACATCGTCGAAAGACTGCCGGTTGAACGGGCCAACCGTCTCACGCGGCAACCGGTCAAACGAATTCGGCTTGACGTTGTGCCGGTATTGCATGTTCTCGATGAAGCCGAAGACGATCGGCAGCAGAGTGCTGCGGAACGACTGCCGCAATTTGCGCGCCGGCTTGATCGCCTTGAAATAGAGCAGGATTGCCGCCAGGAAGCCGCCGATATAGAGGAACACATGCGGGGTCGAGAACCACTGCTCGTTCGGGTCGGCAACCCCGTTGAAAAGCCAGGCCACAAGCGCCACGAACACCAGCAGCAGTCCGATGAACATCGGCACCCGCCAGCGCGTCTGGCGATGGGCCGAAGCTCTTTCGGCCTCGTAGGCCTCGATGTTCTTCCTGATGCCGGCGATCACCGCTTCGCTCGGCATGAAATCCGCTGTTTCCATCGCCCACCCGCCGCCACAAGCCTGCCCGCGTAGCGCATGATAGCCGGTTTTGTGGACCGCGTCAGCGCAGCCGTCAGCGCGCGGCGAAGATCGCATCAAGGCGGGCCAGAACCCTTTGCCTCGATTTTCCCGCCAGCGCTTCAACCGGCACCAGCCGCTCATGATCGCCGGTGCGCAGCCGCATGAAGGCATGCAGCCGGTAGGCGGCGATGGCCCCGCGCGTGCCGGGATCGGCGCTGATGTCGACGACGAGAATGGCGCCGATACGGCTCGGCCATGGCTGGCGCGCGAAGGCGGTGCCGAAGAAATCGCCGAGCCCATAGGCAACGAGCGTCTTGCCGATCCGCTCGATCGGCTGCACGACGTGGGCATGATGCCCGGCGACCAAGCCGACGCCATGTTCGGCCAGGCGCTGGGCGAGCTTTCGCGTTTCTGCGCGCGGAAAATGCCGGAACTCCCAATCCCAATGCGGCACCGCGCAGAGGAGATCGACACCCGATGCGGCACCGCGCGGCCATTGCGTCGGATCGCCTTGCATCGAGACTCGGCCCGCGAATTGAGCCGCGCCGGCGTTGCGCCACAGGGTAAAGCCGGCAAGGCCGATGGTCAGCGGCCCGACCGCAAACCGTTCGACTGGAGCCCCAGCACCGATGGTGCGGCTGCCGAGCCGCGCTATCGCGGCGACAGTCTCGTCGAAGCCGGCAATGCCCTGGTCGAGCACATGGTTGTTGGCCAGCGACAGCACCAGTCTTTCCAGCGAAATGCCGGCGGCGGCCAGCGCCTCGGCAAGAAACCGCTCGCTCATCGCATGGTGCGTGCCGAACCTCGTACCCAAAACAGAGCTCGGCCGTTCCACGACCGGGCTTTCGCAATTGCCGACCACGAGATCGGCCGAGGCGAGCAGCGCCGCGATCGCCGGATCGCAGTCCGGCGCACGACGATTGGCCACCGCCGAGATGTCGCCGACGAATGCCAGCCGCACCGTCCGCGCCGGCGCCGGTTCGAGCAGGGCTGCCGCCATCGGAGCGAAGCCGCGAGCCGCGCCGCCGAGCGAAGGCCGGAGGAAACGGGGCAGCCAGGACAGTTTGTAGGAAAGCGGATAATTCGACACGCGACGCCCAATCGTTTGCCCTGTGTAGACCGTCCGCCGGATTGATTGAAGCGTCGACTGTTATCGGTGAACCACAGGGCTACAGGCGCGCGAACCAAATGCGTGTATGATCCACTGCGGAGCGACAAAAGGGGCGATCACGATGACGCGTTTTTCCAGGCTGATGGCAGGCGCCATCGTTCTTCTCCTGCCGCTGTCCTCGGCCAGAGCCGCGGCTCCCGAACCGACGGCCCTGTTCGAGGCAAAAACCGTGGCCGAGCGCGACAGCGCGCTAGCCGCGCTGGAAGCCGCCGCGCCCGGCAATCCGGCATCGGCCTATGCCGCCGGCGCCAGTGAATTCTTCACCGCGCTGGAGATCCTGGCGGGCGGTCTGCACCGCCACGGTTTCGACAGCCCGCAATCGTTCATGCTGCCGCTGATGCGGCTGCCGGTGCCGGACAATGTCGATCCCGAGCCGCTGACCTACGAACAATTCCGCGCCATTCTCGTCGCCTTCCGCGACCGGTTGGAGAAATCCGCAGCCACGCTGGGCTCGGTACCCGCCGACGCGGATATCGGCATGGTCATCGACCTGACCCGTCTCGGCATCGATCTCAACGAGGACGGCCAGATCGCGCCGGACGAAAGTGCCGCCGCGATCATGGCGTCCCTGTCACGCGGCGGCGGTGCGCCAGACGCGGCCGCACCCGCCCTCACCTTCCGCTTCGACCGCGCCGACGGCTACTGGCTACAGGGCTATTCCGAATTCCTGATGGCGCAGGCCGATTTCTGGCTGGCGCATGACTTCAGCAACACCTTCGACGGTTCGTTCCATATGCTGTTCCCGCGCGCCAACCTGCCGCTGCAGGACACGCTCGTTCCGCCGGACGGCGGCATGAGCGGCGGCATGTTGTCGTCCGAATGGCGCATCGCCGATTTCATCTCGCTGGTCCATCTCGTCAACTGGCAAGTGGTCGAGCCGGAGCGCCGGCAAGCGGCGCGCCGCCATCTCATGGAAATGATCCGGCTGTCGCGCGAGGACTGGAAAGCCATCCGCGCCGAAACCGACAATGACCGTGAATGGCTGCCCGGGCCGCAGCAAAAAGGCGCCAGCCCGCTCACCGGCCTCGACGTCGGCGAGCAGCAGGTGCAGGCCTGGCTCGCCGCCTTGGCCATGGCCGAGGATCTGCTGGAAGGCCGCACCTTGCTGCCGCATTTCCGCATCGCCGACAAGGGCATCAACATGAAGCGCTTCTTCGACGAGCCGAAGCCCTTCGACCTGGTGCTGTCGATCACCGGCCCGGCCATCGCGCCCTATCTCGAGCGCGGGAAGATTCTCACCAGCGAGGAGTTCGACCAGATCCAGCGCCAATTCGGCGGCGCCGGGTTTCTGACGTTCGCGTTGTGGTTTAATTGAGCGGGAAGCTTGGAGGGTGCTCCTGACACCCTGCTGTCAGCAGCCAAATTGCGCGCAGCACCCCTCACCACTCCGCTCTTTCCATTTTGGCCGATACCTCCCATATTCGGGCCATGGCCAGACTCTCTGACAAGAAAACACCGCCGCCGGCGAATGACGATCGCGCTTCGCCGCCCAAGCGGCGCAGCCCGCTGACCGATTTCCTCGATGCCTCGGAGCCACTGCACGGCTTTGCCGAAGCGCCGCAGGCCGAGTTCACCGGCGCGCCGCTAACCGGCTCGATCGCCGACTGGGCCGAGCAGATCGAGCAGGAAGCCGAGAAGGAAGGGCGCGTTTCCGGCAAAGTCGGCGGCAAATTAGCGAAGCCGGCGAAAAAGATCCCCGAGCGCTCGTCTTCCCCCGGCCGTACGGCGCGCGGCACGTCGATGGGCGGCGCGGCTTCGGCGCGGGAGCGCACCGCGGCCGGTCTCAATCCTGTCGCCGGCCTCGATGTCTCACTGGAAGAGGCCGAGACCATGGCTTCGGGCGGCGTCACCGCCACCGTCGCGGCGCTGTCGGCGCTGATCGAATCCGGCAATCCGCTGCACAAGGACGGCGTGCTGTGGACGCCGCACCGCCCTGCCCGACCGGAGAAATCCGAAGGCGGCATCGCCATCAAGATGGTCTCGGATTTCGAGCCGGCCGGCGACCAGCCGACGGCGATCAAGGATCTGGTCGAGGGCGTCAACAGCAACGACCGCACCCAGGTGCTGCTCGGCGTCACCGGCTCCGGCAAGACCTTCACCATGGCCAAGGTGATCGAGGAGACGCAGCGCCCTGCTCTGATCCTGGCCCCCAACAAGACGCTTGCCGCGCAGCTCTATTCCGAGTTCAAGAAATTCTTCCCGGAAAACGCCGTCGAGTATTTTGTCAGCTACTACGACTATTACCAGCCTGAGGCCTATGTGCCCCGGACCGACACCTACATCGAGAAGGAATCCTCGATCAACGAGCAGATCGATCGCATGCGCCACTCGGCGACGCGCTCGCTGCTCGAGCGTGACGACGTCATCATCGTCGCCTCGGTCTCCTGCATCTACGGTATCGGCTCGGTCGAGACCTATACGGCGATGACCTTCCAGATGCAGATCGGCGACCGCCTAGACCAGCGCGCGTTGCTCGCCGACCTCGTCGCCCAGCAATACAAGCGCCAGGACATAAACTTCGTCCGCGGCTCGTTCCGGGTGCGCGGCGACACGATCGAGATCTTCCCGGCTCACCTCGAGGACCGTGCCTGGCGCATCTCGTTGTTCGGCGACGAGATCGAGGCGATCACCGAATTCGATCCGCTGACGGGCCAAAAGACCGGCGAGCTGAAGAGCGTCAAGATCTACGCCAATTCGCACTATGTGACGCCGCGCCCGACCTTGAACCAGGCCATCAAGTCGATCAAGGAAGAACTCAAGCATAGGCTGGTCGAACTCGAACGGGCCGGTCGGTTGCTGGAGGCGCAGCGGCTGGAGCAGCGCACCCGCTTCGACCTGGAGATGCTTGAGGCGACCGGCTCCTGCGCCGGCATCGAGAATTACTCGCGCTATCTGACCGGCCGCCAGCCGGGCGATCCGCCGCCGACCTTGTTCGAATACATCCCCGACAATGCGTTGGTCTTTGTCGACGAAAGCCACGTCACCGTACCGCAGATCGGCGGCATGTATCGCGGCGACTTTCGCCGCAAGGCGACGCTGGCCGAGTACGGGTTCCGCCTGCCGTCCTGCATGGACAACCGGCCGTTGCGCTTCGAGGAGTGGGACGCCATGCGCCCGCTTTCGGTCGCTGTTTCGGCAACGCCCGGCGGCTGGGAGATGGAACAGTCCGGCGGCGTTTTCGCCGAGCAGGTCATCCGCCCGACCGGCCTGATCGACCCGCCGGTCGAAGTGCGCCCGGCCAAGAGCCAGGTCGACGATGTGGTCGGCGAGATCCGCGAAACGACGAGGGCAGGCTACCGCACGCTGGTCACCGTGCTGACCAAGCGCATGGCCGAGGACCTGACCGAATATCTGCATGAGCAAGGCATTCGCGTGCGCTACATGCACTCCGACATCGACACGCTGGAGCGCATCGAGATCCTGCGCGATTTGCGGCTCGGCGCCTTCGACGTGCTCGTTGGTATCAACCTGTTGCGCGAAGGCCTCGACATTCCCGAATGCGGTTTCGTCGCCATCCTCGATGCCGACAAGGAGGGCTTCCTGCGCTCCGAGACATCGCTGATCCAGACCATCGGCCGCGCCGCCCGCAACGTCGACGGCAAGGTCATCCTCTACGCCGACCAGATCACCGGCTCGATGGAACGAGCGATGGCCGAGACCAGCCGCCGCCGCGAAAAGCAGATGGAGTGGAACCAAGCCAACGGCATCACGCCGGAATCGGTCAAGTCGCGCATCTCCGACATCCTGGACTCGGTCTACGAGAAGGATCATGTCCGCGCCGACATCTCGCAGTTCACCGACAGCGCCGGCGCGATGATGGGCAACAATCTGAAAGCCCATCTCGACGCGATGGACAAGCAGATGCGCGACGCCGCCGCCAACCTCGACTTCGAAAAGGCGGCCCGCATCCGCGACGAGATCAAGCGGCTGCGCGAGATGGAACTGTCGATCTCCGACGATCCGCTGGCCAAATATGCCGACATGGAAAGCCCCGTCTCCGGCCGCGAGAAGGGCAAGCACAACAAGGGCGTGGCCAAACATCGTACATCAGAGGAACAGGAGCGTTTCCGCAAACTCGACGAGGCACGTGCCGCCGAAAAGGCGGCCCGGCCCAACCTCTTTCGCAAGCCCGCGCTCGACGAGATGGGCGCCGACGGCGCCGTACCGGTCAAGAAGCCGCTCTTTGCCAAACCGTCGCTCGACGCAATGGGGCCGGGCACCGACATGCCGACGCCGGCCGGCGCGGTGTCGCGTTCACTGTTCAAGAAACAGTCGGCCGAAGAAGCGCACGGCTCCGATTTCGGCATCCCCGGAGAGCCGACCAAACCGCTGTTCAAGAAAAACTCGCTCGACGAGATGACAGTGCGCCGGACCGAGAAGCCGGTTGAAGGAAAGGTGCCGGCCAAGCCACAGCCGATCTCCCCCCGTGTGGGGGAGATGCCCGGCAGGGCAGAGGGGGGCGCGAAGGATCGCAATGATTCTGCCAAACCCATTGTCCGCGAACGTGCCGGCATCGGTTCCTACGAAGACTCCGCCGACGCGCGTCGCGAAAAGCGACGGCCCGGCAAGACCGGCCGCCCGGGGCGGTAAGGCTCTCCGACTGAGCCGCTAGCTCCGTCTCTTCCCCCATCACCGCGGCCGAGATGGTTTGTCCAGGAACGCTTACGCCTATGTCACCATCAAGGCCGATTGCGTTCGTGCCTATCCTTGGCTCTCATCGAACAACCTTCCCTGGCTTTCAGCTTCGCGCTTCATTTTCCGCGCTTGTCTCTTAGTGGCGGTCTCAGCCCTCTGTCGCTGTATTTTAACCAACTTTGCTTCGCCTGTCGAAATTGTGCGAAGCTTGCCCTTACCGTCATCTGGCCAAGCGCAGGGCACGGCGAAGAACCCTGGCTTGGCTTTTTTCGAGTGCTTCAGGATGGTTGGCCACCAATGCAACAGCAATGCGGCCTTGCGACAGAACGGCCATTGACCCCACTTCGGAGCAAAGAAGATTACGATCATACCCTCTTGAACTAAGGCGAGCCTTTCGTGAGGAACAGTGGCCATTTTGGTATCGCCAGATACGATCACCGTCCCGCCAGAGGCTGCGTAACGCTTCACCCAAGGCACATCATTTTTCGGCTGATAGTCTCCGTCACCTAGCCTAGGCGTGTAATCCTTAGCGCTCTCGATCACGACGCCTTGCACTATATGTTTTAGGCTGCGCTCTTTGTGGAAAAGCTGAAAGACCCGCACCATTGCGGCTGGCATATTTTCGTCAAAGGCGACCTTCAAGCTGCCTGCCGCAGGTCAGCCTGGAAGCGTATGGCCTCCCTGACATGCCTTTCTGATATCTCGAACTGATCCGCCACGGCACGGACGCTGCCTTCAGCCCTCACTGCATCAGCCAACGTCTCAGTCGGAATATGACTGTCTTGAAGAACCGGCCTGCCGAACGAGAAGCGTGGGTGCACGATGACGTTGGGGGCGATCTCCTTTCGCGGATACCAAGCGACCATGTTGCCTTGTGGATCGAACACAACATCCTCCTTCAAGGAAGGCATGACGATTATAGGCATCTCATAGTTTTTTGTTTTCAGATCCTCGTATACCAGCTCTATACCGCGCTTCCGCGCTATCTCCGCGACCACGCGGCGCCCGTCGGTTCGAAACACTATTCCCGCAGCGAATGGATGCGGGTGGGCTAGGGTATCTTTTGCCTCTTGCAAGATGGATCGAATTTCGTTTAGCCGCACGCCAGCCTTGGCGAAGCGTGCCACGAAGCGAAGCTCCATAAGATTTGTGAAACTGACGGCCACTTTTCCGTTGACCAGCCCAAGCTGGTTATCAATGACGGGCTGCTGGCGTCCCTTCTTCCCACCAACCCAAATGCGAACAGATGTTTGCGACGCCTCCACAAGTTCTGCCGTTTCGGGAACGGTAAAAATACCTCCTCCAAGTAAGTCAGGCTGGTGCGTATCGTTTGTCATGGGACAGCTACGATGCTCTTTATTGGGATTGCTATTTGCGGAGGAGGCTTCTTTTCATCCCCTCACGATAATCTCGATCTTGTCAGGAGCAACCCCAAAGTTTTCCGCAAGCCCCTGCTTCGCCTGCGCAATGGTCAATTTCAAAGGTTGATCAGCTACGTTGGCCTGCGTTGCTGAAGCGGTATTGTCGACTGCCGCTGGAGCAAGAGGCACGGTCTCAGACCACAAGGCGTTCCTCCCAAAACCCGATCCAGTCAGCCGCCATCCCTTTTCTTCGTCAGGATTCACCCATGAGGGCATGTGCTCCATCTTGTGTTCAACCAAGGCTACATGGTTGGCATCAAAAGCCTGAACGACCGTTTTGCGGTCGAACATGGTAACTCGGACCATCGTGGGATCGTTAACAGCTGGCCGGACGTGGATCACGTATTCAGCGTCGCGCAGAACCTTGTAGCTTCCGTCCGTGTCGCGCGTAAACGAGATGCGGCCTCCGGTTGACGTCTTGATCACGCAGCTCAGCGTGCTGGTATCTTTCTGCATCAGAATCCGAGAAAACTTCGGCACCCCCTGACCTTTCGATATATCAGTTACCCTATTACCCTTTTCTTCCAAGAGACGAACCGCTGCCTCTCTAGCCATCTTCTCATTCACAATTTTAATCCTTCCTTTTCTGCTAAGCCAAAAATAGATAAAAACTAAAAATAGTCAAGGTAAAACTTTTTACACCTAGAGCAAAGACATAAGCCAAAACCGAAAGGGACGATGAAGCAGCGAAAAAACGATAGTTGGACCGATGCCATGCAGACAATTTGAGATCTCATTAGGGTGTACCCCCTGATCGGCAGCCACTTGCCATCGGCCCCTTCCCTGGTATAGCCATTTGCCACACTCAAACGTCTTGAAAGGAGGGCTGCGTGACTTTCGACCACCACCGTCAGCGCGGCCCTGTCCCTGCCCTGCGAGCTTGCTTGCAGGGCCGACCAGAGACGGTCCGGGTTCTCCCGCTTCGATTTTCTTGGTCTGCCCTTCGTGGTGCTGCAACGCCGAGCCTGATGGCCAGCCTGCGCACGGTCAAAGTGCATCGAACCGGAACTTGTCTCCGGAAAGACCAGAGAAATCGACATGGCCCTGATCAGCCTCAAGTCTCTCGGCGTCACCATGAGTGCGCCGCTCTTTTCCAGCCTTGATCTCACCATCGGCACCGGCGACCGGCTCGGCATCGTCGCCGCCAACGGGCGCGGCAAATCCACTTTGCTGAAGTGCCTGACCGGCGAGATCGAAGCCACCACCGGCGACATCACCCGCACGCGCGGCCTGCGCGTCGGCTATGTCGAGCAGGTCATCCCCGCAGCGCTGGCCGGGCGCAGCTTTCACGAGGTGGTGGCCGACGCCTTGCCGGCCGAGCAGGCCGAAAGCGAGCTGTGGCGCGTCGATGTGGTCCTCGATTCGCTCGACGTACCCGATCCGATGCGCGAGCGGCCGATGCGGGCCTTGAGCGGCGGCTGGCAAAGGCTGGCGCTGATCGCCCGCGTCTGGGTCACCGATCCCGACGTCCTGCTTCTCGACGAGCCGACCAACCATCTCGACCTCGGCAAGATCAGCCAGCTCGAGACCTGGCTGAACGCGCTGCCGCGTGAGGTGCCGCTGGTGATCGCCAGCCACGATAGGGCGTTCCTCGACGCGACAACCAACCGCACGCTGTTCCTGCGCCCCGACCAGTCGCCGGTGTTCTCGCTGCCCTATTCGCGGGCGAGGCTTGCGCTGGACGAGGTCGACGCTTCGACCGAGCGCAAGTTCCAGCGCGACATGAAAGTGGCGCAGCAGCTGCGCCGGCAGGCGGCCAAGCTCAACAATATCGGCATCAATTCCGGCAGCGATCTTTTGACGGTCAAGACCAAGCAGCTCAACCAGCGGGCAGAGCGCCTGGAAGAAGCGGCGGCGCCGGCACACCGCGAAAGATCGGCGGGCACGATCAAGCTCACCAATCGCGGCAGCCATGCCAAAGTGCTGATCACGCTCGACGATCTGGTGGTCGGAACGCCTGACGGCACGGTTCTGTTCAGCACCGGCAAGCGCCACATCTGCCAAGGCGACCGCATCGTCCTGCTCGGCCGTAACGGCGTCGGCAAATCACGGCTGATCGGCCTGATCCGGAACGCCATCGTCGAGCCGGAAACGGCGGCGCAAAGCCTGAAGGTGACGCCGTCGACCGTGCTCGGCTATAGCGACCAGGCATTGTCGGGCATCGGCGGCGACGACACGCCGCTGGCGATGCTCTCGCGCGGATTCGACGTTGGCGAGCAGCGCGCCCGCTCGCTGCTCGCGGGCGCCGGCGTCAGCATCGACATGCAGGAGCGCAGGATCAGCGTGCTGTCGGGCGGACAGAAGGCGAGGCTGATGATGCTGGCGCTCAGGCTCGCCAATCCCAACTTCTATTTACTCGACGAGCCGACCAACCACCTCGACATCGACGGCCAGGAGGCACTGGAAGCGGAATTGCTGGAACATCAAGCAAGCTGCCTGCTTGCCTCGCACGACCGCTCCTTCATCCGCGCGGTTGGCAACCGCTTCTGGCTGATCGAGAAACGGCGGCTGACCGAGGTCGACGACCCGGAAGCTTTCTTCCGGGAGGTTGCCGAGGCCGACGGTTGAAAAATTGCGGAAAAAAATTCCGCCGCTCTGTCGGATGATGATCGCATGCCACGTCCTTGGGTTGCCGACACGGTGATGCCGGCGCCAATCGAGGAGAAAGCATCATGTCTATTCTGTCATCCATAGGTTACGCCGTAACGCGTTACTCGGCGGCTCGCGCCCGTTATCGCAGCGAACGCGCCATACTTTCATTGCCGATCGAGCTGCGCAAAGATATTGGCTGGCCGGAAATCGTCGTCGACGCGCAAAACAGCCCGCGGATTCGCATCGAAGGGTGAAAGGTGGCAGTTGGCCATCGCGGCAGGTGCCATTTCGAATCCAAAAAACCATCGGCCGTGTAGGATCGCCGCCATTTCGTTCGTCCTGTGGTTCGCAAAGGCAAACCAGACGCAAAGAGGAGCATGACATGAATGACCAGGCGCAGACCCAGCCCGCCGCCAAAGTGCTTGGCGGATTGACGCCCTACCTTCAGTTGGACGGCGCTTTCAAAGCCGCCGAATTTTACCAAAAGGCCTTCGGTGCCGAGCAGGTCTTTGCCTATCCGCCGGACGAACAGGGCCGTACCATGCATATCCATCTCCACATCAACGGTTCGACGCTGATGCTTTCCGACTTCTATCCCGAGCATGGAATGCCCGCTGTGAAGCCGCAGGGCTACACCATGCAGCTCCATCTCGGCAGCGACGACATCGACGCTTGGTGGAAGCGGGCCATCGAGGCGGGCTGCGAGGAAGTCGTGCCGTTGCGGGTGATGTTCTGGGGCGACCGCTGGGGCAATATGCGTGATCCGTTCGGCGTCGAATGGGCAATGAACGCGCCGGTGAAGAAAGCTTAGGATCCCCACACAGGTTTGTACCTGAAATCACCGCTCAAGAGGGCGGAAAACAATCGCATGGAGGAAATCAGATGTCTTATGTCGATGGTTTCGTACTTGCCGTGCCGAAGGCAAAGCTCGATGCCTACAAGAAGCTGGCGGAAACCGCCGGCGCCGTCTGGAAGGAGCACGGTGCACTTGCCTATGTCGAATGCGTCGGCGACGACGTCCCTTATGGCGAGATCACCTCGTTCCCGCGCGCCGTGCAGGCCAAGGACGACGAGATCGTCGTCTTCTCATGGATCGTCTATGAATCGCGCCAGAGCCGCGACGCGGTGATGGCCAAGGTTATGGCCGACCCACGCCTCAAGTCGGACTGGTCGACCATGCCGTTCGACGGCAAGCGCATGATCTTTGGCGGCTTTCAGCCGTTTATGGAGCTTTGATGCATGTCGCGCAAAACTGCGCAGCGGTTTTGCGATAACGACATGCATAAAAACAAGGATCTAAAGCGCGTCGCATGAGGCCGATCGAGCGCGACGCGCTTTAGGCGCGGCGGCGCTCTAAGCCAGCCTGTCGAGCAGCGGCTTCAGCCGGTCGCCATAGCGCTTCCACAGATCGACCGAGCCCTGATACATCGGCTGCCGCACTTGCGCGGCCGACGCCGTGCGCACCGGCCGGTCGGTCCGGTGGAACGACAGCACGGCGTCGTCCCATGGCAGGCCGAGATGGGCGATCAGTGCTCGCGACTGGCCTTCCTGGTCGGCGACGAAATCCTCGTAGCGAACGTCGTGCACGACATCAGGCAGCACGGCGTGCCAGTGCGCCATGATGTCGGTGTAGAGATTGTGGAAATCGGCGAGTTCGCCGAGATCGTAGCCGTAGCGGTGGCTGTCGCCGCGGAAGTGCACCTTGTAGATCGACAGGCAGGTCGCCGCCGCATCGCGCGCACAATGGATGATCTTGGCCTGCGGCAGCATCATATGGATGAAACCGACCAACAGGAAATTGCCGGGCATCTTATCGGTGACGTGCCGGAACCCGGGATAGCGGACGTGCAGCATATCGAGATAGGCCTGGCCGGCCTCGGCATAGGCCTTATCGGACATGTCGGCGATGCCCCGGGGAAAGCCGCCCTTCATGCTGAGCGGAAACTGCTTGCCGACCGCCGTCTTCAATATGCTGAGCTCGCCAGCGCCATAGACTTGCGGGTGGCTGGCGATGATCTGCTCGACCAGCGTGGTACCGGAACGAGGCATGCCGACAATGAAGATCGGCGTGTCGTCGGTAATCCCGCTCGGCCTGTGCTTTTCAAAAAAGGCCTTGTCGAACACCGCCTTCATCGCCTCGAACTCGCCGCGCGTCTTGTCGGCGTCGTAGTCGATGCCCCGGCGGCGGATCGCGTTGCCTTCGGCGAAATAGTCGAAGGCGCGACCATAATCCCTGAGGTCGTCATTGGCCTTGCCGAGGCCGAAGGAAAGCTGCATGCGCGGCAGGCTGCCTTGCGGCGCCCTGGCGTGCTCCGCCTCCATCCGGGCAAGCTCGGCGTCGCGCTCCTTCTGGCGCTTGACCTGGGTGAGCATTAGCCAGGCCCTTGCCATGCCGGGATCCACCGCCAGCGCCTGCCTGAAAAGATCCGCAGCCTCGTCGAGACTGCCCTTTTCCATCAGCCCGACACCCAGGCCATGCAAAAGATCGGCATCCTTCGGCCGGATCGTCAGCGCCTCGCGAAAAACAGCTAATGCCTCATCCAGCCGGCCCGCTTCCTGCAGCGTCTCGGCAAGCCCGACACGGGCGCGGACATGGAACGGGTTGCGGCCGATCGTACCGCGATAAATATCCTCGGCGCCTTCGAATTGGCCGAGCTGCTTCAGCGACGAGCCGAGATTGTCGCGCGCCGCCAGTTGGTCCGGCCTGGTTGCCACCACCTTGCGGAAGAGATCGGCTGCGGCCGCGACCCGGCCGAGGTCGCGCAGCACGGTGCCGAGATTGTTGAGGAAATCCGGATTGTTCGGCTGCAGCCGAACCGACTGTTCGATCAGCGCCAGCCCCTCGGCGCTGCGCCCGGTCTGGTGCAGCAGAAGCCCGAGGAAATGCGCGGCGGCCGAGTGGTTAGCCTTTTGCGCCAGCACCTGACGGTAAAGCGCCTCGGCCTCCTGCCGGCGCCCCGCCTGGTGCAGCTGCAGCGCCTGCTGCACGTACTGGTCGAGCCCCAGCGGCGGCTGCCCGCCTGAGCCGTAACGTGCGCCTGCCGGTTGTCTCGGATTTCTGTTGATGGGAAACCTGCCGTGTTGTCCGCCTGCCGCGATCTAGGCCATCGCTGCGGCGCGTGCAAGAGCAGACGACGGGCACTATGGAGCAAACCCCAAACTAGCGGAAGTCGGCCGGCGTCAGCACATACATGTTCCTGCGGCCATGCGAGTAGGCTTCGCGCGCAATATCGTGGATCGACGAACGCTTGGCGTCGAAGGCACTGAGAAATTCGGCCTCGGCTCCGCTTGCGGCCGGGTTTGCCGCCGAAAGTGCCGCAACCTCGACGAAGAACGGGACTTCGAACATGCCGTCATGGCCGACGAAACGAATGCGCTTGGCCGCCGCGTCGTAGGAGCGGCTGGGATTGGGAAAATTGAGTGTCATGGCTGCGCGTCAAATCAGGCGGTTGCTTTCGGCAAGCTGGCGCGCCCGCCGCACCGTGCCATCGGTGTCGGCAAGCCTTCGCCTTGCCGCCTCGTCGCTTCTTATCGTGAGGCGCGGCGACATAACCTTTATCGGCTTTGCGACGGGATTGACTGCAACTGTCGGGACATCCGGTGTTCTTGCGGAATTCATGACTCTCTTCCTTTCATACCTAAATAAATACAAATGCCGGAGGAATTTTTCCGGAAGTTCTTCAAACAATTTTTGAGGTGCACCGGGATCGTATCATCGTTCTGCAAATAACTATAGAAAAGTAATTTTGCGTTGGTAGGGGTAAGAGGCCGGAATCTTCTTGAATAAGCCGCATTTTCGGACTAATGGTATGAAACCGTTTTTGGGTCATGCTTGGGCCCTCGCGGCGTCAGGGTTCTCGGCCCGCCAAACTGATCCAAATCGCCGACACCTGGTACCGCAATGCAGGCTCCGCTTCCGGAGCCAGGCCGGAAAGAAACTTCAAGGCACGAGAATGTCTGCCCGCACCACTCATTCCATCGCGCATTTCGCGGCACCTTTCGTGCTTGGCGGCCTGGATGGCATGCAGCCGGCCGGCGACTATGACATCGACCACGACGAGGAACTGATCGACGGCATGTCGTGGCTTGCCTGGCGCCGCGTCGCCACCTTCATCCATCTGCCGGCAAGGACGGTGAAAAGCCCGACCAGCCGGCTTGTCGCCGTCGACCACGCCGAACTCGAAGCAGCGCTTCGGCACGACCAGGAGAATGCCACATGATCCGCTTCCAGCAGAGTGCGCGGCGCACGGACACGCCGGCGCATATCTTCACCGTCGGCCAGACTGTCCGCATGAAGAGCCGCACCGGCCTTGCCCAAAAGACCGCGGAGCTGTTCCAGATAAAGAGCCGGCTGCCGGTCAAGGACGGCTCGCCGCAATATCGCATTCGCAGCGAGCAGGAGACCTATGAGCGGGTCACCACGGAAGACAATCTCGAACCGGTCGACAACCCGGCCAGTTGAGCCGAAAGCAATCCGCAACACGTATAAGGGATCAGAAAATGGCCAAGGGTCAACAGCGCAGCAATCGCGAGACACGCAAGCCCAAGAAGGACAAGGTGGCGGCAAAACCGGCCTCGCCCTTCGGCTCGGCGGTCAAGCAGGCGGAGACCGCTGTGAAACCCAAGTCCAAAGGCTAGGGTTCGATCGCACGACAATCTGCCTGGAGGCGTGCTTGAACTTCGTCATCGAGTTCTACCGCTCGCGCGATGCCGACGAAGCGATACTCGATCGAGTGTCGCTGGAGGCACCGAACCTGCGCGCCGCCCTGCAAGGCGCCGCCACGCTGCTTCACACGCTGATGATGCCGCAGATCCCCGATCGCCTGCGCATCTCCAACGAGGACGGCGCCGAGCTCTACGTCGGCCCCGCCGATGGTGCGTATCCGGACGAACAGTGAGGCCGGTGCGCTAGCACGGCCCATCATCGACCACCCGATAATCCGCCGCGCGGGCTTCGCATTCGTTGGGGAATGTGCGCAGCTCGCCATGGCGACGAGCGCAGACCGGGCGGTATTCGCGGGTGCAGAATGTCTGCTCCTCACCGCCGCCACCACCGCCGCGGCACTCGCCCTCGCGAATGATGCGGTATCCGGCCCGTTCGGCAAGGCAGGCATTGGCGAAGGTCTGGCGGTCGCCGCCGCGCCGGGCGCAGACCGGGTCATATTGCTTGGTGCAGAATTGCGGCCCCGGCCGTGGCGGGCGCGGCCCTGGCCCCTCGTCGACCACGACGGTGCAGGCCGCAAGAATTGCCGACAGGAACAAGATGGAAAAACCCTGCCGCGAGAAGATTGCCGCAAGAAGCCGCATGAATATTCCCTCCCTCGAAACTCCCGCCCCCGCATAATCGCGCCTGCATCGGGCCGATCCTCGTCAATCTCGCCATTCTGCTGCCAAATGCAACCCCCGTTTGTAGCCTGGCGCATGCAAACCAAGGCGGGTTGCCGGCGCAAGTCCAAAACAGCACCGGCCCAGCTTGCTGGACCATGCCTGGGTTGCGTCTGGCCGATGACCGCGCGGAGAACCAGTTCTATCGGTGCGATGCGTCGGGATGCGCCTGTTGGGCCGCCCGCGGCTCTATCTTGCAAGCATCACGTTTCCGTGCGATAAATTTTGTGTTCGGGCATTTGCGACCCGGAGAGCGGAACGTTTTGGACGACCTTTCCCCGATACTGTGAATCTCTGACAGCCCCGTTTTCGGCGGGGGGTTTTACCATGCGCCAATGCATGACTGCCGAAGCAACCACCGGGACTTGCCCACGGCGCCAGGCGGCGGGCGGAACCACCAAGACTGACACGGGTGAAGGAGTTTCCCCAATGGCCCAGACCGGCACCGTTAAATTCTTCAACGCTACCAAAGGCTTCGGCTTCATTACGCCCGATGGCGGCGCCAAGGATGTATTCGTCCACATCTCGGCGATAGAGGCTTCCGGGCTGCGCACGCTCGTCGACGGTCAGAAGGTCACCTTCGATGTCGAGCCCGACCGTATGGGTAAGGGTCCGAAAGCGGTCAATCTCCGCGCCGCCTGAACGGCGGCGTGCCGCGCGTCCTTTCGGGTGTGTGAGGATGCTGCAAGGCTTTTGGTGTGAACTCGAATTTTATAAAGGCGCGGCGGTTTTCGTCGCGCCTTTTGTGTTCCGGGATGCTTGCCGGCACCCGCAAAACTTTCTCTTGCCGATGGCACTAAAATAAAGGACAAATTTCCGTCCGGGCATTTGCCGGCCCGAGACTGGACTTGTGGGATCAAAGGAGCTTCCCATGCCGCAGACCGGCACCGTCAAATTCTTCAATCACGCCAAGGGCTTCGGCTTCATCACGCCGGACGACGGGGCAAAGGATGTCTTCGTCCATATTTCGGCCGTGCAGGCGTCGGGTCTTCCCGGTCTTGAGGATGGGCAGAAAGTGACATTCGACACCGAGCCGGACAAGCGCGGCAAGGGTCCGAAAGCCGTCAACCTGTCGATCGGCTGAACCAGCCCCGGACAGAATGGACGTGGGCCGGTCTGGCCTGCGGTGTTTGCCGCATGTTTGAACCCCAGTTAAATGAACCGCTTGGTCAAATTTCGTTCAGCCCCCGTTCAGCCACGGTCGCATATTAATCTTCGTTAAAGCCGGACCGCATCCCCCCGAAAACGACCCGGGCCGGCACGAAGGAGACCGACATGAACGGAATTTTCAAGACTGCCATCCTGTCCGCCGCGGTCGTTGCGACCACGCTTGCGACCTTGCCTGCGGCCAGTGCCGATGAATGGCGCCATCACCGCCGCCACCACGGCCACGGCGACGCCGTTGCAGCCGGCGTCCTTGGTCTTGCGGCCGGTGCCCTGATCGGCGGTGCGCTCGCCAGCCCGCAGCCCCGCTATTACGACCCGGCCTATGATGATAAATACTACCGGCCTGCCCCGGTGCGTCGGTATTACGTACAACCGCGAGTGGCCTATGCCGAAAGCTATGCGGAGCCGTGGACCCGCGGCTGGTATGAATACTGCTCGGACCGCTACCAGAGCTTCAACGCGCGTACCGGCACGTTCACCGGCTATGACGGCGAACAGCATTTCTGCACTGCCAACTGAGACAGTTTCCCCTCTGGAACAAAAGCGCTGCCCGGTGGGTGGCGCTTTTTGTTTTTCGCGGTTTCAGACCAGGCCGGCTTTAGACCAAATAAGGATTGCTCCGCCGCTCCTCACCAAAACGGCCGCCGGGACCATGGCCACAGATGAAGCCGATGTCGTCGCCCAACGGCAACAGCTTCTCCTTGATCGAGGCGATCAGCGCGGCGTGGTCGCCGCCCGGCAGGTCGGTGCGGCCGACCGAACCGCGGAACAGCACGTCGCCGACATGGGCGAACTTCGCCGCCCGGTTATAGTAGACGACGTGGCCGGGTGCGTGGCCCGGACAATGGAATACCTCAAACACCTGTGAGCCAAACGAAACGGTCTCGCCCTCGGCAAGGAACCGGTCGGGGACACAGTTGCGCACGGGATCGGTGATGCCGTAGCGCTTCGCCTGGTTCTCGAGATTGGCGAGCAGCGGCCGGTCGGCGGCATGCGGGCCGATGATCTCGATATCGAGCGCCTCCTTCAGTTCCATGGCCCCGCCGGCATGGTCGATATGGCCATGAGTGATCCAGATCGCGCCGGCAGTGATCGCATTGTCCTTGAGCGCCGCCAGCACCTTGTCGATGTCGCCGCCCGGATCGACGACGACGCCTTGTCTGTCGTCTATGTCGAAGAGGATGGTGCAGTTCTGTTGGAACGGCGTGACCGGCACGATGCCGGCGTTGAGCTGACCCATATTTGTCCTTTCACACTGTCGGAGCTCCGCGCGCCCCCTCGAACGCGTCAGGAAAGCTCTAACCTTGTTGAATCAGGCCCTGATGTAGAGACACACGCGGACGGCGTCCACCGCTCCCGCAAACGGCAAACGGCAAACGGCAAACGAAATGGGCGGCCGAAGCCGCCCATTTGAAAAGCCTGAAACGTCGAAGCTTATTTCTTCATCGCGTTCATGACCGCACCGATGATGCCGGTCAGGATGGCGCCGCCGCCGGCACCGCCAACGATGTTGGGAATGTTCAACGCGCTGCCGGCCCCTGCCGCCGTGGCGGCTGCTGCCGGATCGACCGCCCCACCGCCCAGCAGGCTGCTGAGGATGGCCGCCCCGCCGACGCCGCCAACAGCGCCGCCCAGGATTTTGGGAAGCTGACCCATCGCCGCCGTCTTGATAGCCGCGCCCACCGCCTGACCACCGATGATACCCGTAATCACCTGAATAATGATCGGAAGAAGCGTGTTCATATCCATATTTCCAATCCCTCCATAGCTGCCAGCCTCCCGGGCCGACGCCATCATGAGACGCCGAATTGGACGAAAGTCAAATGCGCAAACGCTTAAATAAAAGGGGCGGCCCGAAAACCGCCCCTACTTGATAAAAAAGCTGTGACTTTCGTTATTCTGCAGCAATCGCGTGGTTGGGTTGAACGGCTGCAGAATAGTCATTCATCAGCGTCTTGGCGATCTCACCGACCTCGAATCGGTACGGGCCGATCTCCGAAACCGGCGTCACCTCGGCCGCTGTCCCGGTGAGGAAGCACTGCTGGAAGCCTTCAAGCTCTTCCGGCATGATGGCGCGCTCGATCACCTCCAAACCGCGGTCCTTGGCAAGGCCGATGACCGTGCGGCGGGTGATGCCGTCGAGGAAGCAATCGGGCTTGGGCGTATGGATCTTGCCGTCCTTGACGAAGAAGATGTTGGCGCCTGTCGCTTCCGCCACCTGGCCACGCCAGTCGAGCATCATGGCGTCGGCATAGCCCTTGGCCTCGGCGGCATGCTTGGACATGGTGCAGATCATGTAGAGGCCGGCCGCCTTCGATTTCGACGGTGCGGTGCGCGGGTCGGGGCGGCGCCATTCGGCCATGTCGAGGCGGATGCCCTTCAGCTTCTGCGCCGGGTCGAAATAACTCGGCCACTGCCAGATGGCGATGGCGCAGTTGATCCGGCTGTTCTGCGCCGAAACGCCCATTTGTTCGCTGCCGCGCCACGCGATCGGCCGGACATAGGCGTCCTGGAAACCTTGCTTCTTCAACAGCATGCGGCAGGCGTCGTCGATCATGGCGACCGAGTAGGGTATCTTGAAGCCAAGCAGGCGCGCCGACTCATGCAGGCGTTCGGTGTGGTCGGTCAGCTTGAAAATTTCGCCGCCATAGGCGCGCTCGCCCTCGAATACCGCGCTGGCGTAGTGCAGCCCGTGGGTCAAGACGTGGATCTTGGCGTCGGCCCATTTGACGAATTCGCCGTTCATCCAGATAAAGCCGTCCAGTTGGTCGAAGGGAACGGATGCCATGGTAACCTCCCGCGGGCGGCAGCCCGCACATCATTGTGTCGTTGCGTGTTTCGCCTCGGCCGCCGCGGGCGGCCATTGTCTCAAAGCGTAGGCGGATATTTAAGGTCTGGCAAACTCAGGAAGTTCCGGAAAAAAGGGCTTCGTTTGCCTTTTCGTTCGCAATCCGCCGAAAAGCTTGCCAAAAATTACCATCGCGCGGAAAATACGTCAATAGTGCTGACATAATTTCCTGCTTCACACGGAGAAAAGATGACGAGCCACGCAGCCGCAGAGCCGATCAGGACGGCGATCACCGACGAGGATGGCATCGATTTCGCCATCATCGAGTTGTTCTTCTTCGCCTATCGCGACTTTACCTCCGATCCGGACCAGATCCTGGCCGACTACGGTTTTGGCCGTGCTCATCACCGGGTTCTGCATTTTGTCAATCGCCGGCCCGGCCTGACGGTCGCCGAGCTCCTCGACGTGCTCAAGATCACCAAGCAGAGCCTGGCGCGCGTGCTCAAGCAACTGATCGACACCGACCATATCGTGCAATTGCAGGGCCCTCGCGACCGCCGCCAGCGCGAGCTTTATCCGACGGCCAAGGGCCGTGCGCTGGCGCTGGCACTGGCGCGGCCACAGTCGCGCCGCATCCATGCTGCATTGGAGGATTCCGGAGCCACCGAACGCGCCGTTATCGAACGGTTCCTTGAGGCGATGGTCAATCCGGAACTAAGGGCGCAGATCGACATTGTGCCCGCAAAGATGTCAGGGAAAAGCCATGGAGACCATTGAGAGGGTTGATCATCCGACAGCACCGGAAGACGACGCGCCGCATCTGCTGGTGGTCGACGACGACACCCGAATCCGCAATCTTCTGAAACAGTATCTGACCGAAAACGGTTTTCGCGTCACCGTTGCCGGAAATTCCGGCGAGGCGCGGCGCAAGCTCACCGGCCTCGATTTCGATCTGATCGTGCTCGACGTCATGATGCCGGGTGAAAGCGGCGTCGATCTCACCAAGGCGCTGCGGGCGGAAAAAAACGTACCGATCCTGATGCTCACCGCACTGTCCGAAACCGACAGCCGGATCACCGGGCTCGAGGCCGGCGCCGACGACTATCTGCCAAAACCGTTCGACCCGCGCGAGCTGATCCTGCGCATCAACAATATCTTGCGCCGCGGCGGCCCCGCGACGACGCCCAAGGTCGAACAGCTGGTCTTCGGCCCCTATACCTTCCAGATCGCCAGGCGTGAGCTGAAGCGCGGCGGCGAGGCGCTCAAGCTGACGGACCGCGAGCAGGAAATCCTGGCGATCTTCGCTGCGCGTGCCGGCGAAACGATACCGCGGCATGAGCTTGTCGGCGACGAGTCCGAGGTCGGCGAGCGCACGATCGACGTCCAGATCAACCGGCTGCGCCGCAAGATCGAACGCGATCCGTCCAATCCGGTCTGGCTGCAGACCGTGCGCGGTATTGGGTATCGGCTCAGCGTGGAATAGAATGCCGCCGACAGCGGTCCTTTGCTGGGCCGCCGGTGAGCGAAAAGACGAATGGCGACCACGCAACTCGAACGGCCGGAAGATGGCGGCTTGAGCGCCCGCGCGACGCGGGCGCTGAAGGCCGTGCCGCGCGCTTGGAACCGTTTCTGGCGCCTGGTGTCGCTTTACATGCCGAAGCGGCTCTATGCCCGCTCGCTGATCATCGTCATCGCGCCAATGATCATGCTGCAGTCGGTCGTCGCCTTTGTCTTCATGGAGCGCCATTGGCAGACCGTGACGCAGCGCCTGTCGCAGGCCACGGTGCGCGACATCGCCGCCATCATCGACCTGATAGAGACCTATCCGCACGACGCCGACTACGCCAACGTCATCCGCATCGCCCAGGATCGCATGCAGTTGAAGGTCGACCTCCTGCCGCCAGACCCACTGCCGCCACCCGGGCCAAAGCCGTTCTTCTCGATCCTCGACGAGATCCTTTCGTCCGAGATCACCCGCCAGATCAACCGTCCGTTCTGGATCGATACGGTCGGCAATTCAAATATCGTCGAGGTCCGCGTCCAGCTCGAGAACAAGGTGCTGCGGGTCTTCGTGCGCCGCAGCCAGGCCTATGCATCGAACACCCATATTTTCCTGATCTGGATGGTCGGCACCTCACTGGTGCTGCTGATGATCGCCATTCCCTTCCTGCGCAACCAGATCCGGCCGATTCTGACGCTGGCCGAGGCGGCCGAGAGCTTCGGCAAAGGCCGGCCGATGCCTCGCGATTTTCGCCCGCGCGGCGCCGAGGAAGTCCGCCGCGCCGGCTTTGCCTTCATCCAGATGCGCGAACGCATCGAACGCCAGCTCGAGCAGCGCACCGCCATGCTGAGCGGCGTCAGCCACGATCTGAGGACCATCCTCACCCGCTTCAAGCTGCAATTGGCGCTGGCCGGGACCAAGGCGGCCGACACCCAGGCACTCGACCAGGATATCGACGACATGCAGTCGATGCTGGAAGGCTACCTTGCCTTTGCACGCGGCGAAGCATCGGAAGACGCCGGCCGGTTCGACCTCGAAGCCTTCTTCGACAAGCTTCGCGAGGAAGCCGCGCTGCGCAAGCGCAAGCTGTCGACCGTGCTTGCCGGCGATCCGCATGTCCATGTGCGCCCCAATGCCTTTGCCCGGCTGCTGTCCAACGTCGTCGGCAATGCATTCCGCTATGCCAAGACGGTGGAGATCAATGCCAATCATGGACGCGGTTCGCTGCTCGTCACTATCGACGATGACGGTCCGGGCATTCCGCCCGAAAAGCGGGAGGATGTATTCAAGCCTTTCGTGCGGTTGGACGAGGCCCGCAACCTCGACGCCAGCGGCACCGGCCTTGGCCTTTCCATCGCACGCGACATTGCCCGCAGCCATGGCGGCGACATCGTCCTCGAACGCAGCCCGCTCGGCGGCCTGCGGGCGGTGATCAAGGTTCCGGCTTGACGGGAGCGAGGCCGGCCTTCATCCGCCCGTCATGAAACCATGGTGAAGAGCGCCAATGAAGCGCGCGATCCTGATTGATTCGGCCCTGCGGCCTCATTTCGACCCCGCGCCTGCCCGGGTGCGCTGGTGCGAGGCCAGAGCGGCGGCGTGGTCGCCGTTCAGGCATCGCGGCAAAGCAATCAAGCTCTCCGCCAAGGGACCGCCATGCGCATCCTGATGGTCACCGATGCCTGGCGCCCGCAAGTCAACGGCGTCGTCCACACGCTGGAGCGCCTCTCGGAGACCTTGAAATCCTTCGATGTCGAGACGGACTTCCTGACGCCGAACATCTTTCGCACCCTGCCTCTGCCGACCTATCCCGACATCAGGCTGGCGCTGACGACGCCGCACCGCGTGGCGCAGCTGATCGAGGCACGCAAGGCGGATCACATCCATATCGTCACCGAAGGACCGCTCGGCATTATGGCGCGGCGCTACTGCCGCAACGCCGGCCGTCCGTTCACGACCAGCTATCACACACGTTTTCCTGAATATCTGAGCGCGCGTCTGCCGGTGCCGGAAGCATGGGCCTATCGCTGGCTGCGCGATTTCCATAATTCAGGACAGGGCACGCTGGTCGCCACCCAGTCGCTTGCCGACGATCTTGCGGCACGCGGCTTCACCAAGCTTCGGCCATGGACGCGTGGCGTCGATACCGATCATTTTCGGCCGGATAAAAGAAAGGACCTGGGGCTTCCGGGACCGATCTTCCTCTGCGTCGGCCGCGTTGCGATCGAGAAGAACCTGCCGGCTTTCCTCGACCTGGACCTGCCCGGCAGCAAGGTGGTTGTCGGCGAAGGGCCGGAATTGGCGAAGCTGAAGGCCAGATATCCCGATACCCATTTTCTCGGCCATCGCCCGAACGACGAACTGGCCGAGATCTACGCCTCGGCCGACGTCTTCGTCTTCCCCAGCCGCACCGACACATTCGGCAACGTCATTATCGAGTCGTTGGCCAGCGGCACGCCTGTCGCAGCCTATCCCGTCACCGGGCCTATCGATATCGTCGGTGACGGCATCGGCGGCGCGGTCTCGCACGACCTTCGGCAAGCAGCGCTCGCCGCGCTTCTCGTCGACCGCACCGAGGCGCGGCAACGTGCTATGCGCTACAGCTGGAAAGCCTGCGCCGAAATGTTCATGGAAACGGTCGAAGAAGCACTGGGTACCACGCGTAAACTGGCCGCCTGAGCAAACCGCAGTTAGAATAACCTACCGCCGTCCGGCACCTTGCGCTCGATCGCGCCGAGGACGACGGCGCCCTCTTCATCGGGAAAACCGAGCGTCAGCACTTCCGACATGAATGGCCCGATCTGACGCGGCGGGAAATTGACCACCGCGAACACCTGCCGGCCGATCAAGCTTTCGGGTGGATAGTATTTCGTGATCTGGGCCGAGGATTTCTTCACCCCGATCACGGGACCGAAATCGATTTTCAACTTGATCGCCGGCTTGCGCGCCTCGGGAAAAGGCTCGGCCTCGACGATCGTGCCGGCGCGGATGTCGACGCGGTCGAAATCGGCGAAGCTGATCTCGGGTTTTCTCGCGTTGCTCGAACTCATCGATGGTCAGGCGTTTCCGTAGGTTTCGAACAGCACGCCGGCCAGCGCGTCCTTGGCCGAAGTCCCCGACCAGACGACGAACTGGAAGGCCTGAAAATAGCATTCGCAGGCTTCCAGCGCCGACGACAGCAGCACCTCGACCTGCTGGCTCGACGGCTCAACCCCACCGGCCAGCAGCAGCGACTGGCGGAACATGATGGCGCCTTCCTGCTCCCAGAGGTCGAAATGCCCAAACAGCATCTGCTCGTTGATCAGCGAAAGCAGCCGCATCACCTCAAGCGCGCGCGCCTCAGGCACCTTGATGTCGAAAGCGCAGGCCAGGTGCAGCGCCTCGTAGTCCTCCATCCAGGAGAATGAAACGTGGTAGTCGGTCCAGCTTCCGGCAACCGAGATCGAGATCTCGTCGTCGCCGGCCCGCTCGAAGGACCAGTCGTTGTTGTGGGCCACCTGCTCGATAACATCCACCGGATGGATTTCGCGGGAGAATTCGAGTTCGAGAAGTTCCATGAAATGCTTCCTGTCGTTCTGGGAGCGCCACCACACGCTCCGCGGGAGAGGCACACTCGAACAATTCTGTCTAGAACTCGGACGGCCAGGACTTCGTCAACGCAAAGACCCCGGACCGGACCCCACCGCCCGGCGCATGACCCTGCTCCGAATCATGCAACAAATTCAGTCTATTGATCGGGAGTCGCGTGACCAGCCCAATTTTTCGCACTGCGTCATTCGCATGTGGAAAGGCGCTGTCGGAAAGATCCACGCAGTACCGGTAAGCGATTCACGACAAAGCGCTTTTTGCGATCCGGCTTTGTGGAAAAGTTTAACGAATATTTTTATTATTTTTTTGCACGCGGCTTTGCCGAAGCCGCAGGCGCTGCCTGACCGGTCATTTCGGCAAGCTTGGCCTCGAGCGCTTCGATGCGAGCAGCGAGGCGGGTGTTTTCTTCCCTGGCCTTCGCCGCCATGTCGCGAGCGGCCTCGAATTCCTCGCGCTGCACGACGTCCATGGAGTTGAGTATCCGCTCGGCCTGGCCCCTGAAGGCGGTCTCCACCTCGCGCCGCACGCCTTGCGCGGCACCGGCTGCGTCGGTCATCAGCTTGGCGAATTCATCGAGAATGCGGTTCGGTCCGGTCGCCATGGCAAATCCTCGCTTGGTCGAATTGACGTAGTGGCGCACGATGCGGAATGCAAGCATATGCTCGCCTTGACCCTGCCAAAACCCTGCCGCATGGTCCGCGCCCGAACCTGACCGGAACCGGGAGACCCTGTTGAGCGAATATTTGCTGCCGCTGGCTGCCCTGCCCTTCCCCAACATGGATCCGGTCATCGTCCGGATCGGACCGCTGGCGGTGCATTGGTACGGCGTCGGCTACATCGTCGGCATCCTGTTCGCCTGGTGGTATGCCAAGCGCCTCGTCACCAACCCGAAACTCTGGCCCGACGGCACCCTGCCGATGAAGCCCGTGGATCTCGACGACTTCATCGTCTGGGCGGCCATCGGCGTGGTGCTCGGCGGACGCACCGGCTACGTGTTGTTCTACGACCTGCCGCGTTACATCGCCAATCCGCTCGATGTCGTCGCCGTCTGGCAGGGCGGCATGTCGTTTCATGGCGGCCTGCTCGGCGTCATTCTCGCCATGACGCTGTTTTCCCGGGCGCGTGGCATCCGCACATGGTCGCTGTTCGACGTTGTTGCCGCCGGCGTGCCGGTGGGGCTTGGCCTCGTTCGCCTGGCAAACTTCATCAATTCCGAACTATGGGGCCGACCGACCGACGTTCCATGGGCATTCGAATTCCCCAATGGCGGCCCATTTGCACGCCATCCGAGCCAGATCTACGAGGCGCTGCTCGAAGGGCTGGTGTTGTTCCTTGTCCTGCGCTTTCTCACTCATTCGCGGCTCAAGCTGAAGACGCCGCGCTTCGTCGGCGGCGCCTTCATTGCCGGCTATGGCGCCTCGCGCGTCTTCGTCGAATTCTTCCGCGAGCCCGACCAGCAGCTCGGCTATCTCCTTGGCACGAGCTGGCTCACCATGGGCATGGTGCTGTCGCTGCCGATGGTGCTGGCCGGCATCTGGGCGATGGCTACAGCCAAGCCGGTGACAAAACCGCAGCCCGCATGACGCCGCTGAAGACACGCATCGCCGAGCTGATCGGTGCGGTGGGACCGATCCCCATCAGCGAATACATGGCGCTCTGCCTGTTCGATCCGCAGGACGGCTATTATACGACACGCGAGCCGTTCGGCGCCGCCGGCGACTTCGTCACCGCGCCGGAGATCAGCCAGATGTTTGGCGAGATGGTCGCCGTCTGGCTCTACCAGGCATGGCTGGCGATCGGCCGGCCGACGCCGGTCGCCATCGCCGAAATAGGCCCCGGCCGCGGCACGCTGATGAGAGATATGCTGCGCACGCTTTCGCGGCTCGATCCGACGCTTACCGCCAGCGCATCATTCGCCTTGATCGAGACCAGTCCGCGGTTGACCGAGGTCCAGAAACGGACGCTTGCCGGGACGTCGGCCACCATCGCCTGGAATGAAACCATCGACACACTACCGCAGGGGCAGCTTCTGATTGTTGGCAACGAGCTGTTTGACGCGGTGCCTATTCGCCAGTTCGTCCGCGCCGGAGCCGGCTGGCGCGAACGGATGATCGGTCTCGACGATGCGAACCAGCTTCGCTTTTTCGTCGGCGCCGGCTCGCTCGACCCGATGCTGCTGCCGGAGGATGCCGAGAATGCGCCGCAAGGTGCGATCGTCGAGGTGGCGCCAGCCCGCGCCGCCCTGATGGCGGCCATCGCCGGGCGACTTGCCGGATTTGGCGGCGCCGGCCTGTTTCTCGACTACGGTCACCTCCAGCCCGGCATCGGCGACACCTTGCAGGCCTTGCGCAAGCACGGTCATGAGGACGTGCTGGCGAATCCGGGGGAGGCCGACCTCACCGCCCATGTCGATTTCGCTGCCCTCGCTGCAACCGTTCGGGCACACAGCCTCGATGCCCACCTCTCCACGCAAGGTGAATTCCTGCTCAAGATGGGGCTTCTCGAACGAGCTGGCCGGCTCGGCGCCAATGCCGATGAGGCAGCTCGTGAAAAGATCGCGGCCGACGTCGAGCGCCTCGCCGGTCAGCAGGCCATGGGCGAGCTCTTCAAGGTGCTTGCCATCCTTCCTCCCGGCATTGCCGTTCCGCCGTTCGCAAGCGCGGATTGACTTTTCGCTGTCGCCTCTACCACTCTCCCCTCTCCGGCTGCGCCCGACATCAACTGCACTCGCCTTCAACTGCGCCCGCCTTCAACTCGCCTACCTTCAACTTGCCTACCTTCAACTCGCCGCCTTCAACGCGCTTGACGAAATCGCCCATACGGACAACAAAGCCGCCATGCTGAATCAGACCAAACCGGATCCCGTTCGGTCGCCCTTGCTGGAAACGGCGCAAGGCATCCGCCACGGCTACTTCACACGCGTCGGCGGCATTTCCAGCGGCATCTACCGGGGCCTCAACATCGGCACCGGATCGAGCGACGACCAGACGCTGGTGCGCGAGAATCGCCGCCGCGTCGCCGAATGGATGGGCGTGGCGGCAAGCCATCTGCTGACTGCTCATCAGGTTCATTCGCCGGACGTCGTCATCGCCAGGGAACCTTTTGCCGGCGAGCGTCCCAAGGCCGACGCCATCGTCACCGACCGGCCGGGCATTGCCATCGGGGCCTCGACCGCCGATTGCGGACCGGTCCTCTTCGCTGACGCCGAGGCGTGCATTATCGGAGCCGCCCATGCCGGCTGGAAAGGCGCTTTCACGGGAGTGCTGGAAAACACCATCGCGGCAATGGAAAGCCTCGGCGCCCGGCGTGACCGCATCGTCGCAGTGCTCGGTCCTTCCATCGGCCCACAGAATTACGAAGTCGGACCGGAATTCGTCGCCCGCTTCGTCGACGCCGATGCCGGTAATGCCCGCTATTTCGCGCCCTCCGCAAATGCCGGACACGCGATGTTCGATCTCAACCGCTACACGGTCGACCGGCTGACCAAGGCTGGCGTCAATGCCGAAGGGCTCGGCCGCTGCACCTATGCCGAGGAAGAGCTTTTCTACTCCTATCGGCGCAGCACGCATCGCAACGAGCCCGACTACGGACGGCAGGTTTCGGCAATCGTTTTGGAGACTGACTGATGGCGCTGCATTTCGAACGCTCGGAATTCGACGCGCGGCGCGATCGACTGATGATCGAGATCGCCGAAAAGAAGCTCGACGCCGTCCTGCTGTTTGCGCAGGAAAGCATGTATTGGCTAACCGGCTACGACACGTTCGGCTTCTGCTTTTTCCAGTGCCTGGTGGTCAAGGCCGACGGCTCGATGGTACTGCTGACGCGTTCGGCCGATTTGCGCCAGGCACGCCACACCTCGATCATCGACAACATCGTTTTGTGGACGGATCGCAACGGCGCCAATCCGGCGGTCGACCTGCGCAATTTGCTCAACGAGCTTGACCTGCTCGGCGCCCGCATCGGCGTCGAATACGACACCCACGGCCTGACGGCATATAATGGCCGGCGCCTCGACGAGCAGTTGCAGACCTTCGGGCAGATCGCAGATGCCTCTGGCATTGTCAGCCGGCTGCGGCTGTTCAAGAGCCCGGCCGAAATCGCCAAGGCGGAAAAAGCCGCAAATCTGGCCGACGACGCGCTGGACGCAGCACTGCCGCTGATCAAGCAGGGCGGCGATGAGGCGCTGATCCTCGCCGCCATGCAAGGCGCGATCTTTGCCGGCGGCGGCGATTATCCGGCCAACGAGTTCATCATCGGCTCGGGCGTCGACGCCCTGCTCTGCCGCTACAAGGCCGGTCGCCGCAAGCTCACCAAGAACGACCAGCTGACACTCGAATGGGCCGGTGTCTTCCATCACTACCATGCGGCAATGATGCGCACGGTGTTGACCGGCAAGGTATCGAAACGCCACCAGGAATTGTTCGATGCCGCCCGCGCCGCGCTACTTGCAGTCGAGAAGGCGATGACACCTGGTAATACGTTCGGCGACGTGTTCGACGCCCATGCCCGCACGCTCGAAGCCCACAATTTGACCAAGCACCGGCTCAATGCCTGCGGTTATTCGCTCGGCGCCCGCTTCACCCCGTCCTGGATGGATATGCCGATGTTCTATCAGGGTAATCCCGAACCGATTGCGCCGAACATGACGCTGTTCGCCCATATGATCATCATGGACTCCGAAACCGAAACGGCGATGACCCTTGGCCGCACCTACCTGACGACCGAATCCCAGCCGAAGCCGCTGTCCCGCCATGATCTCGACTTGATCGTGCAGTGAATCCATAATGGAAAAAGTGTGAGGGGCGTTCGTCGCCAAGGAGTTTTCAGGCTAATGAGACGATCGCATGTGACGACCGTGTCATTGCTCGCGGCGCTGGCGCTGGCGGCTTGCACCAATGCGAAGGACGTTCTCGAACCCTCGGCCATCGCCCCGCAATCGACCCAATCCCTGCCCGGAGCCGGCGGCGCCGCAACGCCCCCCTCAACTGCGGCGCCGTCTTCCGGCACCGCGCCAACTGCAGATACAGCGCAGCCTCCGGCGGCAGCAGCCGTGCCGCCCGCCAAAAGCGCCGCTGCCATTGCGCGAACCCGGCTGCAGGTGGCGCCGATCGTCGGCGCCTCGGTAGAAGCCGCGACACCGCTGACCGCCGAGCTTCAGACACGCGCCAGGCAGCGTGGCATCACCTTGGCCGGCAGCACCGACCAGACCCCAACGCACGTGCTCAAGGGCTATTTCTCGACCATGACGGAAGGCAAGGACACCACCGTCATCTATGTCTGGGACATCTATGACCCGGCCGGCAACCGGCTGCATCGCATCAACGGCCAGCAGAAGGCGTCCTCCGTCGGTGGCGGCGAAGGCTGGGCGGCGGTCGCGCCGGCGACCATGCAGGCGATTGCCGACCAGACAATCGACCAGTTCGCCACCTGGCTTGGCGGCGGCGCCGGCTGACCTGGAGCATGATTCCGAAAAGTGGAATCCGGTTTTCGGAAAAGAGCATGCTCAGACTGAAAGATAGAAGCTATCCCGATTCTGTCGGCATCGAAGTGGACCTATCGCCGCATCGTCAAGCCGTAAGCGATTATTGAGATTAGCCGGCGGATTCCCATTCACGACGCTTGCAATACCGGCGCGGGCCGCTAAAAGCCCGACTAAGAGGCTGGAGTGCTATCGGAGTCTCTCAATCCTTCGCCAGGAACGGTGCATGAAGCTCTTCGCGGGCAATTCCAACAGGGTGCTGGCCGAATCAGTCGCCCGCTACCTCAACATTCCGCTGGGCAAGGCCAGCGTCAGGCGCTTCGCTGACCAGGAAATCTTCGTCGAGATCCAGGAGAACGTGCGAGGCGAGGACGTCTTCATCCTGCAGTCCACCTCGTTCCCGACCAACGATCATCTGATGGAACTGCTCATCATGATCGACGCCTTCATGCGCTCCTCGGCCAAGCGTATCACTGCGGTTATTCCTTATTTCGGCTATGCCAGGCAGGACCGCCGCGCCTCCGGCCGCACACCGATCTCGGCCAAGCTGGTAGCCAACATGATCACGCGGGCGGGCGTCAACCGGGTGCTGACGCTGGATCTGCATGCCGGGCAAATTCAGGGCTTCTTCGACATCCCGACCGACAATCTGTTTTCCGTGCCGGTGATGGCGCGTGACGTGAAGGCGAAATACAAGCAGCTCGCCAATGTCATGGTGGTGTCGCCGGATGTCGGCGGCGTGGTCCGCGCCCGTGCCCTCGCCAAGCGCATCGATGCCCAGTTGGCCATCGTCGACAAGCGTCGCGAGCGCCCCGGCGAATCGGAAGTCATGAACGTCATCGGTGACGTGCGCGGCAAGGATTGCCTGTTGATCGACGACATCATTGATTCGGGCGGCACGCTATGCAATGCGGCCGATGCGCTGCTTGCCGACGGCGCCACCAGTGTCACCGCCTATACTACCCATGGCGTTTTGTCCGGCGGCGCCATCGCCCGCATTGGCGCCTCGAAACTGCAGGAACTGGTCATCACCGATTCCATCCAGCCGACCCAGGCAGTGCTGGACGCCGCCAATATCCGCGTCATCTCCATCGCCGAACTGATGGGTGAGGCGATCTCCCGCACGGCAACCGAGGAATCGGTGTCGAGCCTGTTCGATTAATACATGTCGCGCAAAAGTGAGCAGCGGTTTTGCGACAACGACATGCATAAAACAAGAACCTAAAGCGCGTCGCATGAGACCGGTCGAACGCGACGCGCTTTAGGGCTGCGACTCAGGCCGAGCCGGACCGCTTATTCGCCGCACACCTTCACCAGCATCACGGGCGCCGCGCATGTAACCGCGTGGCGAGGCTCCCAGCATGCGCTTGAACATGGTGATGAACGCCGGCACGCTGTCATAGCCGAGATCGAGCGCCACCCTTGTGATCGGCTCGCCGTCGGCCAGCCGTGGCAGCGCCGCGAACAGACAGGCCTGCTGGCGCCAAGTCGACAGCGACAATCCGGTCTGGCGATGAAAGGCGCGGGTGAAAGAGCGGCGGCTCATGCCGACGATAGCGGCCCATTCATCGATCGTCGCGTGCGGTGACGGTGCCGAGACGAAGCGCCGGCACAGCGCTGCCAGCCTTGCGTCGGACGGGAACGGCAGTCCGAGTGGCCGTTGCGGCAGGTTCGGGATTTCGTGCAGCAGGAGCTTCATGATCAGCCCGCCCCGCCCCTCCAGCTCGGCGCCCTGCGGCAGCTTTTCCGATTCCACGATCAGGCTGTGCATCAGGTCGGTGATGCCGACGACGCGCAACCCGTCCGGCAGGCCGGGAATGGCCTCCGGCATCACATAGACGGAGCGCATGCTGACGTCGCCCAGCATCTCAACCGAGTGTTCGGTGCCGGCTGGGATCCACATCGCGTGGTCGGGGGGCACCATCCAGCGCCCATGCAACAGCCCAAGATCGGTATCGCCCGCTCTGAACATTTCCCTGCCATGCGGCATCAGCTATGGCCCACTTGCGAAACTATTGGACCAAACCACGAAAGAAGTCGCGTGACAAGCAACGTATAAGGCAGCCGGCCCATAAGACCGCCTGCGGGAGCGCCCGCCAAAAAGACCACGGAGCCTGCCTTGACCGATACCACAGCAACCGCCGACGCCAAGCCGGCAGCGGCCAGCCACATTTCAGCTCAGGCGACGGCCTTCACCGTCATCCTGGCGGTGAGCTTCTGCCATTGCATCAACGACATCATGCAGTCGCTGCTGTCGGCGATCTATCCGCTGCTGAAGGACAATTACGGTCTCGATTTCTGGCAGATCGGCCTTTTGACTTTCACCTTCCAGGTGACGGCATCCTTGCTGCAGCCGGTGATCGGCATGATTACCGACAAGCGGCCGATGCCGTATTCGCTGCCCTACGGCATGGCCTCTTCGCTGATCGGCCTGGTCGTGCTGGCCTATGCCGGACATTACTCACTGCTCCTCATCGGCGCCTCGCTGATCGGCATCGGCTCGGCGATCTTCCACCCGGAATCCTCGCGCATCGCGCGCTTCGCCTCCGGTGGCAGGTTCGGCCTGGCACAGTCGCTGTTCCAAGTCGGCGGCAATTTCGGCCAGGCCATGGGGCCGCTGCTGGCAGCCTTCATCGTCGTGCCCTTCGGCCAGACCAGCATCGCCTGGCTCGCCGGCGGCTCGCTGATCGGCATCATCGTGCTGTGGCAGGTCGGCGGCTGGTACAGCCGCCTGCGTGCCGCACAGAGCACCCGCAAGGCGGCAGGCTTCGTCTCGCCCTTCCCGCGCCGCAAGGTGATGGGAGCGCTGCTGGTGCTGACGCTGCTGGTATTGACCAAGAACGCCTATATTTCCAGCCTTGCCAGCTATTACACCTTCTATTCCATCCATAAATTCGGCGTTTCAGTCCAGATGTCGCAAGTCATGCTGTTCCTGTTCCTCGGCGCCTCGGCCCTGGGCATCCTGCTCGGCGGCCCGTTCGGCGACCGCTACGGGCAGAAGGCGATGATCTGGTTCTCGATCGTCGGCGTGCTGCCCTTCACCCTGGCCCTGCCCTATGCCAATTTCGAGTGGACGATGGTTCTCACCGTGCTGATCGGCCTGATCCTGTCCTCGGCCTTCTCGAACATCGTCGTCTTCGCGCAGGAACTCGTGCCCGGCCGGGTCGGCATGATCGCCGGCATCTTTTTCGGCTTCGCCTTCGGCATGGGCGGCATCGCGGCCGCCGTGCTTGGCGTCGTCGCCGACATGAAAGGCATCGATTTCGTCTTCCAGGTCTGCTCGTATTTGCCGCTACTCGGGCTGCTGACGGTTTTTCTGCCTAACATGAAGGAAGCGAGGAAGGTGACCACGGTCGGGTGAAGCCCGGGTTCGGTTTCTAAGCGAATCCCCTCTTCCGACGCGCCCGTCCAGCCGCCGTGCCATCGCCCGCTGCGGTTATTTGGGCCGGGCCCGGCGACGCCGATTTGGCGGCCGTCAGCCGCTTTCGTAGTTCGTTCCCTCTACACCCAGGCCTGCAGCTGCCCACTCGGGCAAGCCGCCTTCGAACCGGCGCGAGGCCCAGCCTCGTGCCCTCAGGATTGCCAAAGCGTCGGCCGACAGAACGCACTGGACCCCACGACAATAGGCGACAACGACCTTCTCTCGTGGAAGCTCCGCAAGCCGCTGCTCCAGCTCATCAGCGGGAATGTTGATCGCACCCGGCAAATGCCCCGTCGCGAATTCGTTCTGCGGCCTGACATCGAGCAGCACGACTTCGTCGTTTCGCATGCGGCGCACGAGTTCCTCGCGCGAGATGTTTTCCAGCCTGTCCGGCTGGCTAATGCTGTCGTTGATAAACTCACGGATCTGCTCGCGTCTATGGTTTGCAAGGCTTCGCAGCGCCGCGAACACGTTTTCGATTGGGCCATCTGCAAGCCGGTACAGAACGCGTTTTCCGTCTCGCCGGGTCTGCACCAGGCCCGCTCGCTTGAGATGTTGAAGATGCTGCGACGTATTCGCCAATGCGATCCCCGAAAGCTGCGTCAGCTGCTCGACGGCCAGTTCGCCATCGGCAATGTGACGCAGCAGAACCAGCCGGTGGGCATGCCCCAAGGTGCGGGCGAGATCCGCTACTTCGTCGAAGATCGGGTGGTGAACGTCCGTGCTTTTCATATGACTTGGCTAGCATTAATCAATCAATCAATCAATATGTTGAATGATTGGTTAATGTCTGACGGGTGAAACAGGAGAGCAAAAATGTTGGAGTTCGTTGTCCGTGCGGCCGTCATTGGTATCGGCGCGACAGCCCTGATGGACCTTTGGGGATGGTTTCTGAAGCGAATGCTCGCGATTCCATCGCTTGATTACGCCTGGGTCGGCCGCTGGATCGGACACTTTCCGCGTGGCCGTTTCGCGCACGCGAATATCGCGCAAGTTGCTCGCGTTCGCGGCGAAACCGCCATTGGATGGAGCGCACATTACGCGACCGGCATCGTATTTGCCGCGGCGCTGATTGGAGTGTGGAGCCTCGACTGGGCACGGCACCCGACAGTGCTTCCGGCCCTGTTGGTCGGCGTCTGCACCATCGTCGCCCCGTTCTTCGTGATGCAACCGGCTTTTGGGATCGGCATCGCGGCTTCGAAAGTTCCCAATCCGCGCACTGCGCGCCTGCGCAGCCTTATGACCCATCTGTCCTTTGGCGTCGGACTGTACATTGCAGCATTGCTTTCGGCACTGCTGTTTCCGGCCTGACATTGATGGGACACGGTCCGTCCCTGGGCACCTTCCGCCCCGCTTGCACCTCGCGCCGCCTTCCGCTATAGAGCCGCCACCCGCGTAGACACCCTTGGAGGCAACGCGGCGGAAGGCCGCCTTCCCGCATGATCCCGAACAAAGGTCCGCTCATGCGGCTGCCGGCTTTCGGACATCCAGGCCTGGCGGCTTTCGACGTTTACGGCCCCGGCACGTTGCCGGCCGCGAACGCTCCAGAACAACGCGAAAGGAAATGCCATGAGCCACGATACTTACGAGCTCAAGGCCGAAGCGCGCGAACAGGTCGGTAAGGGGTCCGCCCGTGCAGTTCGCCGCAACGGTAAAGTGCCTGCAGTGATTTACGGCGACAAGCAGCCTCCCCTGGCGATTGCGCTGACCTATAAGGACATCTACTACAAGATCCATGGCGGCGGGTTTCTGACCACGGTCGCCACGATCGATGTCGACGGCAACAAGATCCAGGTTCTGCCCAAGGACTTCCAGCTCGACCCGGTCAAGGATTTCCCGGTCCATGTCGATTTCCTGCGCATCGGCAAGGACACCGAAGTCAATGTCGACGTGCCCGTGCACTTCATCAATGAAGACAAGTCGCCCGGCATCAAGCGCGGCGGCGTGCTCAACATCGTGCGCCACGAGGTCGAATTCCACTGCCCGGCCAATGCGATCCCGGATTTCATCACCATCGATCTCACCGGCACCGATATTGGCGATTCGATCCACATTTCGGCCGTCACCTTGCCGGCCGGCGTCAAGCCGGTGATCTCCGACCGTGACTTCACCATCGCGACCATTGCCGGCTCCTCGGCGATGAAGCCGGAGGCCGTAGAAGAGACGACTGAAGCGGCTGCGCCCGAAGCGGCTCCTGCCGCCGAAGAGAAGTAACCCCTTCCCGCCCGGAGGCGACGATGCTTGTCTTTGCAGGCCTCGGCAATCCGGGCGCGAAATTCGCCAACAACCGGCACAATGTCGGCTTCATGGCGGCGGACGCGATCGCCCGCCGCCATTCCTTTTCGCCTTGGTCGAAGAAATTCCAGGGGCTGATCGCCGAAGGCACGCTTGCCGGCGACAAGGTGATCCTGATCAAGCCGCAGACCTTCATGAACCTGTCCGGCCAATCGGTCGGCGAAGCCTTGCGCTTCTATAAGCTCGGCCCTTCGGCGCTGACTGTCTTTTATGACGAGATCGACCTTGCCGCCGGCAAGGTTCGGGTCAAGGTCGGTGGCGGTTCCGGCGGCCACAACGGTATCCGCTCGCTCGACCAGCACGTCGGGAAGGATTTTCGCCGTGTGCGCATCGGCGTCGGCCACCCCGGCGTCAAGGAAATGGTGCACGGCCATGTGCTCGGCGATTTCGCCAAGGGCGACCGCGAATGGCTGGACGTGCTGCTCGACGCAATCGCCGATGGTGCCGGATTGCTTGCCAAGGGCGACGACAATTCGTTCATGAATCGCGTGACGCTGGCGCTGCGCGACAAGCTCACGCCGACGGGCGACGACGACCGCCCGCCACCCAAGGCGCCAAAGGTGCAAAGCCATGTCCGCCAGGCGCGGCCGCAGCAGCCGGCGGCCAAGCTGCCCGAAACCGGCCCGATGGCGGCGATGCTGAAGAAGCTTTTTGGCGGCAAGGATTGAGCCATGGCGCCGTCAGCGCCGCGGGCATGAGTGCACAGGGCTTGACGATCGTCGGCGCTTTCGCCCATAGCCCTGATCAAATTTCGATTTCCCGATAGGACCGGACAAAAATGGGTTTCAAATGCGGCATCGTTGGCTTGCCCAATGTCGGCAAGTCGACGCTCTTCAATGCGTTGACCAGGACGGCGGCGGCACAGGCCGCCAATTATCCGTTCTGCACCATCGAGCCGAATACCGGTGAGGTTGCGGTGCCCGACCCGCGCCTGCAGAAGATCGCCGCGATCGGCAAGTCGAAGGAGATCATCCCGACGCGCATCTCGTTCGTCGACATTGCCGGCCTGGTGCGCGGCGCCTCGAAGGGTGAAGGGCTGGGCAACCAGTTCCTCGCCAACATCCGTGAGGTCGATGCCATCGTCCATGTGCTGCGCTGCTTCGAGGATGACGACATCACCCATGTCGAGGGCCGCATCGATCCTGTCGCCGATGCCGAGACCGTCGAGACCGAATTGATGCTTGCTGACCTCGACAGCCTCGAGCGCCGCATCGTGCAGATCCGCAAGCGTGCCGCCGGCAAGGACAAGGAGGCAGCGACCGTACTTCCCATGATGGAAGCGGCGCTTGAACTACTGCAGGCCGGCAAGCCCGCCCGCATCCTGCTCAACGGCATCTCGGCTGAGGATCTGCGCATCCTGCAGGGACTGAACCTTTTGACGTCGCACCCGGTGCTTTACGTGTGCAACGTCGCCGAAGCCGATGCCGCCATCGGCAACGCCCATACCAGGGCGGTCGAGCAGATGGCGGCCGCGCAAGGTGCCCGCACCGTTGTGATTTCGGCGGCGATCGAGGCCGAGGTCGCCCAGCTCTCGGACGAAGAGGAAATGGAATTCCTGGCAACGCTCGGCCTGGACGAACCCGGCTTGAACAAGGTCATCCGCGCCGGCTACGAGCTGCTGCAGCTCATCACCTACTTTACCGTCGGGCCGAAGGAGACACGCGCCTGGACCGTGCACAAGGGCGCCAGGGCGCCGCAGGCGGCAGGCGTTATCCACACCGATTTCGAGCGCGGCTTCATCCGCGCCCAGACCATCGCCTATGACGACTTCGTCAGGCTGGGCGGCGAAGTGGCGGCTAAGGAGGCCGGCAAGGCGCGCGACGAAGGCAAGGAGTATGTCGTCCAGGACGGCGACATCATGCTGTTCAAGTTCAACACCTGACCAGGCGAGGGAGCCCAGCGGCCACCATTGCCGCCGCTCGATGCCAAACTTCAAAGCAGGGGTCGCAGTGCCTCTTGCGCTGCTTGACGGGCCGTCGTGCGGGGTCTAAGGGGCCTTTGCACCGGCCTCGCGCCTCACCTGCCCGTGTCCGTGCGATCTGACTGACGCGCCCCTCCAACGAACGCTCTTTGGCAACAGCAAGGGAGACCCGGCGATGATCAAGGCCTTCGTCGTCGACAATGATCGCCTGCGCCTGGTCGACGATCTCCTGCAGAACAGCGACACTGTGGTCTGGGTCGACCTCTTCAACCCGACAAAGGAAGAAGAGACGACAATTGAGACCTGGCTCGGCATCGCCGTTCCGACCCGCGAAGAGATGGAAGAGATCGAGATCTCGAGCCGTCTCTACGTCGAGGACGGCGCCTACTTCATGACCGCCATTCTGCCTGCGCAGACCGAGGTGGACGATCCGTTGATGTCGCCGGTTACCTTCGTGCTCGCCGGCAGCAGGCTGATCACCGTGCGGTACCACGAACCGAAGGCGTTTAAGACCTTTCCGCAGCGCGCCGAGAAGGTGGCGACCGGTTGCACCAGCGGCGACACCATCCTGATCGGACTACTGGAGGCGATCGTCGACCGCCTCGCCGACATTCTGGAGCGCGCCGGCCGCGACGTCGAGGCGATCTCGCGCGACATCTTCGAGGCACGCTCGACCAAGGTTTCCAAGCGCAACCGCGACTTCCAGGAGCTGTTGAAAGGCATTGGCCGCAAGGAGGATCTCGCCTCCTCGGTCCGCGACAGCCTGATCTCGCTGCAGCGCCTTGCCGGCTTCCTCGCCCATGCCTCCACGCAGACCAGGATGAGCAAGGATACCCGCGCCCGCATCAAGACCTTGTCGCGCGATGTGCTGTCGCTCGCCGACCACGCCACGTTCCTGTCGCAGAAGATCAGCTTCCTGCTCGACGCGACGCTCGGCATGATCTCGATCGAGCAGAACGCCATCATCAAGATCTTCTCCGTCGCCGCTGTCATCTTCCTGCCGCCGACGCTTGTCGCTTCAATCTACGGCATGAATTTCGACATCATCCCCGAGCTCAAATGGCACTTTGGTTATCCCTTCGCCATCGGCATGATGGTGCTTTCGGCAATCCTGCCCTTCTGGTATTTCCGCCGCCGCGGCTGGCTGTAGGGTCATCAATACCTCCGCTGCGGCTTGGGCGCCGCAGGCTGGCGCACTAGAAATTGCTTGACCAAATGCCGCGCTGCCTGCATCCGGGACCCCGACCCGCAGCGATCGTACAATCCTGAACAGGATTTCCAGACCATGACCGCAAAGACCTGGGCTTATGAGGATTTTGTCGAGGGCGCTTCGCTCGACCTTGGCACCAAGCTGGTAAGCGCCGCCGAAATCATAGAATTCGCCGGCGAGTTCGATGCCCAGGCGATGCATCTCGACGAGGCTGCGGGTAAGGCCAGCATCCTCGGCGGGCTGGCGGCTTCGGGTTGGCACACCTGCGCCATGTTCATGCGCATGCTGTGCGATGCCTTCCTGCTCGACTCGACCTCCCAGGGCGCGCCAGGCGTCGACCAGGTCAAATGGAAACGGCCGGTCCTGGCCGGCGACCTGTTGAGCGGCAGCACCACCGTCCTTGCCAAGCGCCTGTCTAGATCGAAGCCCCGGCTTGGCCTGGTGACCATGCGCAGCGAGTTGTTCAACCAGCGCGGCGAAGGTGTTTTCGAGCTCGAAAACACCGTCATGTTCCTCACCCGCGAGGGCAGTGCGTGAGCCTCGACGAATTCTTCTGCATCGGTATCACCGTCACGCTCGGTTCGCATCGATTCGAACCGGAGGCGATCAAGGCGTTCGCCCGCAAATACGATCCGCAAGTTTTCCACATCGATGAAGAGGCGGCGAGGAACAGCATATTCGGCGGGCTCTGCGCCTCGGGCTGGCACACCGCCGCCACCTGGATGAAATTGAACCTCCAGGCTGGCATAGAGGCAGAGGTCGCCCGCTGGCCCGGCCCCGGGCCGGTGCCGGAATTCGGCCCCTCGCCCGGCTTCAAGAACCTCAAATGGCCCAAACCTGTCTATGCCGGGGAAACCGTGACTTTCACCCGCACGGCGCTGGCCCACCGCCCCATTGCCTCGCGACCGGGCTGGCGGCTGCTGACGCTCCGCTCAGAGGCCTTCGATTCGACGGGCGACAAGGTGATCGAATTCGAAAGTGCCGTGCTGGTGAAGGTGGGGTGAGCGGAATTCTTCCCTTCTGCCACGGGGGAGAAGGAAGAAACGCTCAATGCCCCTCAAACCCGATCAGCGTCCTCACCGGCACGCCGAGCCCCTCTAACCTCTCGCGGCCGCCAAGGTCCGGCAGGTCGATGACGAAGCAGGCGGCGAGAATGTCGGCGCCGATCTGCCGCAATAGCTTGACGGCCGCCTCCGCCGTGCCGCCGGTGGCGATCAAATCGTCGACGAGGATTACCTTCTCGCCCGGAGAAACACCGTCCTTGTGCATCTCCATCTCGTCCAGCCCGTATTCCAGGCTGTAGGCGACGCGCACCGTCTCGTAAGGCAACTTGCCCTTCTTGCGGATCGGCACGAAGCCGGCTGAGAGCTGGTGGGCGATGGCGCCGCCGAGGATGAAGCCGCGCGCCTCGATGCCGGCGATCTTGTCGATCTTCAGGCCGGCATAGGGATGCACCAGTTCGTCGATCGCGCGGCGGAAGGCCCGCGCATTGCCGAGCAGCGTGGTGATGTCGCGAAACAGGATGCCCGGCTTGGGATAATCCGGAATGGTGCGGATCGCGGCAAGCAGCGTCTCTTCGAGCGAGGACTTCATCAAGCGGCTCTCCGGGCCATTCAGATTCGGCTAAAGACGTGAAAGGAATTGGCCAATCGTAACCCGGTGCAGCCAAGTCCGGCTACCGCCATGTGACGCCTGACGGAAAATTGTCCGGCAAAGGGCCTTGTTCAGCGCCGGCTGCGATGAATCGACATGCCTGCAATGAAAAGGGCGCCTTTCGACGCCCTCGCATTCTCTTATATCGCAGGGCTCAGTGCGTCACGCCGGCCCACACCTTGCGCTTGGTCAGGTAGACCAGTGCGCCGAACAGCAGCAGGAAGACCAGTACGCGAAAGCCGGTCTTCTTGCGGTCCTCGAGGTGCGGTTCTGCCGCCCACATCAGGAAGGCCGACACGTCGCGAGAATACTGGTCGACCGTCTGCGGCGCCCCGTCATCATAGGTAACCTGGCCGTCGGAGAGCGGCTTCGGCATCTTCAGCGACACGCCGGACAGGAAGTACGGATTGTAGTTCGTGCCTTCTGGTATGACCATGCCCGCCGGCGGCTGTTGGTCGTAGCCGGTCAGCAGCGAGTGGATGTAGTCGGGGCCGCCCTGGGCATATTGCGTAAAGATGTCGAACACGAAGCGCGGGAAGCCGCGCTCGACGCCGCGCGCCTTGGCCAGCAGCGACATGTCGGGGGGTGCTGCACCGCCATTGGCCGCCGCCGCCGCTTCCTCGTTGGGGAACGGCGGCGGAAAATGGTCGGACGGCTTGCCGGGACGATCGAACATGTCGCCGGCATCGTTCGGGCCGTCATGGATCGTATATTCGGCCGCCAGCGTCTTGATCTGCGCATCCGAATAGCCAAGGCCTTCCAGCGTACGGAACGCCACCAAATTCATCGAATGGCAGGCCGAGCAGACTTCCTTGTAGACCTTGAGCCCGCGCTGCAGCTGGGCCTTGTCGTAGGTGCCGAATGGCCCGGCGAAGCTCCAGTCCATTTCCTTCGGTTCGTCAATCGGGAAATGCGTCGGCGCCGCCTCATTGTGCGCCTCTTCCTGGGCGCTCGCTCCAGTGCCTGTGGCCCCAATGCCCGCGGCCACAAGGCCAAGCAGCGTCAACGAGGCGAGAATCTTCTTCATGCCATATCCCCTTGAGATTCTCTGACGCGCGGTCATCGTCCCGAGCATGATCTTGTCCGAAAACCGGTTTCCACTTTTCGGGATCATGCTCAGCCTTTGGTTTCCGGCGCGGCCGTGGCGCCGGCAGGATGTCCACCGCCACCCTTGTTCTTCTCGAGCACCGCCTCGGTGATCGAATTCGGCAGCCGCCGCGGCGTCTCGATCAGCCCAAGCACCGGCAGCGCTACCAGGAAGAAGGCGAAGTAGAACAGCGTCGCCATCTGCGCCATGAACACATAGCTGCCCTCGGCCGGCTGCGAGCCCAGCCAGCCGAGCAGGATGGCGTCGGCCATGAACAGCCAGAAGAACAGCTTGTACCAGGGCCGGTAGACAGCCGAGCGCACCTTCGAGGTGTCGAGCCACGGCACCAGGAACAGCATTACAATCGCGCCGAACATGCAGAGCACGCCGCCGAGTTTGGAGTTGATGGGCCCGATATTGAAGGTGATGGCGCGCAGGATCGCGTAGAACGGCAGGAAGTACCATTCCGGCACGATGTGGGCCGGCGTCTTCAGCGGGTTGGCCACGGTGTAATTGTCCGGATGGCCGAGATAGTTCGGCAGGTAGAACACGAAATAGGCGAAGACGAACAGGAACACGATCATGCCGAACCCGTCCTTGATGGTCGCGTAAGGCGTGAAGGCGAGCGTGTCGGTCTTCGATTTGACCTCGATGCCGGTCGGATTGTTCTGGCCGACGACGTGAAGCGCCCAGATGTGCAGCACGACGACGCCGGCGATCATGAACGGCAGCAGGTAATGCAGCGCAAAGAAGCGGTTCAGCGTCGGATTGTCGACCGCGAAGCCGCCGAGGAGAAGCTGCTGGATCCAGTCGCCAACCAGCGGTATGGCGGTGAAGAAGCCGGTGATGACGGTGGCGCCCCAGAAGCTCATCTGGCCCCAGGGCAGCACATAGCCCATGAACCCGGTCGCCATCATCAGCAGGTAGATGATGCAGCCGAGGATCCACAGCAGCTCGCGCGGCGCCTTGTAGGAGCCGTAGTAGAGGCCACGGAAGATATGGATGTAGACGGCGACGAAGAAGAACGACGCGCCGTTCGAATGCAGGTAGCGCAGCAGCCAGCCCGAATTCACGTCGCGCATGATCTTCTCGACCGAATCGAAGGCGAGAGTGCTGTCGGCCGCGTAGTGCATGGCCAGCACGATACCCGTCAGGATCTGCGCCGCCAGCATGAGCGCGAGGATGCCGCCGAAGGTCCAGGCATAATTCAAATTGCGCGGCACCGGATAGGCGATGAAGCTGTCATAGACCAGCCGCGGCAGCGGCATGCGCGAATCGAACCAGCGTCCGATGCCGGTCTTGGGCGTATAGGTCGAGTGTCCCTCGCTCATCGAAATATCCCTTGCCTCAGCCGATACGGATCTTGGTGTCGGAAATAAACTGGAACACCGGTACCGCCATGTTCTCGGGTGCCGGCCCCTTCCGGATGCGGCCGGCGGTGTCGTATACGGAACCGTGGCACGGGCAGAACCAGCCGCCGAAATCGCCTTCCTGGCCGAGCGGGATGCAGCCGAGATGGGTGCAGACCTGGACCATCACCATCCACGCTTCCTTGCCCGGCGTGGTGCGGTTGGCGTCGGTCGCCGGCGCGTCGGCCGGCAAATTGGCATTGCGGGCAATTGGATCCTTGAGCTCGGCGAGATTGACCGCCTCGCCGTCCTTCATCTCTTGCTCAGTGCGGTTGCGCACGACCACCGGCTTGCCCCGCCACTTCACAACGAGCGACATTCCTGGCGTCAGCGAAGAGACGTCGACCTCAACCGAGGCAAGGGCCAGCGTCGAGGCATCCGGACGCATCTGATCGATGAACGGCCAAGCGACGGCGCCCGCGCCGACCACCGCGGCCATGCCGGTGGCGACGTAGAGAAAATCACGACGGTTGGGATCCTGGGTGTCGGTTGCGCTCACGGGTGCCTGATCCTTTCGCCTCTTCCGTGCCGGCGGCCGAGCCTTGTTCCCGCTCAATCGCGCCGGCCCGACAGCGCATGGCGAACAGGCTAGCGAATTCCTCCGGCATTTGGGACTTGGGTTTATGCGTGAAGCCTGTTTTTGTCCAGACGGGTGAAGGCACAAGGGCAGATTGTCGCGGGGACGTAATTTGCCCGATGGAATGATTGGAAAATCGCAGGAAAACCAAACGACTGCGTTCGCCTCGACAGCGGGCGCTGGCGCGGTTTATCCTCGCCCTATGGCGCATGTTATAGACCGCGACAAATGGGCCGAGGCGCCCGACCACTGGCAGGGCGAGTTGCAATGCGGCGCCTACGGCTCCAACAGCTGCCTGATCTTCAACTACCTGCCTGAGATCGGCGGCGGCCCCAGGCTGCACAGCCATCCCTATTGCGAGATTTTTATCATCCGGACCGGGACCGGCCTGGTCACCGTCGGCGACCGGCAGATCGAGGCCACGGCCGGCCAGATCCTGATCGTACCGCCGGACACGCCGCACAAATTCACCAATCTCGGGCCAGGCCCGCTGGAAACCACCGACATACACGAGAACGGCAGCTTCATCACCGAGTGGCTGGAATAACGCCTCCCAAACCGATTCCGGTTTGGATCATACGCTGGCGCCGAGCCTGGCCAGCACGGCCTTGGGAATATTGTATTCCCGGATCACCGCGTCGTGCTTGCGCAGGCCGCAGAGTTCGCGCTGGATGAAATAGCCGTGCACCGCGTCGGCTGCGTCCTTGAGCAGCCGGGGTCGATCGTCGCTGTCGCCATTCTCGCGCAGCCTCGTCAGTGTTTTCTCGACGCGCCGGCCGGCGCGGCCGAGCACTGCCGCCTTTTCGCCGAGGATTTCATGGCCAAGCAGATCCAACGCGCTCTCCTGCGCGCCGGACCGTCCAAAATTCGATGGCAATCTCACCGCCATGATTTCACTCCGGTCTATGGAAAACTACTCCGCCGGCCGGGTCTCGGCCAACGCGCTCTCTTCGTTGAACAGGAAGCCGCCGGACTGCCGTTTCCACAGCCGTGCATACAGCCCGTCGAGCGCAACCAGTTCGTCATGCGTGCCTTGTTCGACGATGCGGCCCTCGTCGAGCACCACCAGCCGGTCGAGTGCCGCGATGGTCGACAGCCGGTGCGCGATGGCGATGACTGTCTTGCCTTCCATCAGCCTTGCCAGATTCTCCTGGATTGCCGCCTCGATGTCGGAATCGAGCGCCGAGGTCGCCTCATCGAGCACCAGGATCGGTGCGTCCTTGAGGAAGACGCGGGCGATCGCCACGCGCTGGCGCTGGCCGCCCGAGAGCTTGACGCCGCGCTCGCCGACAAAGGCTTCATAGCCAGTACGATCGCGACTGTCGCGCAGGCCGAGGATGAACTCCTGCGCCTCGGCCTTCTCCGCTGCCGCGATCACCTCGGCGTCGGTTGCTTCCGACATGCCGAGCTTGATGTTGTCGCGCAAGGAACGGTGGAAAAGTGCCGTATCCTGGCTGACGACGCCGATATTGGCGCGCAGCGAATTCTGCGTGACCCTGGAGACGTCCTGCCCGTCAATGGTGATCTTGCCGCTCTCGAGGTCGTAGAGGCGCAGGATCAGGTTGACCAGCGTCGTCTTGCCTGCGCCGGACGGCCCGACCAGTCCGACCTTTTCACCCGGCCGCACCACGAGGTCGATGCCGTTGAGCACGCCGGACCCCTTGCCGTAATGGAACTCGACGTTTCTGACGTCGATGCGCCCACCGCCAACGAGAAGCTCTTTCGCGTCGGGCGCATCGGTCAGGCCGAGCGGCTTCGAGATCAGCGCCTTCGAGTTTTCCAGCACGCCGAGGTTCCGCAAAATACTGTTGAGCTGCATCATCAGCCGGCCGAGCAGCATGTTCAGCCGCAGCACCAAGGACAGCGTGAAGGCGACGGCGCCGACGGTGATCGAGCCTTCGACCCAGAGATAGACGGCAAAGCAGGCGATCGCCGTGATCATGATCCCCGACAGCATGGTCAGCGCCATGCGCACGCCGGTCAGCCGGCGGGTGAACGGGCGCAGCGCGTCGAGATAGATGTCGAAGCCGTTCCTGATATAGCGGTCGTCGCCATCGGCCGAGAACAGCTTCAGCGTCTGCACGTTCGAATAGGAATCGACGATGCGGCCGGTGATCATCGAGCCGGCTTCGGCGGTGGCCTCGGCATGCTTGCGGATCGCCGGCAAATAGCGTCTGGCCAGCAGGCCGAAGGCTGAGATCCAGATCACCACCAGCACCGCCAGCCTGAGATCGAGCCCGGCGACCAGCGCCAGCGTCGTCACCGTATAGACGACCATGAACCAGACGACCTCGATGAAGCTTTCCATCAGATCGCCGGTCGCCTGCCCCGCCTGCCAGACCTTGGTCGCGATACGTCCGGCAAAATCGTTCTGGAAGAAGGCGTAGGACTGGCGCGACACATGGCGATGCGCCTGCCAGCGCACCAGATTATAGAAACCCGGCGTGATCGTCTGCTCGTCGACCAGCGCCGACAGGCCGACGACGATGGTGCGGATGACCAGCACCACGGCGATCATGAAGACAAGTTCGGGGCCGGCGGCAGTCCACAAGGCATGCCAGCTGCGTTCGCCAGGAAGCTGGTCGAGGATGTCGACCAGCCGCCCGACGAAGTAGAACAGTCCGGCCTCGACCAACGGCGCGATGCCGCCGATCACCAGCATGGCGAAGAAAGCGATCTTCGCCTGCCCGACATAGTGCCAGAGGAAACCCCTGACGCCGGCAGGTGGCCGAAGGTCCGCGGGCTCCCGGAACGGATAGACCCAGTTCTCGAACCAGCGGTAGATGGCAGTCATCATTCGGCGGCTTCACCCTTGGCGAGTGCATCGTTGGCGGCTGCATCGTTGGCAGAGGGGCCGTCGTCGAGCAGGAAGCCGCCCGACTGGCGCTGCCAGAGCTGGGCGTAGAGCCCGCCGCTGGCAACGAGTTCCTCATGCGAACCTTCTTCGATGACGCGGCCCTTGTCCATGACGACGAGCCGGTCCATGGCGGCGATCGTCGACAGCCGGTGCGCGATGGCGATGACGGTCTTGCCTTGCATCAGTTTGTAGAGGTTCTCCTGGATGGCCGCCTCGGCCTCGGAATCGAGCGCGGACGTCGCCTCGTCGAGAATGAGGATCGGCGCGTCCTTCAGCATAACGCGGGCAATGGCAATGCGTTGCCGCTGGCCGCCGGACAATTTGACGCCACGATCGCCGACATGCGCGTCGAAATTCTTGCGGCCACCGGCGTCCGAAAGCCCTGATATGAAATCAAGCGCTTCGGCGCGGCGTGCCGCCTCGACCAGCATCTCGTCACTGGCGTCCGGCCGGCCATAGAGGATGTTCTCGCGCACCGAACGATGCAGCAGCGAGGTGTCCTGCGTGACCATGCCGATCTGGGCGCGCAGCGAGTCCTGCGTCACCGCCGCGATGTCCTGGCCGTCGATCAGGATCTTGCCGCTTTCAAGGTCGTAGAAGCGCAACAGAAGATTGACCAGCGTCGACTTGCCGGCACCCGAACGGCCGACGATGCCGACCTTCTCGCCCGGCTTCACCGTCAGCGACAGGCTTTCGATCACGCCCTTCTGCTTGCCGTAGTGGAAGCGGATGTCCTCAAAACGGATCTCGCCCTTGGTCACGGCAATATCCTTGGCCCCAGGCCTGTCTTCGACGAGGCGGGGCAGCGAGATCGAGCTGATGCCGTCTTGCACCGTGCCGATATTCTCGAACAGCGTGGACATCTCCCACATGATCCATTGCGACATGCCCCACAGCCGAAGCACGAGGCCGATGACTAGGGCGACGGCGCCGATCGTCACGGCCTGGCCGAGCCACAGCCACAGCGAGATCGCCGTGACCGAAAACAACAGCAGCGAATTCAGGATGTAGAGCAGGCCGTAGAGCTGCGTCACCAGCCGCATCGACCGATAGACGGTATCGAGAAAGCCGGCCATGCCTTCCCGGGCGAAGGACGCTTCGCGCCGCGCATGCGAGAACAGCTTGACCGTCTGGATGTTGGAGTAGCTGTCGACGACACGGCCGGTCATGGTCGAGCGCGCATTGGCCTGCTCCTCACCGACCTTGCCCAGCCGCGGGATAAAATAGCGCAAGAGCAGGACATAGCCGGCAAGCCAGACGGCAAGCGGCGCCGCCAGCCGCCAGTCTGCCGAGCCGACGATGAACAGCATGCCGAGAAAATAGACGACGATATAATTGAGCACGTCGATGAGCTTGATGACGCATTCGCGCACCGCGAGCGCAGTCTGCATCAGCTTGGTCGCGATGCGTCCGGCGAACTCGTCCTGATAGAAGCTCATCGACTGCTTGAGCAGATAGCGATGCACCTGCCAGCGGATACGCATCGGATAGTTGCCCATCAGCGTCTGCTGGTTGAGGAGCGAATGGAACCAGACCGTCGCCGGCAGCGCGAAAACCACGATGAAGGCCATGCCGGCCAGCTTCAAGCCTTCGGTCTGCAGGAACGTCTCGCGATTCTGCGCCGACAGCCAGTCGACGATCCGGCCCATGAAGCCGAACATCCACACCTCAGCCAGCGCGATGGCCGTCACCAGCACCGCATCGAGAGCGATGTAGGGCCACGCGCCGCGCGTATAATGCACGCAGAAGGCGATCAGCGTCCTCGGCGGCTCGACCGGTTCCGCAGCCGGAAACGGATCGAGCCTTTTTTCAAACCAGCTAAACATAGTGATGCTCACAATATTGTTTCCGCTCACGCGGCACGGGAACGGACGACGTGCCCAGACCGCATGGCGTCAAGGACCGGCGATACGGAATCGTCCGCCTCGCCGGTCCTGCTTCGCGCTATATAGGTTGTCGCGGGCCTTTCGCCGACAGTTTCGTTTGACGATGCTGACGACGTTTTGACGATCCGGATTTTCGCGCCGGTTTTTGCACCAGGCCGGATCAGCCTGATGATCCGGCGCACCAGCGACGGCCGGCTATAGTCCGGAACGGCATGCGAGAAATCGACGTCCGGCAGCATGCCGCGATGCGGACGCTGGCGGGTCTCGGCGTGAACCGCCGACGAGTAGGTCTCGCCGATTAAAAGCGCCCAAGTCGCGGTTTTGCGCTCGTGCAGGCTTCTTGAGCCGGGTATTCTACAGGGATCGAACATCGGTCCGTCCTCCAGTTGAAGATGCAGATAGAAGGGTGAACCAACCCGGACCGTGGGCACGCGCCGCGCGGCAAGGGTGATATCGGTCGAAGCACGTTCAGGTGGGGCGTTCAGCCCCCTTCGACAGCTTGAAAAACATCGCCGGATTCCTTCGAAGGCCGAAAAAGGTTTCGGCGGGAATCGGTGCGATTGAAGTCTAGAAGTTCAGGAGAATCGTCGTACCGAAACCGCCGTCGGGCTGGTAAGCCCACGAGAGGGGTGGTGGATGTGCATGGCCATCATGAATTACCCCTTCATCGGTTCGGGTTGACAATGCTGGCCGTATAACCGACTTCGCAGAAAATGACCACCCGCCAGTCCAGGAATTTCCAAAACCGCGAGAGCTCTGTGGCTGATCTGCCACTTATTAGAAAGACGCGGAAATGAACGACCGTCTCCGCATTGCGCTCTACCAGCCGGATATCGCCGGCAATACCGGGACTATCCTGCGCTTCGCCGCTTGCCTCGGCCTTGGGGTCGACATCATCGAACCGACCGGCTTCCCGCTCTCCGACCGGGCGCTGAAACGGGCCGGCATGGACTATCTCGAAATGGCGGCGCTGACCCGGCATGTCGACTGGCACGCCTTCGAGGACTGGCGTAAAGGCGAAGCGCGGCGGCTGGTGCTGCTGTCGACCAAAGCCGCGAGCGCCTATACGGATTTCGTCTTCACCGGCGCCGACGTTCTTCTGTTCGGCCGCGAATCCGCAGGCGTTCCGGATCATGTCCACGAGGCGGCGGATGCGCGACTGACCATCCCGATGCAGGGCACCGCGCGCAGCATCAACGTCGCGCTTTCCGTCGCCATGGTGGCTGGCGAGGCGATGCGGCAGCTTGGATAGGATTTGCAGACCGTCGGCGCGCGCGGCGAGTACGGCCGCTTTCTGGTCGACGACTGCGCCCTCTCTTGTCATTCTAACCCAGGCGCACATCGCCTTCTCCTGCGGTTTGCCTATCCAGAATTTCTTCGTTACAAGCTCAACTTAACTTGAGGTCAAGCGGAAAATCGGAGATGGCTGCGGCAACGGAATTGACAGTCGGCCAGGTGGCGATGCGCAGCGGCGTCGCGGTGTCGGCGCTGCATTTCTACGAAGCGCGCGGGCTGATCCGCAGCCACCGTACCGCCGGTAATCAGCGGCGCTACGGCCGCGACGTGCTGAGGCGTGTGGCGATCATAAAGGTGGCGCAGGAGGTCGGCATTTCGTTGGCCGAGATCGGCACAGCACTTCGATCACTGCCTGAAGGCCGAACGCCGACGCGCGAGGACTGGAATCTGCTGTCGACGGCCTGGCGCGACGAGCTCGACCAGAAGATTGCCCAGCTCAAGAAGCTGCGCGACGGGCTGACCGACTGCATCGGCTGCGGCTGCATGTCGATTGACAAATGCCCGCTGCGGAACAAGGGCGACCGGCTGAGCACCCGGGGGCCGGGAGCGAGACGGCTGTTGATCGAGCGTTAATCCGCCGCCGGCAGCCGCCTGATGGTGAATTCGATGACGTCGCCCGGCCGCTCAAACCAGCTCTCGATCTCGGTCCAATAGGCCTGCTTGGGAAAGCGCTCGAACCATTCCTTCGCCTTGAGACGAGCGTCGGAGCGCGGCAGCACGAAGGTCTCGCGCAGAAATCCGTCGCGCGGCATGCGCGCGTTCTCGGCGCGTGAACGGTCGAGCCTCTTCTTCAGGCCATCCAGCGGCGGTCTTGCCGGGGTGCGCACGAAAGAACTCCATTCACACTTGACCCTTGCACCTAAGAGATTAGGGATCGCGGCCGGAAAAGACGAGTCATTTGTCGGGGTACGCCCCGCAACCGGAGACAGGATTTGCAACGACCCGAGATACCGGCGGGGCTGCCAGCCGACATCGAACAGAAGAAGACGAAGGCACGGCTGTGGTTCGAGACGTTGCGCGAGCGCATCTGCGCCAGCTTCGAGCAGATCGAGCAGGACCTGCAGGGGCCGCAGGCCAGCTGGTCGCCCGGTCGCTTCGAAAAGACGCCGTGGCAACGCGATGCCGGCAAGGGCGGCGGCGGCATCATGTCGATGATGCACGGCCGCGTCTTCGAGAAGGTCGGCGTCCACACCTCGACCGTCCATGGCGAGTTCTCGCCCGAATTCAGGAAGCAGATGCCGGGCGCCGAAGAGGACCCGTCCTTCTGGGCGAGCGGCATTTCGCTGATCGCCCATCCGTGGAACCCCAACGTGCCGGCCGTGCATATGAACACGCGCATGGTCGTCACCTCGCGCCAGTGGTTCGGCGGCGGCGCCGACCTGACACCGGTGCTCGACCGCCGCCGCAGCCAGGACGACCCCGACACGATCGCCTTCCACAGGGCGATGCAATTTGCCTGCGAGAAGAACGCGGCGATCGCCGACTACGCGAAATTCAAGGCCTGGTGCGACGAGTACTTCTACCTGCCGCACCGCGACGAGCCACGCGGCACCGGCGGTATCTTCTTCGACTGGCTGCATTCGGGCGAGGACAAAGGCGGCTGGGACGCCGATTTCAACTTCGTCCAGGACGTTGGGCGATCTTTTCTCGTCGTCTACGGACATCTGGTGCGCGCCAACTTCAATGATAACTGGACCGATGGCGACCGTGACGAGCAGCTCATCCGTCGCGGCCGCTATGTCGAATTCAACTTGCTTCACGATCGCGGCACCATCTTCGGGCTGAAGACCGGCGGCAATGTCGCGTCGATCCTGTCCAGCCTGCCGCCTGAGGTGAAATGGCCGTAAAATCTCGGTGAGCGCAACGTGAGCCGCAATCGGGTCCAAATCCCGAGAATTTGACGGCGAATGTGGCGCAACGCGCACCAGAAAATATCTTTTTCGTCTAATATTCTATTGAAAAGATTGGGCTATTTGTCGCGTCGGGCCGGGAAACGCCGGCGGTTCTTTACTCCCGAGCGCCGCGACCCGACGTGACCGGACGGCCCATGATTGAATGGGGCACCTTTCCCAAGCGGGTGCCCGCATTTTCCAGGAGAGCATGCCATGCGCAAGCTTATTATGACCGCAGCCGCTGCTGCCGTTCTCGCCTCTGGTACCGCCGCATTCGCCGCGGTCAAGCACACCACCGGCACGATCAAAAGCTTTGATGGAACGGCGATGAGCCTAGTTCTGGACAACGGAGCCACCTTTACGTTGCCCCAGACCTTCAAGGATCCTGGCCTGAAGGTCGGCGAAAAGGTCCGCGTCACGTGGGATATGAGCGGTAAGGACAAAATTGCCGAGGCAGTCAAGGTCGTGAAGTGATGGCCTGCCCGCTGGAGCAAGACAACGTCTTGCCTCGGAGGTAGCGTAGAGGGCGGAGCAGCGATGCTCCGCCTTTTCGCAAATCCGTACACTAGAACGCCGCTTGTCGGCTTGGACGCGCGGCGCTGTAAGGCAACCAAAACCGTTCGATCGTGTTATGCTTAGCTGGCCAGCGTATAACCCGAATGCCGGAACCCGGTTTCGAGATCATGCGCGAGATCAAAGGTCTGGAGCTGCCGTATCAGTGCGCTGCGCGGCGCTCCAAGGAGGAAATGAGGAGAAGCCGATGAAGGAATTCCATTGCGGGTCGCTCGTACCCGGCTGTGAGTGGCACACACGCGCCGAGGAGGAGGCAGAGGTCATGCGTCGTGCCGTCGAGCATCTGCGCGAGACGCATGGCGAGACGGTGATCCGCGAGACGATGATCGAGGCGATCCGCTCGCGCATCGAAAAGGTCCGCGACGCAGCGTGACGGTTAGGATTGGAGTGCCTCTGCGGCGCGCTTGAGCAGCGCGCCGCGATCAAGCGCAAAACCGGACTCGACCCATTCCTTTTCAAGATTCTTCAACGTTGCACCAAGCTTCGGCCCCGGTGAGGCGCCAAGTGTCGCCAGATCGGCGCCCTTGACCGGAAAAACAGGGCTTTGCCATTTTGCGGCGAAGGCAAGCAGGCGCGAGAAGCCGCCGGCTTCGAGCAGTGCGTCATTGTCTTCGACCGCGCGGGCTCGAGCGGAAGCGAGCGACAGCCGCAACCGATCGACAAAGCCTTGGCGGTCGCCAGAATAGAGCTTTTTCGCCAACTCTCCTTCGGTTGTTTTCGGATCGATGGCAGCTGTCATCGCCCAGTACCGCAGGCGGCTTGCCTCGCTCACGGAAAGCCTCAATCTCTCGGCAAGCGTTTTCATGCGCGCGGCATCCGGCGGCACGATGGCTTCCAGCCTGAGCAGCGGGTCCGGCGCCCAGGCCAGATCCTTCTCGGTCTTGGTCAGCCCGTGGATGGCATCAATGCCCCATTTCTCGCTTTCCGGCAAAACGCCGGTCAGAACGCCGGCCTGGCGCATCCACAGCAGCGCCCGCGACGGATCTGGCGCTGACAGCAATTTCTTCAACTCCCACCAGACGCGCTCGACCGAGAGCTGGTCGAGCCCCTGCTTCAGCCGGGCGCAAGCCTTCAACCCTTCGGCATCCGGCCTGCCGTCCCCATACCAGGCGAAAAAGCGGAAGAAACGCAGGATGCGCAGATAATCCTCGCGGATGCGCGCTTCCGGATCGCCGATGAAGCGCAGCCGCCGCGCTTCGATATCGGCGATACCGCCGACCAGATCGACGACAGTTCCGTCAGCTTCGGCGTAGAGTGCATTGATGGTGAAATCGCGCCGCTCCGCGTCGGCTTTCCAGTCGCGGCCGAACGACACTTTGGCGCGGCGGCCGTCGGTTTCGATATCGGCACGAAGCGTGGTGATTTCATAGGCCTTGCCGTGGGCGACCGCGGTGACGGTGCCATGCTCGATGCCGGTCGGCACCGTCTTGAAGCCTGCCGCCTCGGCGCGCCGGATGGTTTCCTCGGGCACTGTGGTGGTGGCGATGTCGATGTCGGCAACCGGCTGTCCGATAAGCGCATTGCGCACGGCACCGCCGGCGACACGCGCCTCCTCGCCACCGTCAGTCAGCGCGGCGAGCAAGCGCTGCAAGTGGCTTTCGCCGAGCCAGCCGGCCTTGCCCGCGATCGACACCGGATCGCTCACGAATAGAGCCTTTCATAAAGCGTTCGGATGATGCCCGCAGTAACGCCCCAGATGCGCTGGCCGCCATAGGGCATCTCGTAAAAGAACCATTCGAGGTCGTTCCACATGCGGCTGTCCCTGGTGTGGTTGGCGGGGTCCATCAGAAAGCCCAGCGGCACCTCGAAGACGGCATCGACTTCGTCGGAATTCAGCGTCAGGCTGAAACCGGGCCGCACAATCCCGAGCACCGGGGCGATGCGATAGCCGCTGCCGGAGACGTAGTCCGGCATGCGGCCGAGGATCTCGATATAATCCCCATCGAGACCGATCTCCTCGAACGTCTCGCGCAATGCCGCCGCTTCCGGGCTCACATCGGTTGGATCGATGGTTCCGCCGGGGAAAGCCACCTGCCCTGAATGGTTGCGCAGCTTTTCCGCCCGCCGGGTCAAAAGGACCGTGGCCTCGTGGCCATGGTCGACCACCGGGATCAGCACGGCGGCATCGCGCAGCGCCTTGGCCAGCTTCAGCCTGGGATGACCCGGATTGAAGCGGTGGTCGCCAAAATCGTCACCGGCATGCGCCTGCGGCTGCGCCACGACGCGCTGGCGAAACTCGGCGGCGGAAAATGGCACCGGCGTCACCTGATCCATCATAGGCGGTCCATCATGCGCTCAGCCGTTTCAGTTTCTCAGCCGGCATGATCGGATAGACCTCGCCTTTGGAACGGACGGCAAACATCGTCTTGCCGCCGATGTCGATCTCTTGGCCGTGCTCGACCAGCTCGTACATCACCGGCCGTGCCACCAGCGCCTCCAGCCGCCCGCGCACCAGCACATAGGGCTTCAGGCCACCTGTCTCGTCCTCGTCGACAAAGCGCAGCGGATGCTCCGCCCCAGCCTCGACCACATCGCCGACATTGGTGCGAAAGGTGATGATTTGCCCGTCGCCGGCGCCCGACACATCCATCTCGACGGCGATGAAGGGCGCGTCGGCGACGCGGATGCCGACCTTTTCCACCGGCGTCACCAGATAGGTCCTGCCATCGTCATCCTTGCGCAGCACCGAGGAGAAAAGCTGCACCAGCGGCATCCGGCCGATCGGCGTTCCCAGATAGAACCAGGTGCCGTCCTGCCTAATCTCCATGTCGAGATCGCCGCAAAATGCCGGATTCCAGCGTTCCACCGGCGCCGGCCCCTTGCCGGCGCGCGTCGCGCGCGAGACCAGCGCCTCTAGCCCGCGCGCCTCGGTCGCGGCCGTCAGGCTCTCTTCACGATGCACGGCGGCTTCTGTCATGGTCACGAAATAGTCACTGTTGTTCCGCTTGTCAGCCTACGTCTGTGATTTAAGTTCTTTGCAGGCGCCATGCGAGGCCGAATCGCGGCATGCTGCGGCACCCAAGGTGCCAAGCGGTATTTCCAACCAGAAGGATCGATGCTGCATGAGCGTTATGATCAAGGAAAGCCCGATCAGCGAAAAGGACATGGTGGCGCAGGCCGAGAAGGCGCTGGCTGACATTTCGAGGGTCCGCGACGGCGTCGGCCGGGTCATCTTCGGCCAGGAAAGCGTCGTCGAGCGCACGCTCGTCGCATTGCTGGCAGGCGGCCATGCACTGCTGGTCGGCGTGCCCGGCCTTGCCAAGACCAAGCTGGTCGAAACGCTGGGCATCGTGCTCGGCCTCGATTCGCGCCGCATCCAGTTCACGCCCGACCTGATGCCGTCAGACATTCTCGGCTCAGAGGTGATGGAGCAGGATGAATTCGGCAAGCGTTCGTTCCGCTTCATTTCCGGGCCGATCTTCGCGCAACTGCTGATGGCCGACGAGATCAACCGCGCCTCGCCGCGCACCCAGTCGGCGCTGCTGCAGTCGATGCAGGAATACCACGTCACCATTGCCGGCGTACGCCATGACCTGCCGGCTCCGTTCCATGTTCTCGCGACGCAGAACCCGCTGGAGCAGGAGGGCACCTATCCGCTGCCCGAGGCGCAGCTCGACCGCTTCCTGATGCAGGTCGACATCCTCTACCCCGAGATCGAGGCGGAGCGCCGCATCCTGCTGGAAACCACCGGCATCGAGGATGCCAAGGCTGAAAACGTGCTGCAGCCGGCGCGGCTGAAGGACATCCAGACGCTCATCCGCCGCGTGCCGGTGCCTGAAAGCGTCGTCGAGGCGATCCTCAAGCTGGTGCGCTCGGCGCGTCCCGGCCAGGGCAACGCCGATACCGACAAGCACGTCGCCTGGGGCCCGGGCCCGCGCGCCAGTCAGGCGCTGACGCTGTGCGCCCGCGCCCGCGCCCTCTATGACGGCCGGCTGGCGCCGTCGGTCGACGATGTCCGCGCACTGGCCGAGCCGGTGCTGCAGCACCGCATGGCGCTGACCTTCGCCGCCCGCGCCGAGGGCACCACGGTACGCGACGTCGTGGCGAAGCTCGCGAAAGGGATTTGATGGCGCGCATCGGTGAAGCGCAGGCACCGACAGCGACGCGCGATGCGCTCGCCAGAGGCCGGTTGCGGGCTTCCCTGGTGCCGGACCTGCTGGTCGAGGCGCGCCGCATCGTCAACACGGTGATTGCCGGCTGGCATGGCCGTCGCAAGCGCGGCATCGGCGAGAATTTCTGGCAGTTCCGGCCCTATGTCGAAGGCGATTCCTCGCGCATCGACTGGCGCCGCTCGGCGCGCGACGACCACACCTATGTCCGCGACCGCGAATGGGAGGCCGCCCATACGGTGTGGCTGTGGGCCGATCCCTCGCCTTCCATGCTCTACAAATCGACCGGAGCCAGCGTTTCCAAGGAGTCGCGCGCTCTGGTGCTGGCGCTGGCCATGGCCGAGCTTTTGTCGCGCAGCGGCGAGCGCATTGCCTGGCCGGGCCTGACCGACCCGTTCACCGCCCGCAATGGCGCCGAGCGCATCGCGGCGCAACTGATGCACGCCGCCGACCTGCCGGCAAAGCCCGACCTGTCCGGCATCCGCCGCTTCTGCGACATCGTCATCGTCAGCGATTTCCTCGACCCGGTTGAGGACACCATAGCCTGGCTGGACGTGCTCGCCCGCCACGGCGTGCGCGCCCATCTGATCGAGGTCGCCGATCCGGCCGAGGAAAGCTTCCCCTATGCGGGGCGCACCGAATTCACCGATCCTGAGACCGGCGACAAGCTGACCGCCGGCCGCGCCGAAATGCTGGGCGAAGAATATCGCCTGCTTTATGCCGCCCGCCGCCAGGAACTGGCCGCGTGGTGCAAACGGCTTGGCTGGAGCTTTACCGTCAATCATACCGACCGCCTTGCCTCCGAGGCGCTGGTGCGCATCCACATGGCGATGACCGCCGAGGGCGCCTTTGCCGGGAGGGCTCGCGCATGAGTTGGCTGCCGCTCTCCTTCGGGGCGCCGATGGTGCTGTGGGGCCTGCTGGCGCTGCCGGTGATCTGGTGGCTTCTGCGGCTGACCCCGCCCAGGCCGCAAACCGAGGTGTTTCCGCCGCTCAGGATTCTCGCCCGCGTGCTGAGGCGCGAAGAAACGCCGCAGCAGAGCCCGTGGTGGCTGACGTTGCTCAGGCTGCTGATGGCCGCGCTTATCGTGGCAGCACTTGCCGAGCCCGTCTTCAACCCGCGCGAAAAGCTGCCGGCCGAGGGCGCTGCCCTGGCGCTGGTGATCGACAATGACTGGGCAAGTGCCGCCGACTGGGGTAAGCGCGTCGCCACCGCCGAGCGGCTGATCGCCGATGCCAATTCGAACGGTGTGCCGGTGCTCATCGCTTTCACCGCCGAGAAGCCGAATGCCGAGATCGGTCCCTTCGATGCCGCTGCCGCGCTCAACCGGCTGCGCGCGGCAAAGCCGCGCCCGATCCCGACCGACCGCCCCGCCGTCTATGCCCGCGTCGCATCAGCCCTGGAGTCGCTGCCGGGCACCAGCGTTGCCGTGCTCGCCGATGGCCTGGCGGCGCAAGGCGACGAAGCCGCCTTCAACACGCTGTTGTCGAAGAACGCGGCACGCGTCGTCTGGGCCGTCTCCGACCGGCTGTCGCTGACCGGCCTGACCGGCGCCGATAACCAGGTCGACGGCTTCGCCCTGACCGCCATCCGCGCACCGGGCGATCCGGCACCTGCACAGGTGACGGCCGGCGCCTTCGACGACAAGGGCCGCCGCATCGCCGACGCGACGCTGACCTTTGCCCCGGGCGTAACCACCGCCACCGCCACGATGGCGGTGCCGTTCGAACTCCGCAACGACTTCGCCTACATCGCGCTCGATGGCGAACGCCAGGCCGGTGCCGTCCGCGTGCTCGATGAGAGCTCGAAACGCCGCCGCGTCGGGCTGCTGTCGCAGGCCGAGGCCGACCAGGCCCAACCGCTGCTGTCGCCGCTCTACTACATCCGCCGCGCCCTGCAGCCCTTCGCCGATCTCGTCGAGCCGTCCAGCGTCGATCTCGCCGATGCCATCCCGCAACTGCTCGATCAGAAACCGGCGATGATCGTCATGGCTGATGTCGGCACCATTCCGGAACAGGCCCGGGAAAGGCTGGTCGACTGGGTCGACAAGGGCGGCACGCTGGTGCGTTTTGCCGGTTCGCGGCTCGCCGCTGCCGGCAATGACGACGACCTGCTGCCGGTCCGGCTCCGCACAGGCGAGCGCTCGCTTGGCGGCGCGCTGTCATGGACGGCGCCGCAGCCGGTCACCGAATTCCCGAAAACCGGCCCCTTCGCCGACCTCGCGCCGCCCACCGAGGTCACCGTCACCAGGCAGGTGCTGGCCGAACCGACGCCCGACATCGTCGAGCGCACCTGGGCCACCCTTGCCGACGGTACGCCGCTGGTGACCGGGATGAAGAAGGACAAGGGCACCCTCGTGCTGTTCCACGTCACCCCCGAGGCGACGTGGTCCAACCTGCCGATCTCCGGCAGCTTCGTCGAGATGCTGCGGCGCATCGTGCAACTGTCGCGCAACCAGGGCGCGGCTGTCGCCAATGCCGAGGCCGCCGCCACGTCGCTGGCACCCTATCGCATGATCGCCGCCGACGGCACGCTGGTGCCGCCGACGCCGGACGCCAGGCCGCTGGTGCCCGGCGCCGGCCCGCTGCCGGTGACGCTGGAAAACCCGCCCGGCCTCTACGGCTCCGAGACGGGGGTATTCGCTCACAATCTGCTCGGTGGCGACAGCGCATTCACGCCCCTGGCCCGGCCTGAGATCACCGTGCCGGTCACCACCGTCCAGTATGCCTTCGACGAGCAGCGCAACCTCAAAGGTCCGCTGGTCACGGCGGCCTTGGTGCTGATGGTGCTCGACACGCTTGCCGTATTCTGGATGGGCGGCCTGTTGTCGCGCCGGCCGCGCCGTCCCGGCGCTGCGGCGACGGCAGCCATCCTGCTGATTGCGCTCGGCGCCTTGATTGGCCACGCGGACGTCGCGCGTGCCGACGACGCCAAACCGGGAGATACGGAGGCGATCGGGGACATTTCAAAGACCCGGATCGCCTATGTGCTGACCGGCGAGCCGGGTGTCGACTCGATCAGCCGCGCCGGGCTCGAAGGCCTGACCCGCTTTCTCATCGAAAAAACCGCGCTCGAACCCGGAGCACCGGCCGGCGTCGACATCTCGAAGGACGAACTGTCCTTCTACCCGCTGATCTACTGGCCGATCGATCCCGCCGCCCCGATGCCGAGCGAGGCCGCCATCGCACGTATCGACGCCTATATGCAGCAGGGCGGAACGGTCTTGTTCGACACCCGCGACCAGTTCGCCAACGGCATTGGTGCGGATTCGACCAGCCCCGCAACGGAGCGGCTGCGCGACATCCTCGGCAACCTCAACGTGCCACCGCTGGAACCGGTGCCTTCGGACCACGTGCTGACCAAATCCTTCTACATCCTTCCAGAGTTTCCCGGCCGCTTTGCCGGCAGCCCGCTTTGGGTCGAGGCATCGCTCGAAGCCAGCAACACCGAGAACCGCCCGGTGCGCACCGGCGACGGCGTTTCCCCGATCATGATCACCGCCAATGATTTCGCCGGCGCCTGGGCGGTCGACGAGAATGGCGACCCGCTATTGCCGACCGTGCCGTCGGATCCGATGCAGCGCATCTATGCGCTGCGCGCCGGCGTCAACATCATGATGTACATGCTGACCGGCAACTACAAATCCGACCAGGTGCACGTCCCGGTGCTGCTCGAACGGCTGGGGCAATAGACCATGAATTGGTCGCTCGCCTTCGAACCGCTCATCACTTGGCCGCTGCTCGCCGTGGTTCTGTTGCCGCTGCTGCTGCTGGCGCTGGTCGGCCTTTGGTTTCGCCAGCGCGGCGCGATCTTCCGCCTGGCAGCCCTGATTGCGCTGGCTGCGGCGTTGCTCAATCCGGTATTCCTCGACGAAGAGCGCGAGCCGCTGAAAAGTATCGTCGCCGTCGTCGTCGATCGCAGCCAGAGCCAGGATATAGGCGACCGCACCAAGCAGACCGACGCGGCCTTGGCCGGGCTTCAGCAGCGTCTCGGCCGCTTCAAGCAGTTCGACGTCCGTGTCGTCGAAGCCGGCAAGTCCGAAGCCGCCGACGAGCGCACCGAGACGCGGTTGTTTTCCTCGCTCGAAAACGCTTTCCGAGACGTGCCGCCATCGCGCATTGGCGGCGCCATCATGATCACCGACGGCGAGGTGCATGACGCGCCGCCCGGCGCACCCGACTTCAATGCCCCGCTGCATGCGCTGATTACCGGCAACGACCACGAGAAGGACCGCCGCATCCGCTTCGAGAATGCGCCGCGCTTCGGGCTGGTCGGCAAGCCGCTCGACATGACCTATCGCGTCATCGCCACCAACAACGAAACCGGCCCGGTCGATGTCCGCGTATCGGTCAACGGCGAGCAGGTATCGGTCGAGCACGCCAACATCGGCCAGGCGATGCCGCTGCAGGTGACCATTCCCAGCGCCGGGCGCAACATCGTCGAACTCGCCATCGACCACGAACCGGGCGAGCTCACCGATACCAACAACCGCGCCATCGCGCTGATCGACGGCATCCGCGAAAATCTGCGCGTGCTGCTCGTTTCCGGCGAACCGCATGCCGGCGAGCGCACCTGGCGCAATTTGCTGAAATCCGACGCTTCGGTCGACCTCGTGCACTTCACCATCCTGCGCCCACCGGAAAAGCAGGACGGCACGCCGATCAACGAGTTGTCGCTGATCGCCTTCCCGACACGCGAGCTGTTCGTCGAGAAGATCAAGGATTTCGACCTGATCATCTTCGACCGCTATCAGCATCGCGACGTGCTGCCGATCCTCTATTACGACTACATTTCCGAATATGTCGAAAAAGGCGGCGCACTGCTGATCGCGGCAGGCCCCGAATATGCCGGCGAAAGCTCGATTGCACGCACGCCGCTGATGTCAGCGCTGCCGGCAATGCCGAGCGGCGAGGTCATCGACAAGGCCTTCTATCCGCGCCTCACCGATACCGGCCAGCGTCATCCGGTAACGCGCGGGCTCGATGGCTCCGCGACCGAGCCGCCGCACTGGAGCCGCTGGTTCCGCACCATTGGCGTCGAGAATCCCGAGGGCGAGGTGGTGATGAAGGGCGCCGACAACCGGCCGCTGCTGCTGCTCGACCGCAAGGGCGAAGGCCGCGTCGGCATGCTTTTGTCCGATCAGGGCTGGCTATGGGCGCGCGGCTTCGAGGGCGGCGGCCCGCATGTCCAGCTCTACCGACGCATCGCCCACTGGCTGATGAAGGAGCCCGAACTCGAGGAGGAGCGGCTGACCGCCGACGGCCGCGGCATGGTGCTTGAAATTCGCCGCCAGACGATGAGCGACGACCCCGGCCCGGCGCAGGTCATCACGCCGTCCGGCAAGGCACTGATCGTCAGGCTCGAGAAATCCGAGCCAGGCGTCTTCCTCGGCAGCGTCGAGACCAGCGAAATCGGTCTCTATCAGGTCGGCAATGGCGACCTGACGGCATTGGCCCATGTCGGGCCTGTCAACGCGCCGGAATTCACCGACGTCGTCTCCACCGAGAACCGGCTGAAACCGCCGGCTGAGGCAACCGGCGGCAGCGTTCGCCGGCTGGCGCCGGCCTCGGCGATTGGCAATCTCACCAGCACTGTCACGCTGCCCTCCATCGTCCCGGTTCGTGCCTCGGGCGCTGCCTCCGGCAACGACTGGATCGGCCTGCGCACCACCGACGACAGCGTGCTCAAGGCCGTCTCGCGCGTGCCGCTGTTCGGCGGCTTCCTCGGCCTCGGCCTGCTGCTTCTGGCGATGGGCTCGATGTGGTACCGCGAAGGACGGTAGTTCCCTTCTCCCCGTCTTATACGGGGAGAAGGTGCCGGCAGGCGGATGAGGGGCGGCGCCGGCGCCGTGAAACTTTCTTCAGACATTGCGCTGCCCCTCACCTGCTCCGCCCGGCAAGCCGGGGCTTCGATTCCCTCTCTCGTAAACGGGCGAGGGAGGAGCTCTATTCCTCCGGCTCCGTCGTGAACATCAGCGGGTAGCCCTTGGCCTTGCCGGCATCGGTTGCCCGCGCCGCCTTGGTCTCGGCGACATCCCTGGTGAAGACCGCAACGACGCAGACGCCGCGCCGGTGCGCGGTAATCATAACCCTATGTGCCTGGTCTTCACTGAGCTTGAACTCGGCCTTCAGCACCGTCACGACGAATTCGCGCGGCGTGAAGTCGTCATTGACCAGGATGACCTTGTAGAGCTTCGGCCGTTCGACCTTCGGCTTCGTGCTGGTACGGGGTTTTGTCGTGATTTCAGGCATTGGACCGGCAATTGCGTACGACAGCTTTGCGGTCATTTTGACATGGGCAAAAGCGGTCGTCCATTCAACCGCGCGCGATCGGCCGTAGTGTCTGCACGCCAACAAAGATGACCGCTCCAGGCAAATCGCAACTGGAGCGGTCTTCTCATACGGCAGAAGATGTCGCTTGATCAGGCCTTCGGAGCTGCCTTGACCGCGTGCTTCTTGTGCTTCTTGACGGTCTTCTTGGCAGCGACCTTCTTCACGGCCTTGGCCGGCGCAGCGGTCGTCGTTGTCGTCGCAGCCGGGGTGGTGGTCGCGGCATTGGCGCTGCTGGCGCCGAGAACCGGCATCGAGAGGGCCAGCGCGATGGCGAGACCGAGGGCGGAGAGGAGGGACTTTTTCATGGCTTCACTTCCTTTTTGTGCAGATCGGATTGAGTGTCACTGAAGGGGATCGATCGGTGTCACTCCAAGCAGCTTCAAAGCGTTCGCGAGCATCCGGATTCCCTGTGCCTGTTTCTTGTTGGCGCAGAACCGGTTTCCCTTTCTTTGAAGTGCTTTCGCCGCGGTGACCTGCGTTGCCGCGGCATGGGTTTCGAGGGCTTCGTCAAACTGGCGGTTCAGATCGATGCAACGCTCGCTGCGGGTGGTCGCCACCTTTGCATCGGCCGCCTTTGAATTGGCCGCCTTTGCATCGGCCAGCTTTGCATCGGCATGTTCGACCGCAGCCGTGACGAGCGAAATGGAAAGCAACGCACCCATCAGACTGATCGAGAACCTTTGCATTGGTCTGTCCGTAATCCCGTAACGCGTGTCGCAGCCGATGACCCGACCGCCACGGCACCACTTATGCCTTTGATTTTTTTCGGCAGTTTTTCCGGATTGTAGAATTTTGTTTCTGGATTGTTTCTGGGCGGCCGGATCAAGCCGCCGATCTCCACTGGCCAACTTATGGCCTGAATTCTATCGTCTGGCTGACGGCCGAAGCACCGCTTGGGCGATCCACAAATGACAGGTTTCCTGTGAAATCCGACCCCCACATACTGATCGTCGACGACGACAAGGGCATTCGCGACCTGCTTCAGGAATTTTTCCAGAAGCGAGGGCTGCATACATCGGTCGCCGCCGACGGCACCGAGATGGAGACCGTGCTGCGCCGCGCCCAGGTCGACCTGATCGTTCTGGACGTCATGCTGCCCGGCAAGAGCGGCCTGGAGCTCTGCCGCGAGTTGCGCGCCAATTATTCGACACCGATCATCATGCTGACCGCGGTCACCGAGACCACCGACCGCGTCGTCGGCCTGGAGATGGGCGCCGACGACTACGTGCCGAAACCCTTCGATCCGCGCGAGCTGCTCGCACGCATTCGTGCCGTCTTGAGGCGTAATGGCACCGCCGAACCACGACGTGCCGCTTCGCGGCAGATCTACCATTTCGCCGGCTGGACGATGGACTGTTCGCGCCGCCGGTTGATGGCGCCCGGCGACGTCAGGATCGAGCTGACGATGGCCGAATTCAATCTGCTGCAGACCTTCGTCAAGAGCGCGCAGCGCGTACTGAGCCGCGAGCAGCTCATCGAGCTGTCCGGCGGCGACAGCGGCTACAGCTTCGACCGCAGCGTCGACATTCTGGTCAGCCGGCTGCGGCGCAAGATGGAGGACGACCCGAAAACGCCGAAGCTGATCCTGACGGTGCGCAGCGGCGGCTATCAGTTCCTGCCTGAGACGACCTCCGAATGAGACGCATGCTACCGCAAACGCTGCCGGCCTGGGTGCTGCTCATCGTCATCGCCGGCCTGCTGATCAGCCAGATCGCGACCCTCTACATCGTTTCGCGCGACCGTGCCGCCGCCAATGACGTCGTCGATCTCTACCGGCTCAACGACCGCGCCTTCTCGCTGGTACAGCTGATGCATGATGCCACGCCGGAACAGCGCAAGGCGACGGCCTCCGGCTTGTTCAACGCCACTTACGCGCTCACCGTCTCCGGCACGCCCGCTGTTACTTCGTCGATAGCCGGCGACGACGAGCTGGCCGAATTGGAGGACATATTGGTCGGCCGGCTATCGAAGTTCGGCATCACCGACGCGCGGGTCCGCCGTGACCCGGCAACGCACGAAGCCGACGCTCCCGGTGGGACGGTCGCCGGTCCCGATATTGGCCAGGTCGAGCGCGACCTGCTGGTGCTGGCCGCCGATTTCGCCCAGAGCGACAAGCTGACCGCTTCGCTTCGCTTTGCCGACGGCCAATGGCTGAACTTCACCGAACCGAACACGCCGGCTGGGCCGATACTGAGCTTCGATAGCCTGCCACTCTATGCCTTGATCGCCGGGCTGGTGGTGGCTTCCTCGATCTGGTCGCTGCGCCGGCTGACGGCGCCCTACCGGATGATGGAGACCGCGGTGAAGCGGATCGGCGAGGACCTGAAGAGCCCGCCGATCGCCGAGAGCGGCAGCCGCGAGGTGCGTACCGCGGCGAAGGCGGTCAATGCCATGCAGGCAAGGCTGCGCGCCTATGTCGAGGACCGCGAGCACCTCGCTGCGGCGCTCGCGCACGACCTGCGCACGCCACTGACCAGGATGCGGCTGCGCCTCGAACTGCTCAGGAATTCGACCATTCGCGCCGCACTGGCGCACGACCTCGCCGACATCGAAGGCATTGCCAGCTCGGTCATCGACTTCGCCACTTTCGAGGTGACCGAGGAGAAGAGCGAGAGGATCGATTTCTGGTCGCTCGTCGAATCGGTCGCCGACGGCTACAAAGAGGTCTCGTTCGACAATGACGATGCGCGCTCGCGCGGCCTGATCTGCATAGCGCGGCCGGTCGCGCTGCGGCGCTGCGTCACCAACCTCGTCCAGAATGCGGTGACGTACGGCAAGAAGGCGCATCTCAGCCTGCGCCAATCGGACAGGACCATCACGCTGGCGATCCGCGACGAGGGGCCGGGCATACCGCAGGCCGAGCTCGACGCCGTGTTCGGCTCGTTCGTGCGCCTGGAACAGTCGCGCAACCGCCAGACCGGCGGCCTCGGCCTCGGCCTGACCATAGCCCGCAATATCGCCCGCGGCGCCGGCGGCGACGTCAGCCTGTCCAACCATCCCGATGGCGGCCTGTTGACGGAGCTGCGCCTGCCGCTGGCGGTTTAGCTTGCGGTATCGGGCTAAGCTGGCGTTCCTTCGCGCCCCCCCTCTGTCCTGCCGGACATCTCCCCCACAGGTGGGGAAATTGGCTGTCGTCGCCGATTTCGCCAACTACAAACGTTGGAGTGTGAGAGCCGTCTGCGAAACCGCCGATCTCCCCCCAAGGGGGAGATGTCCGGCAGGACAGAGGGGGGCGCGACAGAACTCGGCGTTGGTCTTGGTTCTCTCCCCAAGGAGAAAAACTACCTTCGAAGCACCGCGCTCAGCACATCCCTGACGCCGATGGCACCGACGAAGCGCGACTGATCGTCGAACAGCGCCACCGGTGCAGTCTGCGAGCGATGCATGGCCAGCATCACCGTCTTCAGCGAGGTGCCGGGATTGGCCCAGAACACCTGCGCCGTCTCTTCCGGCTGGGCTTCGACATCGGCGCAGGACACCCATACCGCCGGCTTGCCGTCGCGCTCGGCCGCCGCCACCAGCCCATGCTCGTCGATCTTGAAGCGCGTCGTCTTGCGCCGGTCGAGCCACACCCAGCCGTTCTCGCCGTGCTCGAGGTCGCGGCGGTCGCGCATGACGTTCCAGGCGGTCAGCACCGAGAGCGGGTTCACATTGGCGATGAAGTCGCGGACATAGTCGTTGGCGGGCCGCAGCACGATGTCTTCCGGCGCACCGGTCTGCACGATGCGCCCGCCCTCCATGATGGTGATGTGGGTGCCGATCTTCAGCGCCTCCTCGAGGTCGTGGCTGACGAAAATGATGGTCTTCTTCAGCTCGGCCTGAAGCTGCAACAACTCGTCCTGCAGCTTGGTCCGGATCAGCGGGTCGAGTGCCGAGAACGGCTCGTCCATCAGTAGGATCGGCGCCTCGGTGGCAAAGGCGCGCGCCAGGCCGACGCGCTGCTGCATGCCGCCGGAAAGCTCATGCGCGTATTTCTTCGACCACTGGTCGAGATGAACCAGCTTCAGCTGTTTGCTCACCCGCTCCTTGCGCTCGGCTTCCGGTACGCCGGCGAGCTCGAGGCCAAGGCCGACATTCTCCTCGACGGTGCGCCACGGCAGCAAGCCGAACTGCTGAAACACCATCGCCACCTGCTTTTGCCGCAACCGCCGAAGCGTCGCCTCGTCGCAGGTGACGACGTCGACCGTACCATCGCCGCCCTTGACCAGCACCTGGCCGCGCGAGACGACGTTCAGCCGGTTGACGGCCCTGAGCAGCGTCGACTTGCCAGAGCCGGACAGGCCCATCAGCACCGAAATCTCACCCTCGTGCACGGTGAGGCTGGCACCGGCACAGCCCAGCACGTTGCCGGTCTGTTCGAGGATCTCGGCACGGGTGGCGCCGCTGTCGATCAGCGCCAGCGAACCGGCCTGGTCGGCGCCAAAGACGATGTCGACATCCCTGAAATCGACGGCGACGGTCATTTCTTGCCTCCCACGCCGATGCGCGTCATTCGATCAAGCACGATGGCGAGCACGACGATGGCCAGACCTGCCTCAAGCCCGAGGTCGATCCGGCGCGACCCGAGCGCCCGGTTGATCTCTGTGCCGAGGCCGCCGGCGCCGATCAGGGCGGCGAACACCACCATCGACAGCGACAGCATGATCGATTGGGTCAGCCCAGCCATGATGGTCGGCAGTGCCGAAGGCAGCTCGACCTTCCACAGCAGCTGGCGCTTGGTGGCGCCGAACGCTTCGCCCGCCTCGACGATCGATTTCGGCACCGAGGTGACACCGAGATGGGTGAGCCGGACCGAGGTCGGGATGACGAAGATGATGGTGACGATCAGGCCGGGCGCGTTGCCGAGGCCGAACAGGGTCAGCACCGGGATCAGGTAGACGAAGGTCGGCAGCGTCTGCATCAGGTCGAGCACCGGCAGCATGACGCGATAGATCTTCGGCTTGTGCGCGGCCCAGATGCCGAGCGGCACGCCGATAGCCATCGAGACGGCGGCGGCGGCAACGACCAGCACCAGCGTCTCCACCGTCTGCTTCCACAGGTTCTGGTTGAGGATGAACAGCAACCCGATGAACACCGCCAGGGCCAGGCCTTTCGAACGCTGCAGGAAATAGGCGAGCAAAGCGATCAGGGCGATCAGCAGAACCGGCGGCAGCAACAGCAACCCGTCGACGATGCCATCGAGCAGGAAGTTGAGGCTGTTGGAGAAAGCCCTGAAGACGGTGTCGAAATTGTCGGTGAGAAAGCCGAAAAACGCCTTCCCCCACGCGCCAATGGGGATCTTGTAGCTGACCAGGAATTTGGAGATCGGATCCATCTAGCCCCTCTTCTGCCGGCGCCGTCCTTTGCCGGACGGTCATCTTGTCACAGGATATGAAAAAGGGCAGCCATTTCTACCGTGGCTGCCCCTCGTCTTGTCGTGCAAGCGGTCAGGTCAGCTTCCGAGCGCTGTTTTCACCGCTGCCGCCGCGTCGCCGCCGTCGAAGGTGGTGACGCCGGCGATCCAGGGAGCAACCGCGTCCGGGTGCTTCTTCAGCCAGTCGGTCGCGACCGTATTGGCGTCGCCACCCTTCAGGATCGCGTCCATCATCTCGCCTTCCATGTCCAGGTTGAACTTCAGGTTGGTGATGAACTTGCCGGCATTCGGGCACTCGGTCGTATAGCCCTTGCGCACGATCGTATGCACGGTGGCGGCGCCGAAGCCAGTGTCGCCCATGCCGTCGAGATAGGTGATCTTCATGGCGCCCATCACCGGATGCGGCGTCCAGCCGAGGAAAGCGATCCATTCATTGTTTTTGATCGACTGCTCGGCCTGGGTGAGCATGCCGGCTTCGGAGGATTCGACCAGCTCGAAGCCTTCGAGATTGTCGGCCGGGTTCTTGATCATGTCGAGGATGATGCGGTTGCCGTCATTGCCGGCCTCGATGCCGTAGATCTTGCCGTCGAACTTGTCCTTGAACTTGCCGAGATCTGTCAGCGTTTTGACGCCGGCGTCGGCGACATAGGTCGGCACGACGATGCCGTAGCCGGCACCGCTCAAATTCTCGCTCACGGTCTCGATCGAGCCTTCTGCGGTGTAGTCCTTGATGTCGTTGGTCATCGACGGCATCCAGTTGCCGAGGAAGACATCGAGGTCCTTGTTCTTCAGCGACGCCATCGTCACCGGCACCGAAAGCTGGATTACCTGCGGCTCGTAGCCGAGCGCGGTGAGCAGCACCGAGGCTATGCCGGTTGTCGCCTGGATGTCGGTCCAGCCGACATCGGACATGCGCACCGTCTTGCAGCTTTCCGGATCGCCGGCGAACGCCGCAGTCGTGGTTAGAAAAGCCGCCAGGCCGAGACCGGCGACGAATGAATTCATGCGCGACATCAAAATTCTCCCATTTCAGTTCTCGGTGAAGCGAAGTGGCGGTTTCATCTCCACCTTTGTTCCGTCAGCCAAACACCATTCTGCTGCGGTTTCAAGCACTAAGGCAACCACGATCAACGGCGCAGGCTGGTCGATCAACGACACGCCCGCCGCTTTCCGGATGGAAGTCGTCTTTTCCCGGTGGAATGTAGGCGCTCCCCCTCCCCGCTTTGTTGCAACTCGGCTTAAAAGGACGGCATGGCCAAGCTGTACTTCCACTATGCGACGATGAATGCCGGCAAGACGACGATGTTGTTGCAGGCCTCGTATAATTACCGCGAGCGCGGCATGACGACGATGCTGTTCATCGCCGGCCACTATCGCAAGGGCGATACCGGGCTGATCTCGTCGCGTATCGGCCTGGAGACGGAAGCCGAGATGTTCCGCGACGGCGACGACCTATTCGCCCGGGTCGCCGAGCATCATGACCACGCCACGGTCCATTGTGTCTTTATCGATGAGGCGCAGTTCCTCGAAGAGGAGCAGGTCTGGCAACTCGCCCGCATCGCCGACCGGCTGAACATCCCGGTCATGTGCTACGGCCTGCGCACCGATTTCCAAGGCAAGCTGTTTTCCGGCTCGCGCGCCCTGCTGGCGATCGCCGACGACCTGCGCGAGGTGCGCACCATCTGCCGCTGCGGCCGCAAGGCGACGATGGTGGTGCGCCTCGGCGCCGACGGCAAGGTGGCCAAACAGGGCGAACAGGTGGCGATCGGCAAGGACGTCTATGTCTCGCTCTGCCGCCGCCATTGGGAAGAGGAAATGGGCCGCGCCGCCCCAGACGATTTCATCGGCTTCACCAAAGCCTAAACCAGCGCTATTGCTTTCATCCGACCTCCCGGCTGACATTCGTTCCGCAATCGCGCCATTGCAGCCTTTGTTGAGCGTGCCGCCTATTTTGATCCACTGCCAGAGCCGTCGGGAGTTCCCATGCTTCGAGTAATTTCGTCTGCAACTGCTTTCCTCATCGCCGACGTTGTTGCCGCGCATGCCGACGGCGATGCTGCTCTCGGCAAAAAGGTCTTCAACAGATGCATGGTCTGTCACGAGGCAACGAGCGACCGCGACAAGGTCGGCCCGCATCTGCTGGGTGTCGTCGGCCGCACCGCCGGCACCGCGGACAGTTATCTCAGCCGTTACTCGCAGGCGATGAAGGATGCCGGCGCCGCCGGTTTGGTCTGGGACCAAGCAAACCTTGCCGAATACCTGCGCGCACCCCGGCAGAAGGTCCCCGGCAACAAAATGGCCTTCTCCGGCCTGACCAGCGACGATGACATCGCCAACGTCATCGCCTACCTCAAAGCCGATCCCAAGCCCTGAGCGTCGCTCCCGCGCAAAAGTCCAGCCGAGGCCGAAGCGGTGCCTGACCGGCCGGCAGTTACAGCGTAATCATGGCTTGATTATCCTGCAGTCGCCTCCTGAAATTCTTTGTTTTCCTGTAATCCCATGTCTTCCGTCTTTCATTCGCCAAACCCGGCACATATATTCGCGGCGGTTTGCGAAACGAAACCGATGCCGAAGCGGGAGGCCCCAATGGCGACATTGCAGAATTTCGATGCCGAGATTGCCAAGACCAAGCAGGTCGTGCAGGACATGCGCACCAAGATTGAGCAGTCCGGTGCCGTGCTCGACACGCTCGCCACCGCCGACAAGAGGATCGGCGACGCCAATTTCGACATCGAGAATGCCCGCATCGAGGATGTGCTGAAGCAGCAGAAGGTGATGGAAGGCAATATCGCCGACCTGATCATCGGCCTCGAGGACGCCACCAACGTCTTCGGCGCCGAATTCGAGAGCATGAAGAACTACACCGGCTGGGAAAGTTTCGTCGGCGTCTTCTCCAGCCAGCGCAAGCAGCGCATGCGCACCGACCGCGTCCGCAACATGTCGCTGGCCGGCAATTTGCAGGAACTGCTGGCGAAGTCCGACACCATCGTCGGCATCCTCAAGGCGCAGAAGCAGGTTCTCGACACGCGCTACAAAACCTCCGAGGCCAGCCTGTCGCAGGTGATCGAGCGCCGCAAGACCACGATGTCCAATCTCGAGACCGTGCAGAAGCGCATCGAGGAGCTCAACCCGATGCTGCTCGACATCGAGAACAAGATCGCCGCCTCGACCAGCCAGAAGGAGCGCACGCAGCTTGAAGGCGAGCGTTCGAAACTGGCCACGGAATACAACGAGAAGCAGGCCAAGGAGCAAGAATTGCTGGCCGAAAGCCAGACGCTGGAGCGCTACACCTCGATGTTCCAGACCTTCGTCGATTCGCTCAACAACCAGATCGCGGCGCAATCGACGCTGATCAACAAGCTGACCATCGATACCGAGCAGCGCATCGTGCTGTACAAGGCGCTGGAAGATTCGCTGAAGACCGCCGCCCAACAGGATGTCGCCCACAAGATCAACACGCTGGGCAGCCAGGTCGACAACACCGCCGAAGAGACCATGGCCGGCATTGGTGCTGCCTCGCAGAAGCACATTGGCGATCTGCTTGAAATGCACGAGAAGAACATGGTCGCCACCGCCGACATCCAGCGCCGCAAGAAGCTCGCCGACGATGCCTTCGCCCGCCGCTTCGACGACGTGATGAAGAAGCACAATTCGGCAAATTACGTGCAGTCGTAATTGCTGCACGTGCACTGCTCCCAAGGGCTGGCAGCATGACCCCCGAAAACGAAGCGGCGGCGCGCTATTTCTCGGCGATCGCGGCGGCACTTGGCGGCCTCGAAGTGTTCATGCGCGACGATCGCTCGCCGCTCTACCGGCATGGCATCGTCGCCAAGATCGTCGCCGAATACATCGCGCGGCTCGACAAGTCGTTCTCGTGTTGGCGCTACCGGCTGGGCTTCACCGAGACGTTCCGCATCTCGCGCGCCGAAAGCGGTTTTCCGGTCTTCCAGAACCTGCTCGAGCTGGAAAACGACCGCCGCCAGGCCGATGCGCGCCTCGCCAACCTCCCGTTGGCCGACGAGCTGCGCGAGGAAATGGCGGACTTCATCCTGCGCCACAAGGAATTCCCCGAAGCGCTGCAGAAGTCGATGGCCGAGCGGCTCTACCTCGAAGACGTCAAGAGCGAGACCACCTTTGGCCCGTTCACGCTGGCCCAGACGGCCAAGGTTTCGGTCAATCCGAAGACGTTGCGGCCCTATTATCTGGTCCACTGGGCCTGCTTCGACGGCAGCGCCAACCTGCCGCTGGTCTATATGCTGACGGTCGAGGATTCCTCCGACGACATGATCCGGCAGCTGGTCGACTCCGGCGGCAAGCTTAATGAGAGGGTCGACATTCCGCTGCCGGTCGACGGCTTGCTCAATCCCGAGCTCGCCCACCGTTTCGACGATTTCACCGAGAAGAATTCCGCCTACACGCTGTCGCCGGCGACCATCGCGGTCAACCTCGACAAGGATTTCGAACCGCTGCATCCCAAGCAGCTGCGTCGCGTCGTGCTCGGCCCGTTCTATTCTGCAGGGATTACCGACAACAATTCGACGGTAAGCGAAGTGCTGGCCAAGGTGCGCAAGCCGGAAAACGCCTGGCTGCTGACCTGGACCATCCAGGAGGTCTTTTCCAAGGCCGAGAAGCCAGGCCGCAAGGGGCTGTTCTCGAGCGAAAAGACGACGCAGGAATTCTTCATCAATACCGACGATCTCGAGGCCGCGCGCCAGGGCGTGTCGAGCTATGAGAACCATGCGCTGATCCCGCACGAGGCCTATCAGGCGCTCTATGCCGCCGGCGAGGCGCAGAAGATCTTTTCGGGCTACAAGGTCCACATCCTGTCCAAAGGGCAGGTCATCAGCGACGTCTGACCGTCAAATCGCGGAGCATCTTCCATGGACACCGGCCTGACCACCATCCCGGAAGCGGCAATTGAAAAGCACCGCGCCACTGCGCAAAGTTTCATCACCCGCATCGTCGTGCTGGAAGACCCATCGCGTGAGTCCGGCACAGCGCTTGCGGGCACCAACCGCCGCTTCGTCTCGACCGTCTCGGTCGGCTCGGTTCGCCGCACGCGCGAGGTCGAGCTCGCCAAAACCGTCGCCGCCGTCCATCCCGACGACCAATTGCTGACCATACCGCAGCACATGCTGTTGTTTCGCGCTCGGCGCGGGGCGGCAATAGCGCTAGCCATATCGGATGTCTTCGCCGAAGGCTCGGACCTCGAAAGCCTGCAGGCGAAAAACGCCCGCGCGCCGCTCGAAGGCGACGAAGCTGCCACCTTCAAGAAGCTGCTGTCGGCCTCTGCCTACATCTCCGCCTTCAGCCTCGCCTCCTATTTGTTCCAGCTGATCGACAGCGACGGCGAGGCGCCGAACGACACGCCCGAGCCGGACTTTCTGTTCGACACCCCGCAGGATGCGGTGAAGTCGATCGTGGCCGGGCTCGACAGGGCGATAGCAGGTTCGAAGGACGACGCCGACCTGATGACCCGCGCCCGCGCCTTTGCCCGCGTAGCCATCGACGGGCTGTTGGCGCGAAAGGGCCGCTTCGACGGCATCGGCCCGTTCGAGAACGCCCATATCCGCATCGACGTCGACGATTTTACCCTCGATGGTTTCGACGTCGCCCCTGGCAAGCGGGCAAAACCGCTGGTGATGACCTTCAAGAAACCGGAAGAGGTCGTCGGCAACCACATCGCCAAGTACCAGTCGGTAAAGCTCGCCAAGATGCTGATGGCGTACGACTTCGAGCGCGAGCTGAACCCATTCGTCGAGCTTGGCGGCTTCCTGTTCACGTTTATCGGCGACGGCGCGCCCGGCACCGGCAAGACGACGCTGATCCAGATGATCGCCGGCCTTCTCAACGGCTACTGCCAAGTCGCCGGCTATCCCTTCGCCTACGAAAATTTCGGCGTCGACCAGATCTCCTCCTACCAGGGCAAGTCCGGCCAGAACTGCCGCCAGTTCATCAACAATGTGCTGAACCCGCGCGTCATCGGCTTCGGCACCATCGACGATATCGACCAGGTCGCCGCACGCCGCTCAGACGACCGCGCCTCGGCCGGCCAGCAGGAAATCACCGGTGTGCTGATGGACGCATTTGCCGGCGCGGCAACCGTGGTGCGCGGCAATTGCTCGTTCGGCATGTTTTCCAACTATCCCGAAAACGTTGACGACGCATTGCGCCAGCGCGCCGGCGCCCGCTGGCTGGTCGACGGCCCGCAGAGCCGCGACGACTACATCGACATCTTCGTCCTGCTCGCCGGCAAGAACCACAAGATCCCGCTCGGCGACCACAAGCTCTATGCCGCTCAGGAAATCCAGCGCGCGGTGATGGAGGCTTACGAGGAGCATGAGAAGCCGCAGGAAGACGGGCTGATGAAGGTCTATGAGCGCTACATGAAGGAGAACGGCGCGCCGAAGTCGATGGCCGATATCGGCACCTATCTGCACTTGATCAAGGATGCCGAGCCGCGTTTCACCGGACGCGCCATCAAGAACGTCACCGACGCGATCAAGATGCGCGCCATGGACATCGAATTGCCCGACGAGTGGTTCGAGAAGCGGGAAGCCTTCATGCACAAAAGCTACGACGACAAGAAGGCGATGATCGAGGAACTGCGAGGGCCGTTCTCGATGGACATGGTCATGCAGGAGATCAACCGCTATGCGGATTCCGAATTCCGCTATTCCGACAAGTCGGACGATGCGGCGGTGACCAAGATGATCCGCGACACCCGTCTGCGGGAGCGTGCCGTCCGCGAGATCGAGGAGTTGAAGAAGAAGGGAATGTGGAATGCGTGATCTTCCTTCTCACCGGATAGCACTGTTTCCGGTGCGATGCATAAGCTCCCACAGCAACGCTGAAAGACGTGGCTCAAACGCTGACGCCCCCCTCTCCCCGTTCTTCACGGGGAGAGGGTAAGGGTGAGGGGCAGCGCATGCGTGGGCCAGAAATAGACACAACCAAGCGCGCAAGGCGCCTGCGTCAATCCGACAACGATGCAGAAACCGCGCTCTGGCTGGAGTTGCGCGACCGCAGACTGAACGGCCATAAATTCGTACGGCAGTTGCCGATAGGCTCTTACTTCGTCGATTTCGCCTGCAGAGACTGCCAGCTCGTCGTCGAAGTCGATGGCAGTCAGCATGTCGGCAGCCAATATGATCGAATCCGAGATCGCTTCATCGTCTCCGATGGCTGGTCTATCCTTCGCTTTTGGAACGTAGACGTATTGAAGGAGCGGGAAGCAGTCCTTGAAACAGTGGTGGCTGCGATCGAAGGGCGCCTCGAACGCCATATCGAAACGCGTGATCTTCGATTTGTCGCCGCCAAAGGCTATGGAGAGACATGTCCTTGACCGTTTGCGCTGCCCCTCACCCTTACCCTCTCCCCGTGAAGAACGGGGAGAGGGGGGCGTCAGCGTTGGAGCTCGGTCATCCAGCGCAAGATCCGTTGGGACTACGCGCATGAGTCCTGCCAAGAAACCCGACCTGCTACGCGACAACGAGCTGATCTACGGCCGGCTGCTGACGGTCGACGAGCCGCATCTGATCCAGCGCTACAACAAGGCGATGGTCGCCTTCGGGCTGAAGCCGACCAAGCTGAAAAGCTTCGAGATCGACCGTACCGGCTTTTCGCCGCAGGTCGCCGAGGAATGCGGCGACTACAGCTACCTCGATCCGAACGAGATCAACCGCCGCTTCATCATCCTGACGCCGTCGCAGATCGACCTGCCGGTGGTGCACACGGCTTTCTCCAACACCTCGCTGCTGATGTACGAGTTCATGTCGAAGAACCAGCGCGCCATCGATGCGCTGACAATCAAGGACGTCATCTACGGCGAGATCGAGGATTCAGTCCCCAAGGTCGACGACATCGAGGATCTGCTGTCGATCAATCAGGTCGAGTTCAAGGTGCTGTCGGCCGAGGACGTGCTGGGCAAGGCCGCCGAGCTCGGCAAGCTGGTCGACCGGCTGAAGCAGGAACCGGATGCCTGGCGCGACAATGCCATGCTTGCACACATGGTCGAGCTGGCGAAGGTCTGCGGCGACATCCGCGAGAATGCGCTGGTGCCGGACCAGGTGATCTTCCGCCACAACGCCTATTGGACCAGCCATTTCGGCGGGCTCTATGTGTTCGTCGATCCCGACGTGACGACGGTGATCAGCGACCCGGCAGCGCCCGGCTTCCGCCGCTCGCGGCCGTGGCAGGTGAGCTATCTCTCGATCCATGACGCCGACAAGGTTTTCAAGTTCCTCGCTTCGACCGGCCGCATCGAGCTGCCGCGCGCCTCATGGATCGAAACCTCCGGCTATCTCGAGCATCGCGCCGAAATGGTGGTGCGCGCCCTGATCCGCGACGCCGAGCCCGACCGCAATCTGACCGACGTCGATAAGGTCTGGCTGCAGACCTGGATCCACGGCCACGCCGATCTGATCACCAGGGACGGCGATTTTCCCTTCCTCAACGCCGCCAAGCGCGAGATCGCCCAACTCGGCCATCTCAAGATAGAGGATGTGTTCCCGCAGCAGCGCTTCCTGGTGATCCGCGCCAAGCCGGACCATCAAGACGCCTGGCTGACCAACCAGTTGATCTCGGACTTCGTGCCGCAGGACTTCGTCTCGCGTTACGTCTTCAACAAGCCGGGCTTCTACAGGGATTATGACGGCTTCAGCGACGCTTGGCGATCGCATGTTGTGGACGTTCTGAAAACCACATATTTGAAGGACAAGGTGGCGTTTCGCACACGCCTCTACGGCTTGACTGACTGAGGGGGTGACATCGCCATGCTTGATCCGATCGTGAATTTCTTCACCCGGATTTTCCAGTGGATTGGCCGCGGCATCGGCTTGCTCATCGGCGCGATCCTGTGGCCGTTCCTGTGGGCGGGGCGCTGGTACACGCAACGCGGCTGGATCCTGAAGGCAGTGCTCGGCCTGGCGCTGCTCCTGCTGATCGGCCTCTATGTCAATTTCTTCTACGCCACCCAGTGGTGGAACAATTTCGACCCGAATTACGTCGACAAATACACGTTCGAAAAGCGCAACAGCTCCGCCGGTGAACAGGTCTCTGCAGGCGCCGGCACCGACACGGCCAAGACCTGCGGAAATTCAGCCATTGCCCAGGTTGCGGCCGACCTGACCGACTTCAACGTCAACCAGAATGCCTGGGTGTCGTCGATGATCCTCTACAAGCTCGGCCTGTTCGGCATCGACTGGGACCACACGCCGTTCATGGACAACAAGGCTTCGTTCCAGCGCGGCATCAACCAGGCGGTGCGGCGCACGGCGACCGAGCTTGCCGACAATCTCGGCCGCGTCCGCACCACCTCGCAGATCGACGCCGACCTGCAGGACGCCCGCGGCAATCTGCAGTTCGATGAGGAAACCTGGTACTTCGGCTTGAACCCGTTTGGTCCCAAGACGCCGACGCCGAGCTATTATCGCGACGCGGTGCGCAAGCTGCGTTCCTTCAACGCCCGTCTGGCAGCCTGCCAGGCCACGTTCGATGCCCGCGCCGACAATCTCAAGCAGTATATCGACCGCATCTCGTCCGACATCGGCTCGACCTCGGCGATCCTCAAGGAGCGTGCCGAAAACCACAACAATGGCTGGTTCGACACCCGTGCCGACGACCGCTTCTGGTTCGCCTATGGCCAGCTTTATGCCTATTACGGGCTGATGAAGGGCGCGCAGGCCGACTTCGAGGACGTCATCAAGGAAAAGCACCTGCAGAACCTGTGGGATACGATGGACGCGCAATTCGTCTCGGCGCTGCGCATCCAGCCCTTCATCATCGCCAATGGCCGCGAGGACGGCTGGCTGTTGCCGACACATCTGACGACGATGGGGTTTTACATACTCAGGGTCCGCTCGAACATGGTCGAGATCAGCAACGTGCTGACGCAGTAGCGGATCGTTCCGCGCAGCCGGCGCTGGTGAATTTGCGCCGTTGCTTCTGTCGCTTTTCGCGTATTACGCGGCTGTTTTGAGACGGCGGAACCGCGCCTGCTCTGGCTTCTATACGGCGCGGCGACCGGCGCGAAAAAAGAACCTGTAGCAGGGCAGCCGACCGCAGAGGCACTTTCTTCGTAGGAAACATAGTTGCATGAAAGTTGACGCCGCGGCAGCGACAGGGGTAGAACATGCCCGCGCCTGCAGTGCCGGGCTTGCGACCACAGTAATCGAATCCGTTCAATTCAGAGGGAAGCCGTCATGGCCGAAGTGAAGTCCGACATCGAGATCGCGCGCGGCGCCAGGAAGAAGCAGATCCAGGAGATCGGCCAGAAGATCGGCATTCCGAGCGAACATCTTCTGCCCTACGGCCACGACAAGGCGAAGATCTCGGCCGAGTTCATCAAGTCGGTGAAGGGCAACAAGGACGGCAAGCTGATCCTCGTGACCGCCATCAACCCGACACCGGCCGGCGAAGGCAAGACGACGACGACGGTGGGCTTGGGCGATGGCCTCAACCGCATCGGCAAGAAGGCCATCGTCTGCATCCGCGAGGCTTCGCTCGGACCGAATTTCGGCGTCAAGGGCGGTGCCGCCGGCGGCGGCTATGCGCAGGTCGTGCCGATGGAGGACATGAACCTCCACTTCACCGGCGATTTCCATGCCATCACCACCGCCCATAACTTGCTGTCGGCGCTGATCGACAACCATATCTATTGGGGCAACGAGCTCGGCATCGACACCCGCCGTGTCGTCTGGCGCCGCGTCATGGACATGAACGACCGGTCGCTGCGCGAGATCATCTGTTCGCTCGGCGGCGTCGCCAACGGTTTCCCGCGCGAGGCCGGTTTCGACATCACAGTCGCCTCGGAAGTCATGGCCATCCTGTGCCTGTCGACCGACCTGAAGGACCTGGAAAAGCGCCTCGGCGACATCATCGTCGCCTATCGTCGCGACAAGTCGGCCGTCTATGCCCGCGACCTCAAGGCCGACGGCGCGATGGCCGTACTCTTGAAGGACGCCATGCAGCCCAATCTCGTGCAGACGCTGGAGAACAACCCGGCTTTCGTCCATGGCGGCCCCTTCGCCAACATCGCGCATGGCTGCAACTCCGTCGTTGCCACCACGACGGCGCTGAAGCTTGCCGATTACGTCGTCACCGAAGCCGGTTTCGGCGCCGATCTCGGTGCCGAAAAGTTCTTCGACATCAAATGCCGCAAGGCCGGCCTGAGGCCGGCAGCGGCGGTCATCGTCGCCACGGTTCGCGCCATGAAGATGAATGGCGGCGTCAAGAAGGAGGAACTCGGCAAGGAGAACGTCGAGGCGGTCAAGAAGGGATGTGCGAATCTCGGCCGCCACATCGAGAACATCCGCCAGTTCGGTGTGCCGGCCGTGGTCGCCATCAACCATTTCTACTCCGACACCGAGGCAGAGATCCAGGCGATGAAGGATTATGTCGCCTCGATGGGCGAAGAGGCGATCCTGTGCAAGCACTGGGCTCAGGGATCGGCCGGCATCGAGGAACTGGCCAAAAGAGTCGTGGCGTTGGCCGAATCCGGCGCGTCGCAATTTGCCCCGCTCTATCCCGACGCCATGCCGCTGTTCGAGAAGATCAACACCATCGTCCAGCGCATCTATCGCGGTTCCGAAGCGATCGCCGACAAATCGGTGCGCGACCAGCTCCACGCCTGGGAGCACGCCGGCTACGGTCATTTGCCGGTCTGCATGGCCAAGACGCAATATTCCTTCTCCACCGATCCGAATCTGCGCGGCGCGCCGACCGGCCACACCGTGCCGGTGCGCGAGGTCAGGCTGTCTGCCGGCGCCGGCTTCGTCGTCATCATCTGCGGCGAGGTGATGACCATGCCCGGTCTGCCCAAAGCGCCATCCTCGGAAAAGATCTTCCTGAACGAAATGGGCCAGATCGAGGGCCTGTTCTAAGGATATCAACGCTCGAACGGCAAAGGGCGCCGCAACGCTGCGGCGCCCTTCTGCCTGCTCGCAATAGTCTCCTACGCCGCGCTTCGCGCCAGCGCGCGCTGGTTGGAGGCATAGGGTGTGTCGTGCTGGGGTACCACGCCGGTCTTCAGGCAATCGATCCATTCGGCGGTTTTGAGAACGGCCGCGAAGCGCGACTGCAATACGATCGTCACGACGCGATGGATTTCCTCGCCCGAAGCGTAGCCGGCGCTGTTGGCGTAGGGCAACGACCCCGTCGCGTCCGACAGGAACTCGACCTCAAAACCCATATGCACGGCATGGATGACCGTGGACAGATCGCAATTATGCGTCATGTAGCCGATGACCGTGATCGTATCGATAGAGTTGGCGCGCAGCCACTCCTCTAAATCCGTGCCGGTGAAGGCGCTGGGCAAGTTCTTTTCGATGTAGTGGTCGCGGTTTCGCCTGGCGATTTCCGGGTGCAACTCGGCGCCATGGCTGCCCTTGGCGAAGACCGATGAGGTTTCCGGTGCCAACTGCTTGATGACCACCACCTTGACGCCTGCCTCGGTGGCCGCGTCCATCGCTCGCGCCACATTGACGACGCTCTCGCGGAACGGCGGATGCTGGATGGCGAGGTTGCCGCCGTCATAGTCGTTCTGAACATCGATGACGATGAGGGCGCGGCGTGGAGCTTTGCCTTTGGCTGGGTCCGACATGGGGTTTTCCTTTCCCGTTTGGCATTGATGGGTGGACGATAAGCGCGGCGCCGGATCGCAAAAAGTGTCCCGATTGACATTGTTCGAAAGAATTGGGACAATCGGTGTCACCCTTTGCTGGAGCTCCCATGGCCGATCCTGTCGTTGCCGCCATCGCCTTCGATGGCATCAGCCCGTTTCATCTCTCCGTGCCATGTCTCGTGTTCGGCGCGGATCGCACGACGCTCGGCCTGCCGCGCTTCGACTTCCGGGTCTGCGCGATTGAGAACGGGCCGATCCGCACTGATGCCGGGCTGACCATCAGCGTCCCGCACGGGCTTTCCGCGCTTGATGATGCCGACATCGTCATCGTGCCGAGTTGGAAGGATCTCGGGATCTCACCGCCGACGACACTGATCGAGGCGTTGCTTGGCGCGCACGAGCGCGGCGCGCTGATCGTCGGACTGTGCTTGGGAACGTTCGCTGTCGCGGCGACCGGATTGCTTTCAGGGCGGCGAGCCGCGACGCACTGGGCCTACGCGGATCAGCTGCAGGAACTCTATCCCGACATTCTCGTCGAACCGGAAGTGCTCTACATCGACAATGGCGATGTCGTGACATCCGCCGGCGTCGCCGCCGGGCTCGACTGCTGCCTGCACGTCGTACGGGCTCGTTACGGCGCGGAGGCAGCGCTTCGCCTTGCCCGGCAGATCGTGCTTTCTCCGCACAGGCAGGGCGGGCAGGCGCAATTCATCGAACGTCCCATCGCCAGGACCGGCAATGCGGACCGCTTCACCCAGGCTCTCGAAACGGTGCGCAAAACCCTGAGTGATCCGCACAGTCTGGACAGCGTTGCCGGTCTCGCCGGCCTCACCCGCCGGACGTTCACGCGCCGTTTCCAGAAAACGATCGGCACCAGTTTCGGCGACTGGCTGACCGACCAGCGTGTGCAACTGGCGCAGCGGCTGCTGGAAGCAACGGAAAAATCGATGGATACGGTTGCCTTCGAGGCCGGCTTCGGCAGCGCCACCTCGCTGCGCCAGCATTTCGCAGCGCGGCTCAGAACCTCGCCCGTGCAATACCGGCGCGAATTCTCGAGGAGTGTCGATTTGGATAGACGCGGCGCTTCACGCTGATCCGGCTCACCCGCTCCTGATTACCCGTGCCGGATTGCCGACCACCGTGGTGTTCGCCGCCACGTCGCGCTTCACCACGGCACCGGCGCCGACGATGGCGCCATCGCCGATCCTGACCCCGCCGAGGATGATGGCACCACCGCCGATCCAGGCATTGTCGCCGATCTCGACCGGCCTGGCGATCTCCAGCCCTGCCCGTCGCCCCGCAGCCTCCCTGTGGTGCTCGGCGCAATAGATCTGCACATTGGGGCCGAGCAGCGTTCCCTTGCCGATGCGCACTGGCGCCGTATCGAGAATGGTGCAGCCGGCATTGAGGAAGACGCGGTCGCCGAGAAAGATGTTGAAGCCATAAGCGCAGTGGGACGGCGCTTCGATCCGGGCGCCCTCGCCTGCAGCGCCGAGCAGCGCCCGCAAGGCAGGCCCGATATCGCCGCGCTGTCGTGGTGGCAGGCTGTTGTGCTCGAACACCGCGTCGCGTGCCGTGATCCGCAGCGCCTCCAGTTCCGGGTCGAGGCAGCAATACCACTCGCCCGCCGCCATTTTCGTGCGTTCGCTCCCCGTCATGGCCGCAACTCCAGTCTCAATCTTTGCCAAGCACAACTGGTGAAAATACGGAAGCGCCGGCGGCGACACCACCTCTGGTCAAATACCGGACCTATGGTAGCTTGCTCTCTCGGACCTGTCCCAAGCCGGCCATCGAGGGATCAATCATGCTGTACATTCTTGCACTCCTGATTGGCATCGTTGCCGGGCTTCGCGCCATGACAGCGCCCGCCGCGGTCGCCTGGGGCGCCTGGCTAGGCTGGTTGCCGGTCACCGGCACCTGGGCGAGTTTCATGGGCCACTGGATCGCCGTCGGCATCTTCACCATCCTGGCCATCGCCGAACTGGTCACCGACCAGCTGCCATCGGCGCCGAGCCGCAAGGTGCCGCAGCAATTCGGCACGCGCATCGTCTCGGGCGCTTTCACCGGTGCGGTGATCGGCGCCACCGGCGGCGCCACCATCGGCGGCCTGATCGCCGGCGCCGTCGGCGCGGTGATCGGCACGCTGGGCGGCGCCGAGGCGCGTAAACGCCTGGCCACCGCGTTCGGCAAGGACCCGCCCGCCGCCCTCATCGAGGACGCGGTGGCGATCGTCGGCGGACTTCTGATCGTGGCGGCGGTGGCATGACGGCAAAGACATTCGACGCCATCATCGTCGGTGCCGGGCAGGCCGGCCCACCGCTCGCCGGCCGGCTGAATGCGGCCGGCATGAGCGTGGCGCTGATCGAGCGAAAGCTGGTCGGCGGCACTTGCGTCAACACCGGCTGCACGCCGACCAAAACGATGGTGGCAAGCGCCTATGCCGCGCATCTCGCCCGCTGCGCCGCGGACTATGGCGTGACGCTCTCCGGTCCCGTCGGCGTCAACTACAAGGCGATCAAGGCGCGCAAGGACAAAGTCTCGAACGACGCTCGCGGCAATCTCGAAGACTGGATTGCCGGCATGGACAAATGCACGCTCTATCGCGGCCATGCGCGCTTCGTGACCGCCAATACGGTGCGCGTCGGCGACGATCTGCTGAGCGCCGAAAAGATATTCCTCAACACCGGTGGCCGCGCCTCGGTGCCCGATCTGCCCGGCATCGACGGCATTTCTTACCTGACCAATTCGTCGATGATGGATCTCGACGTGCTGCCGCGCCATCTCATCGTCGTCGGCGGCAGCTATGTCTCGCTCGAATTCGCGCAGATGTTCCGCCGCTTCGGTTCCGAAGTCACGGTCATCGAAAAGAGCCCGCGCCTGATCGGCCGCGAGGACGATGACGTCTCGGACGCCATTTTGTCGGTCCTCGAAAACGAAGCCATTGCCGTCCATCTCGGCGCCGACGATATCCGCTTCGCCAGGCGAGGCAACGAAATCGCCGTGACCTTCTCGCCAGGCAAGGCGGCTGCGGTCGGCTCGCATGTGCTGCTGGCCCTGGGCCGCACGCCAAACACCGACGATCTCGGCCTCGACAAAGCCGGCGTCGAGGTCGACAAACGCGGCTTCATCGTCGTCGACGACCAGCTGCGCACCAGCGTGCCCGGCATCTGGGCGATGGGCGACTGCAACGGCAAGGGCGCCTTCACCCACACCTCGTACAATGACTACGAGATTGTCGCCGCCAACCTGCTCGACAACGATCCGCGCAAGGTCAGCGACCGCATCGAGGCCTATGCGCTCTATATCGACCCACCACTCGGCCGCTGCGGCATGACCGAAGCCGCGGTAAGGAAATCCGGCCGCCGCGCCCTTGTCGGCCAGCGGCCAATGACCCGCGTCAGCCGTGCCGTCGAAAAAGGTGAGACGCAAGGCTTCATGAAGATCCTGGTCGATGCCGACACCAAGGAAATCCTCGGCTGTTCGGTGCTCGGCCCGGGTGGCGACGAGGCAGTGCACTGCGTGCTCGATCTGATGTATGCCAAGGCGCCGGTCAGTACGCTGGCGCGCGCGGTGCACATCCACCCGAACGTCTCGGAGCTTCTGCCGACCATCGCCCAGGAATTGAAGCCGCTGGCATAGGCCGGGCGCAGGCGTTATCTCGCGATCCTTTGAGCGCCAGGCCCGGATAGAGCCGTGCGCCCATAGCGCGAAAAGCTGGACCAATCGACAGTGTATTGGCGAAAGGGCATGTGTTCGGTCTCGTTTCCTGGAGACAGTCCATGCAGAAATCCATCGAACGCATCGCCGGCGACAGCGAGGGCGTTTCCTACGAATTCCCCGTCTTCCGCTTCACCGGAACGGACAAGACAGCGCCTTCGGCCTATCTGCAGGCGGCACTTCATGCCGGCGAATTGCCGGGCGTCGTTGCCATCGATGCGCTGATGCCGATGCTCAGCAGGGCGGAAGCCGAAGGCCGCATCAGCGGCAATATGACCATCGTGCCCTGGGCCAATCCGATCGGCCGCGCGCAATATCTCTATGGCGACCATCAGGGCCGCTTCCATCTGGGGACGCGCACCAATTTCAATCGCGGCTTTCCGCGGCTCGCCGCGCCCGACCTCACGCTCCTGCCGGCGCACGGCACAGTCGATCAGCGGCTGAAGACGCGGCTGCTGCAGCTCTCCATCGGCCACGACATCGTGCTCGACCTGCATTGCGACGATGAAGGCCTCGCCTATCTCTACGTCCACGCCAGCCTGTGGCCGGCCATGGCGGATTGTGCGGCGGCCATGAGCGTCGATGCGGTGATGCTATGGGACGAAGACCCCGACGGCACCTTCGAAGGCGCCTCGATCATGCCGTATCAGAACGTCCCGGCCGACGTCGCGCGCCTCGACCGGCGCGTCGCCACCACCGTCGAATATCGCGGCATACTCGATGTCGACGGCGCCCTCGCCGGCGCCGATGCCGAAGGGCTCTACCGGCTGCTGGTGGCGCGCGGCGTCATCCGGGATCAGGCGCTGCCCGCGCCTGGCGGCTTCGGAGGGCTCGTCGCGCCGATCGAAAACATCGAGATGATGCCGGCGCCCCGCTCGGGCGCGATCCTCTACCACGTGAAGCCGGGCGACCGCGTCACCAAGGGTGCGCGCCTTGCCACCATCGTCCACGCGCCGGGTGAGCCCGACGGTCGCACGGAAGTGTTGGCGCCTCAGGCCGGCCTCATCCTGACACGGCGTTCCCGCCGCATCATCCGCGCCGGCGAAGACCTCTTGAAGCTGGTCGGCGACAGGAAGAGTGCCGATGCAAGGTCGGGGACGCTGGAGGACTGACGCAACCCGCCAGGCTACCCCGAAATCGCCTGTCGCGCCTTGGACTCCAGCCATTCGGCCATCTGCCGGTAAGGCACCGGACCATGGCTCACGCGGGCGACGCCGAGTTCGGCAAGCCTCTGGCGCGGCGGCACATGCGCCAGTGCAATGATGTTGACCGGCAATGCCGTTGCCTGGCAGAGCGCCTCGATCAGGCCTTCATCGGCAAGCCCCGGCGCAAAGAAGCCATGCGCTCCGGCCCTTTCGTAGGCGTGCGCCCGCTCGATCGCCTGATCGAGGAGAGCCTTGTCGTGCGCATCCGGTTTCGCCTTCAGGAAAATGTCGGTTCGGGCGTTAATGAAGGCCGGAATACCCGAGGTCTTCACGGCCGCCGCGGCGGCTTCGATCCGCCTCACCTGTATGGCGATGTCGTGCAGCCCACTGCCGCCGACAATCTGATCCTCGAAATTAAAGCCGACGGCTCCAGCCTGCACGGCGAGCCCCACGCTGCGGGCGACAACCTCCGGAGCGACCCCGTAACCGCCCTCGAGGTCCATGGTTACCGGCAGATCCACCGCCGCAACGATGCGTTTGATGTTTTCGAGCGCCAGTTCCAACGGGATTTTCTCGCCATCGGCGAATCCGAAAGCGGCCGCGACCGGCCAGCTTCCGGTGGCGATGGCCTTGGCCCCTGCTTGCGCGATGATCTTGGCGGAGCCTGGGTCCCAGGCATTGTAGAGGACAATCGGGTTGCCCTTGACATGGAGGGAATGGAACGTCCGTGCGCGGTCGATCTGCTCGGTCATCGATGTTTTCCCGTCTTCCTGCTGTTTGATGCAGAGTCTAGGCAGGACTGCCGGTCTTGGCCATGTGCCATGGGTTGCGAAAGCAGCAGCCACCCCACAGACTTTCAAACCTGTTGCGCATACCGCTTTTCGCGGCTATGGATTTCGCCATGAATATGCGTTCGATCAAGACCATTTGGTGGTGGGCTCGCTGACAGCGGCCTGTTCGAACGCGTTCGCGTGACAATAGAAGGTGGCCGCAGCGGAATGTCCGGGCGGCCATTTGTTTTTTCAAGCCATTCCCGGGTCCGTTGCCCCAAAGACGCTGATGGAGACGGCAATGACGACGAAAATTCTGGAGAATGGCGCCGAGCGCTTCGTCACCGCGGGTGGCGTGGCGATTACCCGCCAGCGCCATGACCGGTCATATGAGGGCGCGATCGACGGCTATGTCGATGGCCTGAATTCGCGCCGCGGCGCCGTGTTTTCCTCGAATTACGAATATCCCGGCCGTTATACGCGCTGGGATACCGCCATCATCGATCCGCCGCTGGTGATCTCGGCACGCGGCCGCGCCATGCGCATCGAGGCGCTGAACCGCCGTGGCGAGGTGCTTTTGCCGGTGATCGGTACGGTGCTTGCTGGCCTTGACGATGTCACGATCGCCGAGACGTCGAACAAACTCATCCGCCTCGAGGTCGCCAAGCCCGGCCGTGTCTTCACCGAAGAGGAACGCAGCCGCGTTCCCTCCGTGTTCACCGTGCTGCGCGCCATCACTGCTTTGTTCAAGACCGAGGAAGACGCCAATCTCGGCCTCTATGGCGCCTTCGGCTACGACCTCGCCTTCCAGTTCGATCCGGTCGACTACAAGCTCGAGCGCAAGCCAAGCCAGCGCGATCTCGTGCTGTTCCTGCCCGACGAGATCCTCGTCGTCGACCACTATTCCACCAAGGCCTGGACCGACCGCTACGACTATTCCGGCGACGGCTTTTCGACCGAAGGCCTGCCGCGCGACGAAATCGTCGAGCCGTTCAGGACCGCCGACCGGATCCCGCCGCGCGGCGACCACGAGCCCGGCGAATATGCCAAGCTGGTGCGCAAGGCGATGAAGAGCTTTGAGCGCGGCGACCTGTTCGAAGTGGTGCCGGGGCAGATGTTCTACGAACGCTGCGAAACCCAGCCCTCCGAGATTTCCCGCAAGCTGAAGAGCATCAATCCCTCGCCCTATTCCTTCTTCATCAATCTCGGCGAGGGCGAATATCTGATCGGCGCCTCGCCGGAAATGTTCGTTCGCGTCAACGGCCGCCGCGTCGAGACCTGCCCGATCTCCGGCACTATCAAGCGCGGCGACGATGCCATTTCCGATAGCGAGCAGATCCTCAAGCTGCTCAATTCCAAGAAGGACGAGTCCGAACTCACCATGTGCTCGGATGTCGACCGCAACGACAAGTCGAGGGTCTGCGAGCCGGGCTCGGTGCGCGTCATCGGCCGTCGCCAGATCGAGATGTATTCGCGCCTGATCCACACCGTCGACCACATTGAGGGACGGCTGCGCGAAGGCATGGACGCCTTCGACGCCTTCCTGTCGCATGCCTGGGCCGTCACCGTCACCGGCGCGCCGAAATTATGGGCCATGCGCTTCATCGAGCAGAACGAGAAGAGCCCGCGCGCCTGGTATGGCGGGGCGATCGGCATGGTCAATTTCAACGGTGACATGAACACCGGCCTGACGCTTCGCACCATCCGCATCAAGGACGGCATTGCCGAGGTGCGCGCCGGCGCCACGCTGCTCTTCGACAGCATACCCGAAGAAGAAGAAGCCGAAACCGAACTGAAGGCATCCGCCATGATCTCCGCCATCCGCGACGCCAAGTCAGGCAATGCCGCCAGCACCGAACGCAGCACCGCGCGGGTCGGCGATGGCGTCAACATCCTGCTGGTCGACCACGAGGACTCCTTCGTCCACACGCTGGCCAATTATTTCCGCCAGACCGGCGCCAATGTCTCGACGGTGCGCACGCCGGTGCCGGACGAGGTCTTCGACCGGCTGAAGCCCAACCTGGTCGTGCTGTCGCCCGGCCCCGGCACGCCGAAGGACTTCGACTGCGCCGCCACTATCAAGCGAGCCCGTGCGCGCGACCTGCCGATATTCGGCGTCTGCCTCGGGCTGCAGGCGTTGGCCGAGGCCTATGGCGGCGAATTGCGGCAATTGCACATCCCGATGCATGGCAAGCCGTCGCGCATCCGCGTGTCGAAGCCGGGCATCATCTTCTCCGGCCTGCCCAAGGAGGTGACGGTCGGCCGCTATCATTCGATCTTTGCCGATCCGGTGCGGCTGCCCGATGGTTTTGTCGTCACCGCCGAGACCGAGGACGGCATCATCATGGCCTTCGAGCACCGCAAGGAGCCGATCGCCGCTGTGCAGTTCCACCCGGAATCGATCATGACGCTCGGCCACAATGCCGGCATGCGCATCATCGAGAACATCGTCGCGCACCTGCCGCGCAAGGCCAAGGAAAAGGCGGCTTAATTCGAGGGCTCAGTGTTGGGATTTCTTCCCCAGTGACCGCGGCAGAAATCAAAGCAGCCGCCAGGCAGAAGGTCGCCAGCCTCGCTTTCTGGTCGATCGTCGTCGCCTTCGTCGTGCTCGGCCTCAAGCTGGTGGCCTGGTACGTCACCGGTTCGGTTGCGCTTTATTCGGACGCGCTGGAATCGATCGTCAACGTCATTGCCTCGGCCGCCGCCTATTGGGCGATCCAGGTCAGCTACAAGCCAGCCGACCAGGACCATCCGTTCGGCCACCACAAGGCCGAGTATTTCTCGGCCGTCCTGGAAGGCGTGCTGATCGTGCTTGCCGCCCTGCTGATCCTCAATGAGGTCTGGTGGTCGTGGCAGCATCCGGCCCCGCTCGAACAGCCATGGACCGGCCTTGCCGTCAACGGTGTCGCAACCGTCATCAACGCCGTCTGGGCCTTGACGCTGATCCGCACCGGACGGAGTGAAAAATCACCGGCGCTGGTTGCCGACGGCAGGCATATCATGACCGACGTAGCGACCTCGGTCGGTGTGTTCATCGGCCTGGTCGGCGCCGTGCTGACCGGCTGGCAGGTTCTCGATCCGGCTCTTGCGGTGATCGTGGCGCTGAACATCCTGTGGCAGGGCTGGCACGTCATCGGCTCGTCGATGAACGGGCTGATGGACCGCGCCGTCGACACCCAGGAACATATCCGTATCCGCGACATCATCTCTGCCAATTGCAAGGGCGCGCTCGAGGTCCACGACCTGAAGACGCGCATCGCCGGCCGCGCCACCTTCATCGAGTTCCATCTGGTCGTCGACGCCGACATGTCGGTCGGCGCCAGCCACGTCATCTGCGACCGCATCGAGGACGCACTGCAGGCAGAGATCCCTTCCGTCCGCGTCATCATCCATGTCGAGCCCGACGACGAAGCGAAACTGCCCAAGGGCACGACGGCCGTGCCGTTCGCGTGAAGCAATTCGCGCAGAAAAATCGCTCAGTCGTGATCCTTCGCGCCCCCCTCTGTCCTGCCGGACATCTCCCCCACAAGTGGGGAGATTGGCCGTCACCGCGGCTTTTGCCAATAGCCATAGTCGCAGGAGTGAGTGACGCGAGGAAGCTGCCGATCTCCCCCCAAGTGGGGGAGATGTCCGGCAGGACAGAGGGGGGCGCGAAGGATCGCTGTAGCCCTCATTCCGAGCCGCTGCGCGCCATGGATTCGAGGATCTGATCCGACGGACTTTCCAGAGCCGCCTCCGCGAAATCGTCATCAAGCGGACCGATCACTCTGTCCAGCCAAGCCCAATCCTGCGCAAGAGGCTCGATATGACGCTCTGGCCGTGGCGGCTGATGAAAACCTCTTTGGTGTCGAAACGGTACTCCTTTGGCAAGCACACCGCCTGCGAGCGGCCGGACCAAAACACCCTTGTCTTGCGCATGGCATCCACCTCCTCGTCACATGATCAAGGCCCGCAGGCGGCCTGCGGCATCGGCTCCAGCCGGTAGACCTTGTCGTCGGAGCTGGTGTCGCCTTCCGCCGCTTTCGAGCACAGATCGATGATCGGCAGGCCGCTGTTTGGGTTGGCCAGCATCATCGTGCCGTTGGCGCCGCGGCGGAGGAAAATCTCCTTTTGCGCGATATCGCAGGGGGCACCACCCGTCTTCGCGCTCGCCGCGCAGCGCCACTGGTCGCCCTCGCCCTGGCAGTTATAGACCTGCGTGACCTTGGCCGATTTCTGCCGTGTGGTGACCGAAACGGCGATATCGGCGCCGCTTGGCCAATTGGCCGGATCGCCAGCCCCGGCGAAAGACGCCAGCTCGACCGGTCCGCGATAAACCCGGATCGTCTGCGTCAGCTGATCGGGATGCGAGCCGAGATGCGCGGCATCGTAGTCGCGCCCGTAGCAGAAGGCCTGGTCCGGCTTCAGTCGCTCGCGCAATGGCGGGCCAAGGGCCGGGTCGATCGGGTCGATGCGGGCGAACTCCGCCTTGCAGGTCGCGGCCGGCATCGGGTCGAGCTTGAAGCCGTTGTCGTCCTTGCCCAACGCCTGCCTTTCGTACTCCGCCTTGCCGAGCTCGTCTTCCGATCCGGCGTCGAGATAGAGATCGGGCTGCACGTCCGAGACGATCAGCCGGCCCTTGTCGTCGACCTTCAGCGAAGCCATGGTGCGATCGCAGTCCATGCCGCAACGGATCGGACCGGTTTTGCCGTCCTCCGATTCATGGCTGCACCAACCGCCGAGCCATTCCAGCGCCTTGGCGCCGCGTACCGTCGTCGCCATGAAGCCATTGTAGGAGGAATCGATGCCGGTGCTTGGCTCCTCGTTTGGCCGGCTGACCGGATCGCGGCCGTAATAGAAGAAGATGCGCGCCACCTTCTGGTGCGGATGCGACTTGAGATGCACGGCGTCGTAGACGCGCCCGAAACAGGCGTCCTTGCCGTCGGGGCTGAGCTCGGTGAGTTTGAGCGTGTCATCGGCGAAAGCAGCGCCGACGACGGCGGCAAGCAAGGCAAACCCAAGCCCGGCGCCCACAATGGTCCCCATTATGGTCCTCGACGTCATGCTACCCCTCCATTGCCCCGACAAGACGTGGCTTCAATTTATGCTAGGATCGAGGCCGAGGCCACGCAATTTGCGCGGGCCGGCTAAATGGGAGATGAAGCCATGCGACGCCGCGATATTTTCCGCGTCGGTCTTGCCGGGGCCGCCGGGCTTTTCGGGCTGCGCCCCACCAAGGCGGCAGCCATTGAAGTCAAGCCCGTCGAAGAGGAAAGGCAAAAGGTCGCCTATCACCTCAGCGATCTCGACAAGGTCAATTTCGTGCTCGGCAACATCAAGAATCACTTCGAAGGCACCGACGGCAAGGTCGACATCGCGCTTGTCGTGCACGGCCCAGCACTTGCCGCCTTCAAGTCGAAGGGCATATCCGCCGCCATTTCCGGGCGTTTCGCCGGCCTTGTCCAGGATGGGCTCAGCCCGCACGCTTGCGCCAACACCATGCACGGCATGGATATCGGCCTGGCCGACCTGCTCGACGGCTTCCATGCCGCCGACAGAGGCGGTGTCGTCAAGCTCGCCGAATTGCAGCGCCAGGGCTACGCCTATCTCAGGCCATAGGCTTTTACGGACTTGAACGCGAGGACTGGGAGGGCCTACGAAGAGCAGGCCGAGTCCCCCGGAGGAATAGACGTGCCAGCCACCACCACCCTTGTCAGCCCCTCTCTGGTCATCCCCGACCTTGCCGGAAAGGCGGTGCTGGTCACCGGCGCCTCGACCGGCATCGGCGCGGCGCTTGCACTTGCCTATGCCGCGCAGAAATGCCGCGTCGCACTGCACTACAATTCGAGCCGGGTGGCTGCCGAAAACCTGGCGGCGACCATTCGCAACGGCGGCGGCGACGTGTTCCTGACCCAGGGCGATTTCTCGATCCCCGCCGATGTCGAGCGTGTCGTCGAGGACAGTGCGCAACATTTCGGCCGGCTCGACGGCCTCGTCAACAATGCCGGCGGCATGCTCGGCCGCGTGCCGTATGCCGAGCAGACCGAGGCGCATTACGACGCGGTGATGGACCTCAACGCCCGTTCGGTGCTGACAGCTTCGCGCAAGGCGATCCCATGGCTGAAGCGGCAGGGCGGCTTCATCGTCAACACCTCGTCGATCGCCGCGCGCAACGGCGCCGGTGGCGGCGCCGGCCTTTACGGCTCCGCCAAGGCCTTCGTCTCCAACGTCACGCGCGGCATGGCCAAGGAGCTGATCGGTTTCAACATCCGCGTCAACGCGGTGGCGCCCGGCACGATCGCGACACCTTTCCACGAGCGCTACTCGACCGACGACCAGATGAAAGGCATGATCGCCACCATCCCACAGGGCCGCGCCGGCACCGCCGAGGACTGCGTTGGCGCCTATCTGTTCCTCTCCTCCGATCTGTTGAGCGGCTACATCACCGGCCAGGTGATCGAGGTGAATGGCGGCCAGTTGATGCCGTAGACGGCGAACTGCATACTCCTGGTTGCGTAATCTCAACGGAGCAAAGCGAATGTACGGACTGATCGGCAAGATGCGGGCGACGCGCGGCCAGCGCGACGCGGTCATGGAGGTCCTGCTCGCCAGCACCGGCGCCATGCCCGGCTGCCTGAACTACATCATCGCCACCGACCCGGCCGACGCCGACGCGATCTGGGTGACCGAAGTGTGGACCGACGCCGAAAGCCACAAGGCTTCGCTGCAGCTGCCCGAAGTCCAGGCGGCAATCGCCAAGGCACGGCCGATCATCGCCGGGTTCGAGTTCCAGGTGGAGACGCGTCCGGTTGGTGGGTTTGGGTTGCCGGCGGTGAAGGCGGGATAGAGGAGAGGCCGGCGGGACAGCGCCCCCCTCTGGCCTGCCGGCCATCTCCCCCTCAAGTGGGGAGATTGGCAGCTTCGCCGACAGCTCTCTTTTTGGAGATTGGCGAAGGCCGACGTGACATCCAATCTCCCCACTAGAGGGGGAGATGTCCGGCAGGACAGAGGGGGGCGCGAAGGATCGCTACGGATGGCTGGTGCCATTACCACCCAAGCCCTTTTCCCCCGCAAAAAGGTTCGCATTTTTCCGCGACCGGTCTAAGAGCCGATCTATGGATTCTTCCCCGAACCCGCCGGCCGTCGAGCACCTGGGGCGGATCCACAAGGGCTGGCAGTGGCCGGTCCTGGTGGTGGTCTCGGTGCTGTTTGCCGGCGCGCTGGAACTCGCCGCCCTTCCCGCAGCGCTCTTGATCGGGCCGATGCTGGCGGCCATCGTCGCCGGCACCAACGGCGCCACGGTGCGCGTGCCGCGGGTTCTGTTCGGCTCAGCCCAGGCGGTCGTCGGCTGCCTGGTCGCCAGTTCCATCTCGGCCGATATCTTTCCCGTCTTCTACAAGGAATGGCCGCTATTCCTCGGCGTCGTGATGGCGACGGTCGCGGCATCCAGCCTGCTTGGCTGGCTGATCAGCCGCTGGCGCATCCTGCCCGGCACCACCGCCGTCTGGGGTTCGTCGCCGGGCGCCGCCACCGCCATGGTGCTGATGGCCGGTGCCTTCGGCGCCGACCAGCGCCTCGTCGCCTTCATGCTCTATCTGCGCGTCATCTGCGTCTCGATGACGGCAGCCCTGGTGGCCAAGCTTTGGGTCGACACCTCAGGCATCGAGGTGCCGGCCATCGTCTGGTTCCCGCCGGTCGACCCGCAAGGCTTGGCCGCGACGTTCGGCGTGGCGCTGGTCGGCGGCCTCGCCGGAAAGCTTTTCCGGCTGCCGTCGCCGTTCTTCCTCGGCACCTTCATTTTCGGCACCGTGATCCATCTCGGGCTCGGCGTGACCATGCAGCTGCCGCCCTGGCTGCTCGCCTTGAGCTATACGATGATCGGCTGGAGCATCGGCCTGAATTTCACCAGGGCCATCTTGCGCCACGCGGCCCGCGCGCTGCCGCAGATCGTCGGCTCGATCATTGCCCTGATCGTCTTTTGCGGCGGCCTCGCCTTCCTGATCAGCCGCCTGCTCGGCATCGATCCGCTGACCGCCTATCTGGCGACCAGCCCCGGCGGCATGGACAGCGTCGCCATCATCGCCGCCGCCGCGCAGCATGTCGACATCTCCTTCGTCATGGCGCTGCAATCGGCACGCTTCCTGATCGTGCTTCTGGTCGGCCCAAGCGTGGCGCGGCTGGTGGCGAGAAGCCTGCGGGAGTAAAGACCAGCCGGGCAGTGCGTCAGCTGATCACCAGGCCCGATATACGCTCGCCGTCCAGCGTGAAGACCATATCGCCGTCGCCGTTGAAACCGTTGCCTTCGACGGCGATGCGAACGCGGCAGGTGCCGTCCTTCGCTGCGATGCCGAGGATGCGGAGCCTGGATTGCACGCCGATATTGTCCGACTGGTTCCAGCGCGCAATCTGCTCGCGGCCCTTGAACGACCGGCCCCAGTCGCTCAGGAAGGCGTCGGGCGTGAAACTGTCCAGGAAGGCTTCGCTATCGCCGGCATTGGTGGCTTCGACAAAGCGGCGGATCGGATCGGGTGTGGTCATGTTTCCTCCTGGGAGGTGCCGGAAATAAAAAACCCGCCTCGACGGCGGGTCCTCGGCGCCAATCAGCACCATACCCAGATTAGTAGCATAGCTGCCGGCACAAAGCAAGAACAAAGTTGCCCCACCCTCAACTTTGAATGTTGGCGAAAACCAAGGCGACATCCAATCTCCCCCTTGCGGGGGGAGATCGGCAGCTTCTGCGACGGCGAGGCTCCCACTTGCCTCGCTTTGCCCGCTCCTGTATGAAATCCGCCATGAGCCCGCGCGCCACCTCTTTTGCGTCCCGCCCGACCGGCATTGCCGGCCAGACCGTTCGCGCGCTTGCCTCCACCCTGCTGCTTCTCGGCCTTATCGGCGATCGCCGGGTTCGCTGAAGGAGCGCCCGGCGGTCGAATTGCCGCTCACGCGCACGCTCCTTGGCCAGTCACAAATTGGCACGTCACATCAAGCGAACGAAATTCTGGTAAAGGCGCCGCTCGCCACCAATCCGCCTGAAGCTGGATCCGCGAGCCGCCGGGAGAAACGACGATGAACGCACGAGAAGATATCCGCCTGAATGTAGAGGAAATCAGCAAGCCTGCGGTAAAGGGCATGCCGGACGCCGCCCGCAAATACCAGCCCTATCCGACCGTCGGCCTTGCCGATCGCACCTGGCCTTCGAGAGTGATCGACAAGGCGCCGATCTGGTGCTCGGTCGACCTGCGCGACGGCAACCAGGCGCTGATCGATCCGATGGGCCAGGAACGCAAGGCGCGCATGTTCGCCCTGCTGCTCGACATGGGCTTCAAGGAGATCGAGATCGGCTTCCCGTCGGCCTCGCAGACCGACTTCGATTTCGCCCGCTGGTGCATCGAACAAGGCAACGTGCCCGCCGACGTCTCGCTGCAGGTGCTGGTACAGTGCCGGCCGGAACTGATAACCCGCACTTTCGAGGCGCTCAAGGGTGCCACCAACCCGATCGTCCATTTCTACAACTCGACCAGCGAGCTGCAGCGCCGCGTCGTCTTCGAGAAGGACGTCGCCGGCATCAAGCGCATCGCTACCGATGCGGCCAAGATGATCACCGACATGGCGGCGAAGGCCGGCGGCGGCTACCGTTTCGAATATTCGCCGGAGAGCTTTACCGGCACCGAGCTCGACGTGGCGCTGGAGATCTGCAACGCCGTCACCGAGATCGTCACGCCGACGGCTGAAAACAAGCTGATCATCAACCTGCCCTCCACGGTCGAGATGTCGACGCCCAACATCTATGCCGACCGCATCGAATGGATGTGCCGCAATCTCGACAACCGCGAGAACCTGTTGATCTCGCTGCATCCGCACAACGACCGCGGCACCGGCATCGCCACCACCGAACTCGGCCTGATGGCGGGCGCCGACCGCGTCGAAGGCACGCTGTTCGGCAATGGCGAGCGCACCGGCAATGTCGACATCGTCACGCTGGCGCTCAACATGTACACGCAAGGCGTCGATCCCGGGCTCGACTGCTCCGACATCAACCGCATGAAGGACGTCTACGAATACTCCAACCAGCTGAAGATCCCCGAGCGCCATCCCTATGTTGGCGAGCTCGTCTACACCGCCTTTTCCGGCTCGCACCAGGACGCCATCAACAAGGGCATGAAGGCGCTGCGCAAGGCCAACACGCCGCACTGGGAGGTGCCCTACCTGCCGATCGACCCGGCCGATGTCGGCCGCAGCTACGAAGCCATCATCCGCATCAACTCGCAGTCCGGCAAGGGCGGCATCGCCTATGTGCTGCATGCGGATTACGGCCTCAACCTGCCGCGCAACCTGCAGATCGAGTTCAGCCAGGCCATCCAGGCGATCACCGACGCCGAAGGCAAGGAGGTGCCGGCCAAGCGCATCTACGAGCGCTTTCTCGACACCTATGTCGACCAGCCCGGCGCGCGGCTGAAGTTCCTCGACCACCACACCTACCCCGACACCGAGGTCAAGGGCCGGCGCGTGGTCGAAGCGGTGATCCTCGACGGGGGCAAGGAGGTGACCATATCCGGCACCGGTACTGGCCCGATCGACGGCTTCGTCGATGCGCTGTCGCGCCACGTCGGGGTGCCGATGTCGGTGCTCGATTATTCCGAGCATTCCATGCAGCGCGGCTCGAATGCCTCGGCCATTTCCTATGTCGAGATGGAACATCCGGGCGGCAAGCTGTTCGGCGCCGGCATCAACACCAATATCGTCGCCGCCTCGCTCGAAGCCGTGGTTTCGGCCGCCAACCGCATCGTCGGCCGGAAGGGCGGCTAGCCGAAACTGCCAGGCCCGCGCCATCAGCCACCGGATATTTATCCGGTGGGTACGCTATCGCACCATAAGCACATGCTTGTAAGGCGGCGCCAGCGCTATATGATCGTACCTCAACCTGTGCCGAATTCGAAGGGATCGACACTTGCAGCATACCACGCCTGCCGCCCCCGCAGTGCGCGAAACGTTGGAGCGATTGCTGGCCAGCGAAACGTTCGGACGATCCGAGCGCGCGCGCAAGCTGCTCCGCTACCTGGTCGAGCGCGAGCAGGCAGGCGAAGCCGACCGGCTCAAGGGCTTCTCCATAGCGATGGACGTTTTTGGCAAGGACGGCGATTTCGATCCGTCGACCGATGCGGTGGTGCGGGTGCAGGCCGGCAGGCTGCGCGAGCTTCTACAGCAGTACTTCGCCAACGAGGGCGTTGCCGAACCGGTCCGCATCGCCATTCCGCGCGGCGGCTATGTTCCATCCTACGAACTCAATGCCATTCGCTTGCCGGCGGAGGCCGAGGCAGAGAGCAAGCCGCAGCCGGCGACAGAGGACGCGGCGACGAGCGCCCCTCCCGGACCGCTGGAGGATGCCCGCAACCGGGCACATCCGGCTGCGTTGCTGAGCGTTCCAGCGCTCACCCCCGCCGCACCGTCACTGCAGCGCCATTTGCAGTTCTTCTGGCTGGCGATCGCGCTGGTCATCCTCATGCTGGGTGTGCTGATCCTTCGCCAGGGCAGCGTGGTATTGCTGACCGGCGGCGACACGGCGGTCGAGACCGCGGTGGCGACCGGCAGCATAGCGGCCCCTCCAGTTGAAAACCTCCCCCAAATCTACATCGCCATCAAGGCCGACAGCGACCTGGCTCGCCGCATTGCCGCATCGCTGCGCGCCGGCCTTAGCGGCTTCGATACCATCAACTTCATCGGTCGTGATGCCGACAGCCCGCCCGATCCACTTACCGACGCCGCCAGCTTCGTGTTCGATGTCCTGCCCGGGCCGCGCAGCGGCGACACTATGCTCGAGCTGCAGAGCGTGGCGACCGGCCGCGTGCTGCTGTCACGCAACCTGACCGCCGGCGACAGCGCAAACACCGCTATCGAGGACCAAATCTCCGGCATTTTGAGCTCGGCTCTTCCCGCCTCGGGCACGATCTACAATTACATCGAGCAGAGCGGCATCCAGACCGGGCTGACGGCGTGTCTGGTGCTCAACGGCAAATATTATCTCGACCAGAACGCGCAGACGCACGAAGCCGCCTACCGCTGCCTCGAAGATCTTGCCAACCGGGAGGCGAAGTCGTCGCTCGTCTATTCGGAACTCGCGTCCTTGCATCTGGAGGCGGTCACCGACCATTACCCCTACCCCGCCGACGCGACGATGGAAAAGGCGATGATGTTTGCCCATCGCGCCATCCAGATGGGCCCCACCAGCCCCTATGCGCACCGCGCCCTTGGTTATCTCAATTCGCGCATCGGCAATTCCGAGGAATCGATCCGCTGGATGCGCAAGGCCTACGAACTCAATCCTTACGATCTCGCAATGGCCGCCGCCTATGGCTACGGGCTCGTTTTCGCCGGCAGGTACAGCGAGGGCACCCCGATCCTTGCTCACGCGGTGGATATCGCCAGCGCCCATCCGACATGGTGGGATTACGGGCTGTTCGCAGGAGAGTTCATGATGGGCGACATGAACAAGGCGACGCTTGCCAGCGACGGCTTGCGAACGACGGAAATGAAATCGCATTATCTGGCGGCGCGGCTGATCGGTGCCAACGCTGCCGGCCGCGAAAAGCTGGCAAGCAGGCTGCTGCAGGAATTGACCACAAAATTCCCGAAATTCGCAGCCGATCCGCGTGCAACGTTCGTCGAGCGCAGATATCCCGCCGATCTGACCAACCGACTGGTAGAGGCCCTGCGCGCCGCCGGGCTTGGCGGTGCCAGCTGACGTCTTCCGGCGCGCGAACGACGTCAGCTGATCGCGAAAATTTTACTGGCCATCCGCACGGCCAAAGCGCAATTCAGACACGATTGAACCGCCCCAAACCCATCGCGGCATAAAGACCAATCGCGGCACAAAGACTGATCCCCCCGGCATCCGGACTGATCCCGGCACAAACCCATTAAGTTTGCATGACCCGATCCCTTTACGCTGCCGAACGGGGCACCGGCCCGACGACGATTGTCTTCCTGCATGGCTTCGGTGGCTGCCACGACGACTGGCGCGATGTGGTCGCGCCTCTGGCTCCGGGCGCGCGGACCTTGGCCTATGATCTGCCGGGTCATGGCTTGTCGTTCGATTTTCCGGGCGGCGGTCCGGCCAGGATCGCAGCCAGTGCCGTCCTTGCGGACCTTTCCGCACGCGGGATAAAGCGGGCCCATCTCGTCGGCCATTCGATGGGCGGCGCCGTGGCCGCCCTGATGGCATTGAGCGAGCCCGAAAGAATGGCTTCGCTGACGCTGCTGGCACCGGGCGGTCTTGGTCCTGAGATTAATGGCCCGCTGCTGCGCCGCTACGCCGCCGCTGCCGGCACCGACGAAATCCGCGCCTGCCTTGCCGCCATGTCGGGACCGCAAAGCCAGCCCCCGCAGCACCGGGTCGATCTCCTCAACGAGATGCGCCAGCGTCCCGGCCAGTTGGGGACATTTGTCGAGCTCGCAGCCGCCATGACCAGGGATGATCGGCAAGGTGTCATCCCGAGCGAGCGGCTTGAAACGCTGAACATGCCGGTGATGGTGGTTTGGGGGACGGACGACGCGGTGCTGCCCGTCAGCCAAGCGGACGGCCTGCCGAAGCGTTTTCATCTGCACCACGTGCTGGAAGCCGGCCACATGCTGGTCGAGGAAGCGCCCGGCCTGGTCGTCGAGGCCGTCCGTCGCAATATGAGGCGCCGCGGCAGGCGGCTTCGTCCGGGATTCGCTGCTGCGGCGAGCTGATCGGTCTTCGCACAGGCACCGCGGCGGCGCTGGTGCTGCTCCAGCGAACCCTTGCCCACCCATCGATCTCGCAAGTGCATTTTGCCGGCGGCTGTGTTAATTCGGTGTTAACCAAACCCGCGAGGCAACGCCGATGAAGGATGCAGGCGAGAACATCACCCAGATCGATCAGTCGCGAAAACTGTCCGATGCCATTCGCGACGTCAAGAACGCCTTCGCCGACCGCGACGACGTCGTCGTCGACATGCGCGAGGCGCATCGTATGCGGCTCGATCTGCTTGCCGCCGAACTCGCGCCGGTGTTCGGCGACGTACCCACCGACATGGACAGTTTCGACTTCGCCGTCTCGTCCGGCCTGCAGCCAAGGCTGTGGATCGACGCCGTCAGCCATGTCGCCATGGGACGCGACCGCCGCACCTACCGCTTTCTCAAGGACACGCGCATCGGCCGCGTCGTGCTCGCCGAGTCGACCGAGATGAAGGTCGTTGCCGATCAGGTGACGCGCTATGTCGCCGAGCGCGTCGTCGAACGCCAGAGGATGATGGAAGGCGGCATCGAGCAGGCCGTCGCCGGCCTGAAACGCGCCCTGGTGGCGGAGGCCGAGCCGCCGCTGCATGTCCCTGCGCGCAGCAACGGCTGGTCGGCCTTCTTCTCGGGCCTGGGCCTGATCGCCGCCGGCGCCCTGGTCGGCCTGGCGATTTCGCTCGTGCTGTTCTGGGACCGCATCGTCGCAATGAAAATCAGCTTCTAGAGCCGTTACGCGTTGGACCGGCCCCCTGGGCGGCACCGGTCTCGTAGTCACATA